>NZ_JBFUCN010000006.1:0-293768 GCF_056405195.1 Polaromonas sp. P1_H6
CCGTCCTGGCTGGGCCGAGGAGCGCAGAGACAAGCGGATCAGGGCTGGCGTTGTTTGAGCCGAAGGCGAGTTTAGCCAGACCCCGCTTGGCTCGAGCACCGCAGGTTGCCCGTAGCGAAGCGTAGGGACCCAGACTGCGGGTCGCCTTTTCTTTGGTGACTTTCTTTTGGCGAAGCAAAAGAAAGTTACTTGCCGCCGGGCAACCCCGGCCAGCAACCCTCAGCAGAGAGCGCACCGCCGGAGCAAGGCCGGACACTTCAGCCAGCCTGTGACCCCCGATGCGCCCACCCGGTCGTATGCTTCTCAACATAACTAAACAACTCATACATAGCCATCGCCATAGCCCCAATCACCACCAGCCCGGCAAACGCCAACGCCAGCCGTTGCTGCGACCCGGCACTCTGCATGAGATAGCCAATCCCCGAATCCCCGGCTGTCATCTCGGCCAGCACCGTACCGACAAAAGCCAGCGTGATGGACACCTTGAGCGAGGCGAAAAAGTAGGGCATGGACCTCGGCAGGCCGACCTTGATGAGCACGTCACGGCGCTTGGCGCCTAGCACGCGCAGCACGTCTTCCAGTTCGGGCTCCAGCGTGGCCAGGCCGGTGGCCATGTTGACGGTGATGGGGAAAAACGAGATCAGGAAGGCGGTCAGGATGCCGGGGCCAATGCCTATGCCGAACCAGACAATCAGGATGGGGACAATCGCCGCTTTCGGCACGGCATTGAAGGCCACCAGCAGCGGATAGACCGCCGCATAGGCCAGGCGCGATGAACCGACCAGGAAACCCAGCAGCACGCCGACGACGATGGACAGGCCAAAGCCGACCATCGTGACCCAGAAGGTTTTCCAGGCGGCTTCGGCAATCGGGCCGGCGAATTCGGCCATGGCCTGGGCGATGGCCAGCGGCGCCGGGAAGATGAACTCGGGCACCGAGAAACCCGCGCACGCGGCCTGCCACAGTGCCACCACCAGCGCCAGCAGCAGCCACGGCGCCCAGCGTTCGAGTTGTTTGTTGTTCATGTTCACGGTTGCGCTCCGCCGCGCATCGCGCCTATGTGGCCGCGCAGCTCGTGCACGATGTCGCTGAATTCGCGGGTGTAGGTGACTTCCAGGTCGCGCGGGCGCGGCAGGTCGATTTCGCGCCTGACGACAAAACGGCCCGGGCTTTTGCTCATCACATACACCGTGTCGGCCAGGAACACCGACTCGCGCAGGTCATGCGTGACCAGGATTACGTTGAAGCGCTGCTCGGTCCAGAGGTCGCGCAGGATGCACCACAACTCTTCGCGCGTGAAGGCGTCGAGCGCGCCGAAGGGCTCGTCGAGCAGCAGCATCTTGGGCTCGTGGATCAGAGCCCGGCAGATGCTCACGCGCTGCTGCATGCCGCCCGAGAGCTGCCAGGGGAACTTGTCTTCATAACCGGCCAGGCCGACCTTTTGCAGCAAGCGCCGTGCGCGTTCCTCGAACTCCTTGCGCTTGGCCTTGAACTGGCTGCGGTAGGGCTCGACGATCTCGAGCGGCAGCAGCACATTGCCGACCGTGGTGCGCCAGGGCAGCAGCGACGGCGCCTGGAAGGCCATGCCCGAGATCTTGAGCGGCCCGGTCACGGGCCGGCCGTCGATCAGGATGCGGCCCGCCGAAGGCATCTTCAGGCCGGTGGCGAGCTTCATGAAGGTGGACTTGCCGCAGCCCGAAGGCCCGACGATGGCGATGAACTCGCCTTGCCGCACCTGCAGGTCTATGGCCTCGACGGAAAACTGTTTGCGCGCGAGCAGCTCGTCGTTGTAGGCGAGCCAGACGTCGCGGAAATCAACGAAATGAGGGTTGTCGGCAGTGGCCAGGGACATGCTTATTTCTTGGGAACTGGCAGCACATTGAGTTCAGTCGCCGTGGGCAGGAAGGAGCCGTTCCACACCAGCGCGGGGTCGACGCGGGTCTTGGTGCCGAAGGCGTCGGAGACCTGCGAGGCCATCAGCGTGAGGCGAGGGGCTTTGACCTGGCCGAAGCCCTCGGCGCGTGCGTCGGGGCTGTTGACCACGGTGTCTATCGCCAGGCGCAGGCGGCGCACTTCCAGCGGCACGTTGATGATGCCGTCGCGCGCCTTGACGAATTCAATCGCGGCGGCAGGGTCGGCCACAACGTCTTTCACGCCCTTGGTGAAGGCCTGCAGGAAGGCTTTGACGGCGGCCGGGTTCTCCTTGATGAGCTTGGGCGAGGCGATGACGACGTTACCGTAGTGCTTCACGCCGAAGTCGGCATAGGGCAGCACCACCACGTCCTCGGCCTTGACGCCGCGCGCCTCGAGGTTGAGCAGCGAGGTGAAGGTGAAGCCGGTGATGGCATCGACGTCGCCGCGCGCCAGCATGGTTTCGCGCAGCGGCGGGTCCATGGTGACCCACTGGAAGCCGGTGATCTTGTTGGCCTTGGCAAAGACCGGGAAGGCACGGCGGCCGGCGTCGAACACCGGGGCGCCCATTTTTTTGCCGTTGAGGTCGGCCGGGGTCTTGATGCCCGACTTCTTGAGCGCCATGACCGAGGCCGGCGTGTTGTTGTAGACCATCATCACGGCGACAGGCTTGTTGGGCGCGTCAGGGTTGTTGGCATGGAACTCCATGACCGAGGCCAGGTCGGCAAAACCCATGTCGTAGGTGCCCGAGGCTACGCGCGTGACCGCGCCGCCCGAGCCGTTGCCGGCGTCCACCGTCACGTCCAGCTTGTTGGCCTTGAAGTAGCCCTTGGCCACCGGCGTGAGGAAGAGGGCGGCCGGGCCCTCAAAGCGCCAGTCGAGCTGGAACTTGATGGGCGTGTTCTGCGCATGGGCGAGGCTGAAGGCCGCGGTGGCGGCGAGCAGGCCGGCGGCCCTGGCGAGTTGCGCGGCGGAAAACAAGGGCATGCGGTGGGTCATGGGGTGGTCCTGGGCCAAAAAAGTGAGCACTGGCCGCCTCGAAGAAGCGGTAGCGGGAGCTACGGAAGGGATAGCAAAAACAATGCCGTGCTTTTCGGGTAAAGGGGGCGAGGGGACGAAACACCCTCGCCGGCACGGCGTGCGGCCTATTTTCGGCGAAAGTCGCGCCGGGCTCGCCGCTTTTGCGGATTTTTCCGTCCGTGATTACCCCCGAAGCGGGGGCATCGTGCAGTCAGCTCAGGCCAGCAGGTCGCGCAGCGTGCGCGCAATCACCTTGGTGGCGCGGCGCAGGTCTTCGAGTTCCAGGCGTTCGTCGGCGCGCTTGGCATGCGATTCGAGCACGGTGCGCGGGCCGGCGCCGTAGATCACGCCGGGAATGCCGGCTTCGGCGTACAGGCGCACGTCGGTGTAGAGCGGCGTGCCCATGGCCGGGATCTTCTGGCCGAACAAAGCCTCGCCGTGTTTCTGGATGGCCTCGACCAGAGGCTGGTTGCCGGGCAGCGGCCGCATGGAATTGGCCAGCAGCAGGCGCTTGATGTCGATGGTGATGCCTTTGCGTTCGGCCGCGGCATCGGCAATCACCTTGCGGATATTGGCCTCGACCTCGGCCGGGTTCTCCTCGGGGATCATGCGGCGGTCCAGCTTGAACATCACCTTGCCGGGCACCACGTTGGTGTTGGTGCCGCCTTCGATGCGGCCCACATTGAGGTAGGGATGTTTGATGCCCTCGACCTTGGAGGTGACCTGCTGGTAGAGCGTGTTCTGCGCATAGAGTGCGTTGAGGATGTGCACCGCGCCCTGCAGCGCATCGACACCGGTGTCTGGGATCGCGGCATGGGCCATCTTGCCGTGCACCGTGACTTCCATCTGCAGGCAGCCGTTGTGGGCGGTGACGACTTCATACGAGAAGCCGGCCGCGATCAGCAGGTCGGGTTTGGTCAAGCCCTGCTTGAGCAGCCAGCCCGGGCCCATCTCGCCGCCGAATTCTTCGTCATAGGTGAAGTGCAGCTCGACCGCGCCCTTGAGCGGCGCGCCCAGCGCTTCGAGCGCGCGCACGGCGAAGGTGAAGCTCGCAAAATCGCATTTGCTGACAGCCGAGGCGCGGCCGTAAATCTTGCCGTCCACGATCTCGCCGCCGTAGGGGTCTTTTGTCCAGCCTTCGCCGGGTGGCACCACGTCGCCGTGGGCGTTGAGGGCGATGGTTTTGCCTTCGCCCTTGTTGCCGTACTGTCGCCGCACGATCAGGTTGGTGATGGATTCCATGCCGTAAGCACGCACATCGGCTTCAGGCACGGGATGCTTTTCGGCCTCGAAGCCGAAGGCCTTGATGAGGTCGGCGGTGCGTTCGGCATGCGGCGCGTTGTTGCCGGGCGGCGTGTCGGTGGGCACGCGTATCAACTGCTGGAGGAAGGCGGTTTCCTCGTCGAAATGGGCGTCTATCCAGCTGTCGAGCCGGGCGTAATCGGTGGAAAAGGTCATGGTGGTCAGGGCGCGAGATGGGTGAGCAGATGGGTGAAGGCCTGGATCGCAAGCTCGATGTCGTCGCTGGTGCTGCTTTCCAGCGGGTTGTGGCTGATGCCGGAGTTCTGGCCGCGCACAAAGAGCATGGCCTGCGGCATCACCTTGTGCAGCTTCATGGCGTCGTGGCCGGCGCCGCTGGGCATGGCATGCAAAGGCACGCCCAGCGAATCGACCGCGCGCTCCCAGCGCTGCTGCCAGGCCGGCGCGCTGGGCGCGGCGGCGGCGCGTTCGGTGAGTTCGGTCGTGAAGTGCACGCCGCGGCGTTCACAAATGGTTTTGAGCTCGGCCAGCACGTCGGCCACCAGCGCGTCGCGCTGCGCGTCGACGGGCGCGCGCAGGTCCAGCGAGAACAGGCAGCGCCCGGGCACCACGTTGATGGAGCCGCTGGGCACCTGCAGCATGCCGACGGTGCCGACGGAATCGCCGTCTTGCGCGGCGCGGCGCTCCACGTAGAGCAGCAGTTCGGCGGTAGCGGCGGCCGCGTCGCGGCGGCGGTTCATGGGCGTGGTGCCGGCGTGGCTGGCCATGCCGGTGATCTCGCAGAGGTAGCGCACGTTGCCGTTGATCGACGTCACGATGCCCAGCGGCAGATCGAGTTCGTTGAGCACCGGGCCTTGCTCGATGTGAACTTCGACAAAACCCAGGTAGTTGCCGGCCTCGCGTTTGATGTTGCCGATGTCTTCAGGTTTCAGGCCGGCGTTCCGCATGGCCTCGCGCATGGTGATGCCGTCGGCATCCTTCTGGTCCAGCCACTCGGGCTTGAAGTCGCCGATCAGCGCGCCGGAACCGAGGAAGGTCGCCTTGTAGCGCTGGCCTTCCTCCTCGGCAAAGCCCACGACCTCGATGTTGAAAGGCAGGCGCTTGCCCTGGCGGTGCAACTCGCGCACACAGGCCATGGGCGCGAAGATGCCGAGCCGGCCGTCGTACTTGCCGCCGTTGCGCACGGTGTCGTAATGGCTGCCGGTGAGCAGGGTCTTGGCGCCCGGCGCCGAGGCCTTGTAGACGCCCACCACATTGCCCACCGCATCAATGCCCACCTCGTCAAAGCCGCAGTCCCGCATGGTGCCGCTGATGAAGGCCGCGCAGGCGCGGTGCGCCTCGGTCAGGTAGGTCACCGTGAGCTGGCCTTTTTCAAGATAGCCCGGGTCGCTGTACTGCGACATCGCTTCATGCCAGTCCCAGACGTCGTTGCCCAGCGCGGGCGTGGCGGCGAACTTGTCGTTGAGCCTGAGTTCCACCACGCGGTGGATGTTGCGCAGGTTCTCCTGCAGCTCGAAGTCGGGATGGTTCTGCAGGCGGCGCGCGAAGGTGTCGATGATCTGTTGCCGCCCCAGGCCGGTACCGCGCGGGCCGCGCACCGCGAGGATGAAGGGGAAACTGAACTTGGCGTTGTAGTCGGCGTTCAGCTTTTGCAGCGTGGCGAACTCTTCGGTCGTGCAATCGGTGAGGCCGGCCTTGCCCTGTTCGTGGGAGGATTCCGCCGTGAGGTTTTTGCTCACCATGGCCTTGCCGGCCAGTTCGGGATGCGCCTGGATGAGCTTGACCTGGGCATCCCTGCCGGCCGCGCGCAGCACCTGGGCCATCGCGTGCTTGAGCTGCGCCAGCGAACGGAAGGGGCGGGCGTCGAGTGCTTTTTCAGCGACCCAGGGCGAGTGCTCGTAAAGCCCGTCCAGTAGCTGCAGCGCCTGGTCGCGCGGCGCGGTGTTGACCTGTTCAAGGGTGATGGCCATGTTCAGTTTTCCTGCCGGGGCGTGTGGGGGTGGGTGGCCTGCCAGTGGCGGGCGATGTCGATGCGGCGGCAGACCCAGACGCGGTCGTGCTTCTGCACATGGTCGAGGAAACGCTGCAATGCCACGATGCGGCCGGGGCGGCCCAGCAGGCGGCAGTGCATGCCTATGCTGAGCATTTTGGGCGACTCATCGCCCTCGGCATACAGCGCGTCGAAGCTGTCGCGCAGGTAGATAAAAAAGTCCTCGGCCTGCGCGAAGCCCTGGGGCAGGGCGAAGCGCATGTCGTTGGTGTCCAGCGTGTAGGGCACGACCAGCCGGGGTACCACGGCGCCGTCGGTTCGCGCCACCTCGGTCCAGAAGGGCAGCTCGTCGCCGTAGTAGTCGCTGTCGTATTCGAGCCGGCCGTCGTCGGCCACCAGGCGGCGCGTGTTGGGGCTGTCGCGGCCGGTGTACCAGCCCAGCGGGCGCGTGCCGGTGAGTTTTTCGATCGCGTCCAGGCCCAGGCGCATGTGTTCGCGTTCGGTGGCCTCGTCGACCTGCTGGTAGTTGATCCAGCGCCAGCCGTGGCAGGCGATCTCGTGGCCGAGCTCGGTGAAGGCTGCGGCCACCTCGGGGTGGCGCTGCAAGGCCATGCCGACGCCGAAGACGGTCAGCGGCAGCCCGCGCTTTTCAAATTCGCGCAGGATGCGCCACACGCCCACGCGCGAGCCGTATTCGTAAATGCCTTCCATGCTCAGGTGGCGGTCGGCAAAGCTGGGCGGGTTGGCCATCTCGGACAAAAATTGCTCGGAACCGGCGTCGCCGTGCAGCACCGAGTTCTCGCCGCCTTCTTCGTAATTGAGCACGAACTGCACGGCGATGCGGGCCTTGCCGGGCCAGTTGGCCTGCGGCGGATTCCGGCCGTAGCCGACGAGGTCGCGTGGATATGTTGCCCCCACGCTTGTCGCTTCGCGTACTACGCTGCCCCCCGAGGGGGCTAAATTTTCTTGGGGCGGCCCGGCGAAAATTTTGTTGTTCATGACAAAGCCATCGAAATGTCGTTGGTCGGCACCTTGCGGTCGAAGGCCAGGTTTTCCTCGACGTGCAGCAGGTGTTCGGTCATCAGGCGCACGGCCAGGGCCTCGTCCTTGGCGGCCAGGGCCTTGACGATTTCGGCGTGCTCGTCGTTGGAGTGCTCGGCGGCGCTGGCCGTCTGGTACATCAGCGTGATCAGCGCGCAGCGCGAGATCAGCTCGCCCAGCATTTGCGCCAGCACTTCATTGCCCATGAGCTCGGCCATGCGCACGTGGAAGTCGCCCAGCAGCTCATTGCGGCCGGGCACGTCGCCAATGTCAAGCGCGGCTTTTTCCTGGGCCACGTGTTCCTTGAGCGCCTTGATCTTCGCGGGTGTGACCTCGCGCACAAAGGCACGCGTCATTTCGGCTTCCAGCATGCGGCGCACGGCAAACACCTGGCGCGCTTCCATTACCGAGGGAGCGGCCACAAAGGCGCCGCGCGCGGGCTCCAGGCGTATCAGTCGGTTTTGCGAAAGCTGGAACAGCGCCTGTCGCACCAGCGTGCGCGAGACACCGAAATGGTCGGCGAGTTTTTGTTCCGCCAGCTTGGTGCCCGGGTGCAGCCTGTGCTCCACAATGGCCTTGGTCAGCGCCTCGACAATGGCATGGGTGGTCGATGGTTCCATCGGCGCATGATAGCCGTAAACCCAAAAACTGTATACACTTTTGGTAAACCGAAATTAAAACCAAGAGCTGCTCACAAACCCAGCGAAGCGGTCCTGGCTAGGCGCGACGCCGCAGACAGTGCTACAGCACGGCAAGGCGGCTGCAACAACGCCGGGAGGGTTTTTGAGCGGCTCCCCCAACTATTACCAAGGAACGCCATGGGCTTGAGCACACATGTACTGGACACGATGCATGGCTTACCTGCGGGTGGCATGAAGGTGTCGCTGTACACAACCCGGGCGGGCCAGGCCACGCTGGTGAAAGCCTTCACACTGAACGATGACGGCCGTAGCCCGGACGGACCGCTGTACGACAGCAGCAATTTGAAAGCGGGCACTTACCGCCTGGTGTTTGACGTTGCGGATTACTTCAAGGCGCGCGGCGTGGCGCTGCCAGAGCCGGCCTTTCTGGACCAGGTCAGCCTGGACTTCGGCGTGGCCGACATCACCGCGCATTACCACGTGCCTTTGCTGGTGAGCCCCTGGAGCTACTCCACTTATCGGGGCAGTTGAACCGTCGGTGAGCCTGTGTCATGAGGGCGTCATGCGGGTCGGGAACAATCAGCCCTTTTTACTACTGAGCCTCTTCCCCCATGAACGTCAAGCCGATGGGCGCGCTGAGCCGCCGCCAAGCCCTGCTGTTGTCTGCAGGCACCGTCGCCACCCTGATGGCTTGCACCGCGCTGGCACAAGGCCCTTCTTCCAACACCGCCGCTTATCCTGAACGTCCCGTCAAGATCGTCGTGCCCTTCGCGCCCGGCGCCGGCACCGACGCGATGGGGCGGCTGATCGCGCAAAAGCTCGGTGAAGTCCTGGGCGGAACCTTTGTGGTCGACAACCGCGCGGGCGCTTCGGGCGCCATCGGCACGCAGTTTGTGGCGCAGGCGCCGGCCGACGGCTACGCGCTGCTGCTGGTGGCATCGCCTTTCACCACGGTGGCGGCCTCGCTGCCCAGCGCCAACTACGACCCGCTGCGCCAGTTCACGCCGGTCGGCATGATCGCCAGCGGCCCGTTGGTCTGGGCCGCCAACAAGCAGCTGCCGGCCAACAACATGAAAGAGCTGATCGCGCTGGCCAGGCAGAAACCCGGCGCGCTCAACTATGGCTCCGCCGGCTCGGGCGGTGTCAACCACCTGGTGCTGGAATCGCTCAAAGCCCGCACCGGCACCTTCATCACGCACATCCCGTATCGCGGCGTGGCGCCGGCCACCATGGACATGATCGGCGGGCAGATCCAGCTCGTGACCGGCACCATTCCCGCGCTGCTGCCCTTCATCAAGAACGGCAGCGTCAAGCCGCTGGCCGTGACCAGCGCCAAACGCTCCAGCGCCTTGCCCGACGTGCCCAGCATGGCGGAGTCCGGCCTGAAGGGCTTTGACGTGCTGAACTACTTCGCGCTGGCCGCGCCCGCCGGCACGCCGCCCGCCGTCGTCAACACCCTGAACGCCGCCATCAACAAGATCGTGGCCATGCCCGACGTGCTGGCCCGTTTCAAGGCCGACGCTGTGGACGCCGCGCCGGGAACGCCTGCGCAGCTTGGTCAGTTCATTGAGGCGGATTACCGGGCGTGGGTGAACGTCGTTAAAACGCAGAATCTCAAGATAGATTAATGGGCGCAGGTGTTGGTTTGGGTTCCGGGGCCGGGGGTTGCCCGGCGGCAACTCACTTTTCTTTTGCTTCGCCAAAAGCAAAGTAAGCAAAAGGTCACGCAGTGGGGATTCGCTCACTTCGCGAAGCGAAGTTATGCGAATACCAAAAGGCGACCCTGGTTGCTGCGTCCCTCCGCTTCGCTGCGGGCAGCCTGCGGTGCTCGGTCCAGCCGGGGTCTCGCTAAACTCGCCTTCGGCTCAGACAACGCGATCCCTGATCCGTCTGGCCCTGCGCTCCTCGGCGCATCCACAAGGGGTGGGAGCGGAATGCAAACAGCCAATAGCCGAAGATAAAAACGGAATACCTGCAGCAGTCGGGGCCTTAGTCAGTCCTGTCCTTCTGTGAGCGTGTCCAGCTGGAACTTGCCGCTCTTGTGCCACAGCCAGGTGTCGGTGTAAACCACTTTGCCCATGCGGGTGGGCGCTGGGAAGGGCGAGGCCTGTTGGACGGTGCGCTCGATTTCGGCCATCACTTCGGGCGCCTGGCGCGGCGCGCGCATCCAGTCCAGGCGGGTCACGCGGCCGGCGCGGTCGATCTCCACATTCAGCACACCGACGGCATACAGCAGCGGCGGCATGCGGCCTTTGTAGACGCGGTCTGAATTGAGGCCGTAGATGTGCGTGGCGCCGTCTTCGCGGTAGGCGCGCGGCGTGGAGGCGCTGGAGCTCCGGGCCGAGCCCTGGGGGCCCGCGATGGGGCCGATCACCGGGGTGTCCGGCGCCTTGGCGGGTCCGGGCGCGGGCGTGGCGTCGGGGGCGGTTTTGCAGGCGCTCACGATGGCGGCCCCGGCCGCGGACAGCAGGGCCATCAGCCAGAAGCGCCGCGGGGCGGAAGAAGAAGTTGAAGTAGAAGGGGAAGAAGGCATCTCTGGTCTTGTCATGGTTTGCCTCTCTGGGCCTCTTGGGGCCGGCTCATGGGGTTTTGCGTATACCCGCCATCATGCGCGGAGACCGCGCGCCGGCCGGGTGGTGCTAAGGTCTCATTTTGCCGACTATTCCGTTTTCTTACGCTTTCAACACGTCACCAATGGTTTCCTGCAACACCGGTTTGTTACTTGACGCCCTGCTGGCCCGCCTGGCCACAGCGCCGGCGGTGCTGGTGCGGGTGGCCGAAACACAGGGCTCGGTCCCGCGGGAGGCGGGCACCTGGATGGCCGTGTTCGCCGATGCCATCGTGGGCACCATAGGCGGCGGCCACCTCGAATACGAGGCCATCACCAAAGCTCGCACGCTGCTGGAAAAAGGCGATGCTCCGCACGAAGTTGAGCCGCAGCGCGTGGCGCTGGGCCCGTCGCTGGGCCAGTGCTGCGGCGGTGTGGTGCAGCTGCGCTTCGAGCGGGTGGAGGCCGGCGATGCGGCGGCGCTAGCGCTGCGGCTGGATGCGCCACGGCTCACGCCGGTGGCGCTGTTCGGCGGCGGCCATGTCGGCCATGCGCTCGCCCAGGTGCTCGCACCCCTGCCGTTCGCGCTGACCTGGATAGACAGCCGTGACGGCGTGTTCCCGGACAGCGTGCCGCCGCGTGTGGTGTGCGAGCATTCAGAGCCGGTGCAGGACGCCGTGCCGGGCCTGGCGCCGCGGTCGCGCGTGCTGGTCATGAGCTTCAGCCATGCGGAAGACCTGGACATCGTGGCCGCCTGCCTCAAGCGCCAGCGTGAGCAGGGCGACTTGCCTTACATGGGGCTGATCGGCAGCAAGACCAAATGGGCGGCCTTCAGGCACCGGCTGGAGGCCAGGGGCTTCACGCCGGCTGAACTCGCGCATGTGACTTGTCCGATAGGCGTGCCCGGCATCACAGGCAAGGAGCCGGAAGTCATTGCCGTCGCTGTTGCGGCGCAGTTGTTGCAGAGCATCGATGCGGGCTGAGCTTGCGCCCGTCGGCAAAGCCGATAAACTCCCAACACCAGGTCGCAGCGGAGCCGGGAAGCAGGGCCTCAAACATCAAGCCCCGCTTCTTTTGTTCGTGACCCGTTTTCTGCTTACAGCGCCCGCAGTGGTGAGCAGGCTGAAATCGCGGTGCCCGCACGGGCGCCGCAAGGGTTGAGAGATATGGAAAGCTACCTCCTGGACTGGGCCAACCTGCTGCTGCGCTGGGTCCACGTCATCACCGCCATCGCCTGGGTCGGCTCCTCGTTTTACTTCGTCTTCCTCGACAGCAGCCTCACGCCGCCGGTTGATGAAGACCTCAAGAAACAGGGCGTCAGTGGCGAGCTCTGGGCCGTGCACGGCGGCGGGTTTTACCACCCAGTCAAATTCGCCGTCAAGCCGCCGCAGCTGCCGGCCCACCTGCACTGGTTTTACTGGGAAAGCTACAGCACCTGGCTGTCGGGCTTTGCGCTGTTCACGGTGTCCTATCTCTGGAACGCCGGCACCTACCTGGTCGACAAATCGCTGATGAACTGGTCGCCCGGCGCGGCGGCCGGCGTGGCGCTGTCTTTTTTCGTGATCTTCTGGATGCTGTACGACGGCATCTGCCAGCTGTTCGGCAGGGGCAAAAATGGCGACGCCATCGTGGGCGCATTGGTCGCCGTGCTGGTCTGCATCGCATCCTGGCTGGCCTGCCACTGGTTTGCCGGGCGCGCGGCCTTTCTGCTGGTGGGCGCGATGATGGCGACCGCCATGAGCGCCAATGTGTTCTTCTGGATCATCCCCGGCCAGCGCAAGGTGGTGGCCGCCATCAAGGCCGGTGAGGCGGTGGACCCGGTGCACGGCCAGCGCGGCAAGCAGCGCAGCGTGCACAACACCTACTTCACGCTGCCGGTGCTGTTCGCCATGCTCAGCAACCACTACAGCTTCACCTGGAGCCATCCGCAAAACTGGCTGGTGCTGATCCTCATGATGCTGGCCGGCGCGGCGATACGCCAGTTCTTTGTGCTGCGCCACGGCTACAAGCTGGGCCGCAACCGGCACCCGCTGGCGTATGCGCTGGCGGGTGTCGCTGTGATCATCGGTGTGATCGTCTGGATGAAACCCGCGCCCATTGCCGCGGCTGCACCGGCCGCCGTCTCATCCGGCTCCGGTTATGACAAGGTGCAACCCATCCTGGCCCAGCGCTGCTACCAGTGCCACGGTGCACAGCTGCAGATGAAGAATGTGCGCCTCGATTCACCCGGGGCCGTCAAGCAGCATGCGACGCAGGTCTACCAGCAGGCCGTGGTCACGCGGCTGATGCCCATGAACAACGCGACCGGTATCACCGAGGCGGAGCGGCTGGCCATCAAGCAGTGGTTCGACGCGGGCGCGCGAACTGAATAGCGCCTACCAATTGCTCACCAGCCCGGCCGCGCGTGTGGAGGGCTTCTCAAAATGCCGTGCCAAAAAATCCACAAAGGCCTTGACCCGGGCTGAATGCTGGTGGCGGGCCGGATACACCGCGTGGATGTCGGCCGGTGGCGTGCGGTAGTTCTCCAGCACCTGCACCAGGCGGCCGCTGCGCAGGTATTTGGCGATGTCCCATTCGGCGCGCATCAGGATGCCGTGGCCGTCCAGCGCCCAGTTCACCGCGATCTCGCCGTCGCTGGTGCTCAGGTTGCCGTGCACCTTGACGGCCTGCGTCTGCTTGCCGGAGGACAGGCGCCACATGCCGTAGGCCTCGTCACCCTGGCGTATGCCTATGCAGTTGTGCCGCGCCAGGTCGTGCGGCACCCTGGGTGTGCCGTGGCGGGCCAGGTAGGCTGGCGCGGCGCAGAGCAGGCGGCGGTTGGGCGCTATCAGGCGCGCGACCACGCGGGCGTCGGGCGGCTCACCGAAGCGTATGCAGACATCGAAGGCGTCCTCGGTCAGCGGCGGCGGGTTGACCGTGAGCTGCAGCTGCACTTCGACCTCGGGATGGGCTTTCACGAAACGCGAGACCAGCGGCGCTACATGGCTGCGGCCGAAACCCAGGGTGGCGTTCACGCGCAGCAGGCCCTTGGGGGCAGCCACGGCGCTGGAGACCTGCTGCTCCATGTCGTCGATGTCGGCCAGGATGCGGCGCGCATGCGTCAGGTAGATCTCGCCTTCCTGCGTGAGGCTGGCGCGCCGCGTCGTGCGGTTGAGCAGCTGCACGCCCAGCCTGGCCTCCATCTGCGCCAGCCGCTTGCTGACGGCCGCGGTGCTGACGCCGAGTTCGCGCGCCGTGGCCGACAGGCTGCCGTAGCGCGCCAGCAGGCTGAAAAAAGCCATCTCGGAAGGGGCGGGACTGGATGGATTCATTCGTAACCTGAAGTTAACAATGGTCTCACTTTAAAGGCTTTTGTTGTTCCCGCCAATCGCTACATTGGAGGCATCACCACCGGCATCACCACTGAGGAAACCCATGAAGACTTACAAAATCGCCTGTATCCCCGGCGACGGCATCGGCAAAGAGGTCGTCCCGGCCGGCCAGCAAGTGTTGCAAGCGCTTGCCGCCACGCAAAAGAATTTCCGTTTCGAGTTCACGTCCTACGGTTGGGGCGGCGACTGGTACCGCAAGCACGGCGTGATGATGCCCGACAAGGGCCTGGACGAATTGCGCGGCCAGGACGCCATCCTGTTCGGCTCGGCCGGCGATCCGCACATCCCCGACCACATCACGCTGTGGGGCCTGCGCCTGAAGATCTGCCAGGGCTTCGACCAGTACGCCAACGTGCGGCCCACGCGCATCCTGCCCGGCATAGACGCGCCGCTCAAGCGCTGCACCCCGGAGCAACTCAACTGGGTCATCGTGCGCGAGAACTCCGAGGGCGAGTATTCGGGTGTCGGCGGGCGGGCGCACCAGGGCCACCCGATCGAGGTGGCAACCGACGTTTCGATGATGACGCGCGCCGGTGTCGAACGCATCATGCGCTACGCCTTCCGGCTGGCGCAGTCGCGCCCGCGCAAGCTGCTGACCGTGGTCACCAAGTCCAACGCCCAGCGCCACGCCATGGTGATGTGGGACGAGATCGCGCTGCAGATCAGCCAGGAGTTTCCCGACGTCACCTGGGACAAGGAATTGGTCGATGCCTGCACCGCGCGCATGGTGAACCGCCCGGCTTCGCTGGACACCGTGGTCGCCACCAACCTGCACGCCGACATCCTGAGCGACCTGGCCGCCGCGCTGGCCGGCAGCCTGGGCATCGCGCCCACCGGCAACATCGATCCCGAACGCCGCTACCCCAGCATGTTCGAGCCCATCCACGGCTCGGCCTTCGACATCATGGGCAAGGGCCTGGCCAACCCGGTCGGCACCTTCTGGAGCTGCGTCATGCTGCTGGAACACCTGGGCGAGGCCGAAGCGGCCGCGGTGCTGATGGCGGCGGTTGAGAAAACCACCGCCAATGCCGCGCTGCACACGCGCGACCTGGGCGGCCAGGCCACCACGGCGCAGGTCACCGAGGCCGTCTGTGCGGAGGTCGGCAGCCGCCTGTTGCAGGCCGCCTGATCCATTCAGTGCGCCGCCGGCGCGCAAGGCTTTCCTGAATGCCGGCCGGTTCCCGCTTCCCAAAAAACACCAGGAGACAAGCATGAACACCGAGATCAAAAAGTGGATGGGCATTTTCTGCATGGCGGCAGCGCCCGTCGCCATGGCACAGCCTGCGCCTGCCGCCCCCGCCTGCCCCGACAAAAATGTGCAGTACTGGCAGGCCTTTCCGCCGGGCGGCGAGTCCGACCTGTCTGCGCGCCACCAGCAGGTCGTGCTCAAGAAAAAATGCCCGGCGGTCGACACCATCATCCAGTACAAGGCGGGCGCGGGCGGCGGCCTGATGTGGGGCCAGATGAACAACCTGCCCGGGGACGGCCTCAACGTCGTGGGCATCAACCTGCCGCACATCGTGTTCCAGCCCATCGAGGGCGAGGTGCAGTACAAGACGGCCGACATCGCGCCGGTGTTCTGGTTCCACTACACGCCCGACGTGCTGGTGGTACCCGAGAAAAGCCCGATCAAGACCTTCGCGGATTTCATCGCGGCCGCCAAAAAGAACCCCGGCAAGCTCAACCTGGGCGGTTCCGGCCTGAACTCGGCCAACCATGCGGCGCATGAGCGGCTCAACGCGGCCTTCGGCATCAAGAGCACCTATGTGCCTTACAAAGGCACGGGCGACATGTCCATCGCCGTGATCGGCGCGCAGGTCGATGGCGCGGTGACCTACACGCCCTTTGCCATCAGCAACAAGGGCAGGGTGCGGCCGCTCGCGGTGGCCATGGAAAAGCGCCACCCGCTGATGCCCGACGTGCCCACCTTCCGCGAGCTGGGCGTGGACTGGGTGGACGGCGCCTACCGCGGCATCGGCGTGCCGAAATCCACGCCGCCGGAAGCGCGCAAGCGGCTGTCGGACCTGTGGGCCGCGCTCAACAGCGAGCCGGAGATGAAGGAGCTCGCCGCCAGGAACGGCTTTGAACTGATCAGCGTGGGCACGGACCAGATGGACGCCTTCATGAAGGAGCGCATAGCCCTCTACACCGAAGGCGCGCGGCGGCTGGGGCTGGGGAAGAAGTGACGCCCCGCAAGCCTCTCATCCTTCCAGGAACCGGCCTTGGTCCCTTGGTCCTTAGTGAATGCTGGTGGTGTTTGAAAAGAGGTTCAGCACCACCACACCCGCGATGATCAGCGCCATGCCCACCATGCCCCAGAGGTCTATCTTTTGCTGGTGGATGAAGAAGCTGGTGATGCTGATCAGCACAATGCCCAGGCCCGACCAGATCGCATAGGTCACGCCGGTGGGAATCGATTTCATGGTCACCGTGAGCAGGTACAGCGCCGTGCCGTAGCCGGCGATGCTGACCAGCGAAGGCACCAGCCGCGTGAAGCTCTCGCTGGACTTGAGCGCCGTGGTGGCGATGACTTCGGCAACGATGGCGATGCCAAGGGCGAGGTAAGCATTCATGCGATGCGGGCTTTCTTCTTCGGTGGGGAATGGGTTGAGCGGGGTGAAAGGTCATTCTAGGCAGCGCCTGTTTTGCCGTATCCCTGAAGCCCACGGGGGCTGCCGGGTTACTGCCCGGTTACCACGGCACAATCCGGGGTGGAGACATTTCAATGACCGCCGCCAAGACACCCATTTCCAGCACTTCCAGCATGCCCAGCAACACCACCCCCGACGCCGCCACCCAGCCGCGCGAGTTCCTCGAGCACCTGTACCGCGCCGCCGTCACGCGCGCGCTGCCGCTCGAAAACACAGCCCGTTACCTGCCCAAACCGCCCACAAAAGCCAGCGGCGGCCGCACCATCGTGATTGGCGCGGGCAAGGCCGGCGGCTCCATGGCGCAGGCGGTCGAGGCCTTGTGGCCGGCCGATGCGCCGCTCGAAGGCCTGGTCGTCACGCGCTACCACCACATCCCGCCGCGGCCCGAGGGCCTCAAGCCGCGCATCGAAATCGTCGAGGCCGCGCACCCGGTGCCCGACGCCGCCGGGCTGGCGGCCGCGCAGCGCATCCTGGCCATGGTTCAAGGCCTGACCGAAAACGACCTGGTGCTGTGCCTGATCTCGGGCGGCGGCTCGGCCTTGCTGACCCTGCCGGCCGAAGGACTGACGCTGGAAGACAAGCAGCGCATCAACAAGGCGCTGCTTAACAGCGGCGCGAACATTTCCGAGATGAACTGCGTGCGCAAGCACCTCTCGCGCATCAAGGGCGGGCGCCTGGCTGCGGCCTGCGCGCCGGCGCGCGTGGTGACGCTCACCATCAGCGACGTGCCGGGCGACGACCCGTCCATCATCGCCAGCGGCCCCACGGTGCCCGACGCGACCAGCTGCGCCGAGGCGGTGGCGATCTTGCAGCGCTACGGCATTGAAGTGCCTGGCGCCATCATGAGCCTGCTGGAGCAGGGCGCGCTCGAAACCCCCAAGCCCGGCGACGCGGTCTTCACCGGCCATGAGGTCCACATGATCGCCACGCCCCAGCAAAGCCTGGAAGCCGCCGCCGCCGTGGCGCGCGCGGCCGGCCTTCAGGCCTGGATCCTGAGCGACGAGATGGAAGGCGAATCGCGCGAGGTCGGCAAGGTGCATGCGGCGCTGGCGCGTGCTGTTGCATTGAAGGGCCAGCCCTTCAGCAAGCCTTGCGTGATCTTGAGTGGCGGTGAAACCACCGTCACGATCCGGAAACAGCCTGAAGGCACGCCGCGTGGCCGGGGTGGCCGCGCCGGCGAGTTCTGCCTGGGCCTGGCGCTGGCCTTGCAGGGCCAGCCCGGCGTGTACGCGCTGGCGGCCGATACCGACGGCATAGACGGCGTCGAAGACAATGCTGGCGCCTTTGTGGCGCCCGATACGCTGCAGCGCGCGCTGGCCCAGGGCATGAAAGTTGACCAATACCTGGACCGCAACGATGCCTACGGCTACTTCGAACCGCTGGGCGGCCTGGTCATCACCGGGCCTACGCACACCAACGTCAACGACTTCCGCGCGCTGCTGATCCTGTAATTCTGTAGGCCCGCAAGCGCGGTTCAGACGGCGTTCAAGCCGCCGGAGCCCTGGCTGCCCGCCGTCTCGGGCGGATGCGTCACGATGGACTTGAGTTCCGGCCTGGCCGCCTGCAGGGGCTTGAGGTCGGGCACCGGCCGGCGCAGGCTGTCGCTGCCCTCGAACACCTGTTCCAGCGCCCGGCTCGCGGCCAGCAGTTGCGCATCACCATGCAGCCGCCCGATCACCTGCAGGCCGAAGGGCATGCCGTGTTCGTCCTTGCCGCAGGGCAGGGCCAGTGCCGGGTTGGTGGCCAGTGTCACCACATAGGTCAGGCCCAGCCAGTGGTAGTAGTTGCGCATG
Source organism: Polaromonas sp. P1_H6 (assembly GCF_056405195.1). Classification (NCBI taxonomy): domain Bacteria; kingdom Pseudomonadati; phylum Pseudomonadota; class Betaproteobacteria; order Burkholderiales; family Comamonadaceae; genus Polaromonas; species Polaromonas sp. P1_H6. Next base: position 18,227 of record NZ_JBFUCN010000006.1, read on the forward strand.
GCCTGGCCGTCGATGTTGCCGGCGAACAGTTCTGTCCAGGGGAAAGGCGTGACCGGCGTGACCGGCGCCAGGATCAGGTCGTACTGCTCGAAGGCTTTGGCGAAGCGCCGCGAGATGCGCGTCTGCTCCAGGTGTGCCCAGGCGCGGTCGGCCAGCGTGATGGCGGCGGCGATTTCCATGTTGGCGCGCACATTCGGCCCCAGCGTTTCGGGGGCCTTGCGGTAGATGTCGGCAAAAGCCGCGACAAAACTCTCGGCGCGCAGCGTGTCGAAGGCGCGGTCAGCGTCGCCCAGTTGCAGGTCCACCGGTTCGCAGCTGGCCACCAGCGGCCGGATGGCCTCCACGCGCTGGCGGAACACGCGGCGTATTTCCGGGTCCACGATGCAAAGGCCGAAATCCTCCGTCGTGCCGACGCGCAGCGTGGACAGGTCGGCGGGCTTGAGCGGCCAGAAGCCTGCGCCGTCCACCGGGTAGGACAGCGGGTCGCGCGCATCGGCGCCCACGCTGGCGGACAGCAGCAGCGCCGTGTCGTCCACATTGCGGCCCATGGGCCCGAGCACCGAGATGACCGACCAGCCCAGCGGCCGCGCATCGTTGGCCACCAGGCCGGGCGAAGGCCGCAGGCCGACCACGCCGCACAGCGCAGCCGGGATGCGCAGCGAGCCGCCGGTGTCGGAGCCGGTGCAGATCGGCAGCATGCCGGCCGCCAGCGCCGCGGCCGAGCCGCCCGAGGAACCGCCCGCATTGAGCGCGGGGTTGAAGGGGTTGCCCGTCGCGCCCCAGACCGGGTTGCGGGTGTTGGCGCCCGCGCCCATGTCGGGCACATTGGTCTTGGCCGTGACGATGGCGCCCGCCGCGCGCAGTTTGGCTACCAGCGCGTTGTCCTTGGCCGGCACATTGCCGCGCAGCCCCACATTGCCGTAAGTGGTCAGCAGGCCCGCCGTGTCCTGCAGGTCCTTCACGCCCAGCGGCAGCCCGTGCAGCGGCCCCAGCGGCCCGCCGCGCATCACCTGCGCCTCGGCTTCGCGCGCGGCCTCGCGTGCCCGCGTGAAGTCGGTCGCGCAGATGGCGTTGATGGCGGGGTTGAGGCTTTCGATGCGGCCTATGCAGGCGTCCATCAATTCCACCGGCGAAACCTGGCGGCTGCCGATCAGGCGGCGGAGTTCGACGGCGGAGATGTCTGGCAGGGTGGAGGGCATATCAATGTCTTCAGTCGGTTTTGATTTGCGAACGTTCGGCCAGCGCCTTCATGCGCGCGATTTCGGCCGTGACCATGCCGGACCAGTCGGGAACCGCGGTGTAGCCGGGCTCGAAGCCGGCGGCCTTGAGCTTGTCCAGTGTTTCGGGATTCGCCATGACCGTCATCAATGCTTTTTCAAGCCGTGCCTTGACGGGCGCCGGCACGCCCTTGGGCACCACCACGGCCAGCCAGGCGTTCATGTCGACGGCCGGGTAGCCGGCCTCGGCCATGGTCGGCACATTCGGCAGCAGGGCGGAGCGCTTGTTCATGGCCACGGCCAGCACGCGGATCTTGCCGGACTTGAGCTGCTGCGATGCGGCGACCACGGTGTCGAAAGACACCGGAATCTGCCCGCCCATCAGGTCGGTCATCAGCGGGCCTGAGCCTTTGTAGGGCACATGCGTCATCTTCAGGCCGGTGGCCGTGTTGAACATCGCGCCGGCGAAGTTGGAACTGGTGCCGTTGCCGAAGCTGCCGTAGAGGTATTTGTCAGGGTTGGCCTTGGCGGCGGCCACAAACTGGTGCACATCGGCGGCGGTGACCGACGGGTTCACCAGCATCGCCAGCGCCACCGAGCCCACCAGGCCGATCGCCTCAAAACCCTTGGCCGGGTCGTAGGAGAGCTTGGGCTGCAGCGCCGGATTCAGCGTGAAGGTGGAGTTCGAGCTCACGAGCAGGGTGTAGCCGTCGGGCTTGGCGCTGGCGACCGCGGCCGCGCCTATGGCGGTGCCGGCGCCCGGCTTGTTCTCGACCACCACGGGCTGGCCCAGCTGGTCACCCAGGGCCTTGCCCAGAATGCGCGCCAGCACGTCGGCCGCGCCGCCGGCCGGGAAGGGCGCGACCAGCGTCACGGGCCGCTCCGGAAAATCAGCGGCACGGGCGGGCCCGCCCACGGCGGCCAGCCCGCAGAAGATCATGCCGCCGGCGATCAGCGTGCGGCGCAGTGCATTGAATGGCATGTGGTGCATGGTAGGCCTCTTTGAAGTGTCGGTCGATGGTGGGACGGGCGATGGTGGGGTGGGGACAGGCGGCAGCGTCATCGCAGGCGGGCCGGCGACAGCGCGCGGGCATCCAGGCCCTGGCGCAGCAATTCCTCGGGCAGCGCGGCCTGGCGCAGCAGCGCATCGGCCAGCGCGCTTGCGCCCGCCGCGCTCTGGATGCCGTAGCCGCCTTGCGCCGCGAGCCAGAAGAAGCCGGGGCAGGCATCGTCCTGGCCTATCACCATTTCGCCGTCGGGCACAAAAGAGCGCAGGCCGGCCCAGGTACTCGCCGGCCGGCGTATGGTCAGGGTCGAGACGCTTTCAATCTGGTGTATGCCCATGGCGATGTCGAGTTCCTCGGGCACCACGTCGTGCGGCACCGTGGCATCGGCATTGGCGGGTGAGCCGAGCATCTGGCCCGCGTCGGGTTTGAAGTAATAACTTTCGTCCACGCCCACCACGGCAGGCCAATGCGAGGCGTCCACACCCTCGGGCCCCTTGAAGGTGAAGGCGCTGCGCCTGTGTGGCACCAGGCCTATGGGCCGCGCGCCGAACACGGCGCCCAGCTCGTCGGCCCAGGCGCCGGCGGCATTCACCACGGTGCGGGCGCGCAGCGTCTGGCCGTCGGCCAGTTCCACGGTCCAGCAGCGGCCATCGTGCGTGGCGCTGGTCACGCCCGCGCTGGTGCGCAGTTCGCCGTCGGCCCCCGCCTTGCGGCGAAAGCCGCGCAGGAAACCCTGGTGCAGGGCATGCACGTCCAGGTCCTGCGCGCCGGCGTCGTACAGCGCACCGTGCACCAGATCGGGCCGCAGGCAGGGCACATGGGCCAGCGTGGTGCCGGCGTCCAGGGTCGCCAGGCCGGGGCAGCTGGGCGACAGTTCCTTGCGGGTGTGGGCCAGTTCTTTTTCCTGCCCGTGCGTGGCGAGGTAAATCACGCCGCGCGGCTGCATCAGGTCGGGCGCGAAGCCTTCGGGCGGCTGCTCGTAAAAGGCGCGGCTGGCGCGCGTCAGCGCCCGCACCATGGGCGGGCCGTAGCTTTCCATGAACATGGCGGCGGAGCGGCCCGTGGAGTGGTAACCCGGCTGGGACTCGCGCTCGAGCAGTGCCACGCTGCGCTGCCCGGCCAGGCGCCAGGCCAGGGAGGCGCCCGCAATGCCGGCGCCGACGATCAGGATGTCATATTCTTTCATTCAAATTCTCTCATTTGAGAATTCTCACATGCGAGAATCATGCCTGTCCAGCCGATTTACCGGGATTACGCCTGATTTCCGCCTGATTTGCGCCAAACAAAGGGAAAACACCATGGCTCCACGCCCCGCCCGCCCGCCCGCCGCCGCCCCCGAAGCGGACAGGGTGCAACTGGGCCTGAGCCTGCGCGCGCACCGCAAGGCGCGGCGGCTGACGCTCAAGGACCTGTCCGGGCGCTCCGGCGTGGCGCTGTCCACCCTGTCCAAGATGGAGCTGGGCCAGATCTCGGTCAGCTATGAAAAGCTGGCCGCCGTGGCCCGGGCGCTGTCGCTGGACGTGGGACAGTTGCTGGACGCGCGGGCCGCGGCGCCGCAGCCCGGCGCGGCCACGCCCGTGGTGGTCTGGTCCGATGCCGGCGACGCGCCGGCCTACAGTTCGGGCAACTACGACTACCGCGCGCTGGCCGCCGGTTTCCCCGGCAAGCGCATGACGCCGATGCACGGCCGCATCCTGGCCCGGGCGCGCGACCAGTTCTCCGATTTCGTCCGCCACCCGGGGCAGGAGTTCCTGACGGTGCTGTCGGGCCGGGTGCGCATCGAATTCGAAACCGGTGAAATCATCGAGGTGGGCCGCCACGAGTCGGCTTATTTCGACAGCGGCGTCGGCCACATCTACGTCTCGCTGGGGCGCGCGGACGCGCAGGTTCTGGTGGTGATGAGCGAGTAGCGCGTCATCCGTACATTGGCTATCGCAGGCCGGCGCGATGCCGGACGACGTCATGGCCGCTCTCGGCCAGGTCCCAGAAAATGCCCGCCATGAGCTGCAGCCCTTCACGCGCCACGCTGCCCAGCAGATGCTCATTGGGGGCGTGCTGGCTGCACGCCGGGTAGGAGTGCGGGAACCACAGCGTCGGCATGCCCAGCAGCTCGGCGAAGACGTCGTTGGGCAGCGAACCGCCAAAATTCGGCAGCAGGGACGGGGCTTTTCCGGTGCTGCGCCGGATGGAGTCCAGGCCCCAGCGCACCCAGGCGTCATCGGGGTCGAGCCGGGTGGCGGCCATCGGTTCGCCGTCCGGCTGTACGTCGATGTCGTCAAAGCCATGGGCCTGAAGATGCTTCCGGATATGCGCCACAAAATTGGCGCTGTCGCTACCGACGACGAAGCGTATCTGGCACAGCGCAAAAGCGTGGCCGGGAATGGCGCCGACCGGCGCGTCGGGATTGCCGGTCTTGTAGGCCAGGACTTCCACGGTGTTCCAGCCGTAAACACGCTCGGTGGGGGTGAGGCCGGGTTCGCCCCAGTCGCTGTCGATGGCGGGGTCGCCCGGGTCGCCCCCGACGCTGATGGTCTTCAGGGCCTCCCTGACATTGGCCGGCAGCGAGTCGGGCAGCAGCCCCTTGACCAGTACTCGCCCTTTGGCGTCCACCAGGCTGGCAATGGCGTGGGCCAGCCTGGTGCCGGCATTGCGCAGCAGGCCGCCCCAGTTGCCGGAATGGTGGCCGCCGTCCCGCAGGTTCGCCCGCAGGCTGAAATTGAAAAAGCCGCGGGAACCCAGGAACAGGGTGGGGCTGGAGGCGGCCACGCGCGGGCCGTCTGACGCGATGAACACGTCGGCGGCGAGCTCCTCGTGGTGCAGGGCGCAGAACTCGCGCAGGCCCGGTGAGCCGGTTTCTTCACCGGTCTCCAGGACGATCTTGAGGTTGTAGCCCAGCTTGCCCCCGCGCACGGCCAGCACCTGGGCCAGCGCGGCGAGGTTGATGCTGTGCTGCCCCTTGTTGTCCGCGGTGCCGCGTCCGTACCAGCGGTCCCCTTGCACCGTGACGCGCCAGGGGTCGAGACCCTCGCGCCACAGCCCTTCCTGGCCGCGCACCACGTCACCGTGCCCGTAGGTCAGCACGCTGAAGGCCGCGTCGGCTTCGGTGCGCGTGGCCAGCAGGAAAGGCCCGCCTCCGGCATGCGGGTTCTCAAGGATGCGGTGCGTGAAGCCGAGCTGTGCGAGTTGGGGCGCGATGTGCTCGTCCAGGTAGGCGCGAAGCTGCGGTGCGCCGGCCGGGTTCTGGCTTTCGCTCCGGACGGCGACACGGCGCGAAAGCGTTTCGAGGAAACGGCCGTCATCGAAATAGGCAGCCGCCCTGGCCAGTGCGTCGTCTCTGCTCATGATGGGGAGGAGGTAAAGGAGGTGAAAGGTGTGCGGGGATGGGGCGATTTCATTCCGAACGGATATTAGCGCGCTGCGCGGTGGCGCGCATGATGGGAAGGTCGTGGTCTATCAGGGCCGCAACCGAGGCGGCCGGGGCGTAAGCGGGCTCCAGGCCGTTGGCCAGCAGCTTGTCCCTGACCTCCGGGTCGGCCATGGTGTTGGCGAGCGCCAGTTCAAGGCGAACCCTCACTTCGCGCGGGATGCCCCGCGGCGCCACGATGGCCAGCCAGGAGTCCGCGTCGAAGCCCGGGTAGCCGGACTCCGCGACCGTCGGTACATTCGGCAGCAAGCTGGAGCGCCTGGCGGCGGTCACGGCAATCGGCTTGATCTTGCCGGCCTTGATCTGCGGCAGCGTGGCCGCCACCGTGTCAACGGAAAACGGGATCTGCCCGCCGACCAGGTCGGTGATGGCGGGGGCGCTGCCCTTATAGGGCACATGCTCCATCTTCAATCCCGTGGCGTTCAGGATGAGTTCACCCGCGAAGTGGCCCGTGGTGCCGGTACCGAAGGAGCCGTACATGTACTTTCCCGGCGATGCCTGCACGGCCGTGATGAGCTGTTTGATGCTGCCGACGGGCACCTGCGGATTGGCCACCAGGATCAGCGGCACACGCGCCGTCAGCGCGATGGGCTCAAAGCTCTTGACGGGGTCGTAGGGAAGCCTGGAGTTGATGGCCGGATTGACCGTGAACGTCGACCCCGAACTGATAAGCAGGGTGTAGCCGTCCGCGGCAGCCTTGGCCACATAGCCGGCGCCCACGATGGTGCCGCCGCCCGCGCGGTTTTCAATGACGACGGGCTGCCCCAGCCGTTCGCCCAGCTTCTGCCCCACCAGCCGGCCCACGATGTCGGTCGCGCCACCCGCGGGGAAAGGCACGACCAGCTGGATGGGCTTGACCGGATAGGCCTGCGCCCTGGCCCCCGTTGCCGCCAGCATGGCCAGCAACAGTACGGAGAGGATACGAAGGGACTTGGGGGCTGGCTTCATGGCTTGCTTTCATCAGGAAAAAAAAGGCGCTGGCAACAGGCGGGGTGCGTTGAAACCTTCGCGGCGGGCTTTCAACCGTTGCGAAACAGGAAGCTGTAGGCGTTGAGCGCAGGAACGCCGCCGAGGTGGGCATACAGCACCTTCGAGCCCGCCGGGAATTCGCCCAGGCGGGTCTTTTCGATCATTCCGTGCATGGACTTGCCTTCGTAGACCGGGTCGGTCAGCATGCCTTCCATGCGGGCGCACAGGCGGATGGCTTCCAGCGTCCCTTCGTTCGGCAGGCCGTATTCCGGGCCGCCGAAACGGTCGTCCAGCACCACGTCCTTGGCCGTGATGTCGCGGCCCAGTTCGACCAGTTCGGCCGTGCCCTTCGCGATGCGCAGGATCTGGTCAAAGGTCTGCTTGGGCTTGGCCGAAGCATCGATGCCGATGACCTTGTCGGCGCGGCCGTCCGCCGCGAAGCCCACCACCATGCCGGCCTGCGTGCTGCCGGTGACCGAGCAGGTCACGATGTAGTCGAACTTGAAGCCCAGCTCGGCCTCCTGCTGGCGCACTTCTTCAGCGAAGCTGACGAATCCCAGCCCGCCGCGCGGGTGTTCCGAACAGCCGGCCGGAATCGGGAAGGGCTTGCCGCCGGCCTTGCGCACGTCGTCCATGGCCTGTTCCCAGCTGGGGCGTATGCCGATGTCAAAACCGGCCGCGTCCAGGCGCACGTCGGCGCCCATGATGCGCGACATTTCGATATTGCCGACCCGGTCATACACCGCGTCGGAGTAATTCACCCAGTTCTCCTGGACCAGCACGCACTTCATGCCCAGGTGCGCGGCAACGGCGGCCACCTGGCGCGTCTGGTTGGACTGGATGCCGCCTATGGACACCAGGGTGTCGTAACCGCCTTCCAGGGCTTCGGGAATCAGGTACTCCAGTTTGCGCGTCTTGTTGCCGCCGAAAGCCAGCCCGCTGTTGCAGTCCTCACGCTTTGCGAAAAGATCGACCTTGCCGCCCAGGTGGGCGCTGAGCCGTTTGAGCGGCTGGATCGGTGTGGGGCCGAAGGTCAAAGAGTGGCGGGGAAATTTCTTGAGGTTCATGCGAATGGCTCCTGGGGTTAAGACGGGTCTCCAGGCATCAAGACTTGCGAATAAAGACGGCATACCCACCCTTTCTTCAATTGCTGCATTGATGCTCCGTTGAGGCCAATATTAAAAACAAATGACAAAATGGTGGTTGCAAAATTCTTCTAAAATTCAAAACGAATATGGTTTCCTTGCCGGGTTTTTTGATTTTTATTCTGTATAGGTTCATATGAGCACAACAAAATTTCTCGAAAAAAGCAGCGCACCGGCTTCCCTCAGGGAGGCGCTGGACCGCACGGACCGGGCGATCCTCAAGGCGCTCCAGCGCGACGCTTCGGTGTCCAACGTGGCGCTGGCGGGCAAGGTGAACCTGAGCGCGCCCGCATGCCTGCGGAGGGTGGAGCGGCTTAAAGAGCTTGGCTTGATCAAAGGGGTGGTGGCGCTGCTCAACCCGCACCTGCTGGACCTCGGCATGCTGGTCATGATCGGCGTCGTGCTGGACCGGTCGACACCCGAGTCCTTCGCCAATTTCGAAAAAGCGGCGCAGACGGTGTCCGGCTGCATGGAGTGCCATGTCGTGACCGGCGAGTTCGATTACTTCATGCTGGTGCGCACCCGGGACAACGACAGCTTCAATCGCCTCCATGCGGAGCAACTGCTGTATTTGCCGGGCGTGCGGCAGGTCCGTACCTTCATGGTGCTCAAGCAGGTGCTCTCGACCACCCAATTGCCGATCTAGTGCCGATCCAGTGCTGGTCTTGTGCTGGTCAGGCTGAGATTTTTTCCCAGCTCAGGTCAAACTTCAGCAAGTACTTGCGCAGCCTGTCCGCGTCGTTGACCACGCTGCGCTGCGTGCGTGAGACATTGAACAGCGCCCGCCCGGCATCACTGAGGGAGTCGCTTTTGCGGCACACCTCGATCACGGCCTGAAGCTGCAGCCGGTCAAAATAATCCAGCGTGTCCGCGGCGCTGCCCAGCAGGCCGGCGAGCGATACGGCGCTGCCGCCCGCTTCCGGCTCCGTGGCCTGCCACTGCCAGCGCAGCCGCGCGATCTCCGCCTCCACCAGGCCCAGGCCTATGCGGCCGTTGTCGCCCAGCGTGGCAAGGCGCGTGATGGAGGCGCTGAGGTCGCGAAAATTGCCGGTCCAGACGGCCTCACCCGATTGCGCGAAGCGTAGATACGCGGCGCGGGCCTCGGTGGTCATGCGGGTCTTGCGGCCCAGGTCTTCGGAGGCCAGCATGAGCTGGTGGTCCATATTGGGTTCGATGTCCTCCCGGCGTTGGGAGAGGCCGGGCAGGGTGTAGGTCCAGAGGTTGATGCGCGCGAACAGGTCTTCGCGAAAGCGCCCGCGCGCGACTTCCGCGCGCAGGTCCTTGTTGGTGCCGGCTATCAGCTGGAAGCTGCTTTCAACTTCCTTGTCGGCGCCCACGGGCAGGAAGCGTTTTTCCTCGACGGCCTTGAGCAGCATGGCCTGCTCATCCAGGCCCAGTTCGCCAATCTCGTCGAGAAACAGCACGCCCTTGTCGGCGGTGCGCAGCAGGCCGGGGCGGTCGCCGGCCGCGCCGGTGAAAGCGCCTTTTTTGTGGCCGAACAGGGCGGAAGCCGCGCCGTCGCCGTGCAGGGTCGCGCAGTTCACGTCGACAAAACCGCCGCCGACCTGGTGGCGCGATTTTTTGAGTTCAAAGATGCGCCGCGCCAGCATGGACTTGCCCGCGCCCGTGGGCCCGGTCAGCAGGATGGGCGCCTTGCTCTGCACGGCAATGCGCTCAATTTCCTCGATCATGGTGTTGAAGCGCGGGTTGCGCGTGGCGATGCCGCTCTTGAGGAAGGAGACGGCATCTTCCTGCGCAACCGCCAGCCGCGCGTTGATTGCGTCGTAGCGCGACAGGTCCAGGTCTATCAGTTCATAACTGCCGGTGCCCTGGCCTTGCCGGCCCCGCGGCGGCGCCGTCTGCAGCAGCACGCCGGGAATGAAGCGCGCCTCCACCAGCAAAAACAGGCAGATCTGCGCCACGTGCGTGCCGGTGGTGATGTGGGCCCAGTACTCCTCGCGCTCGGTGTCGAAGGCGTAGGCGCCCATCCAGTCATACAGCGCGCCGTAGACCTCGCCGAAGTCCCAGGGGTTGGCCAGGTTCATTTCGACCAGGCGGACCTCGGTACCGGGCGAGAGCTGGACCACGTCGTCGCGCACCCGCTCGGCCAGTGCCTTGTTGCGCGCGTCGTGCATCAGCTCCAGCCGGTCGACGACCAGGTCTTCGTGCTGCGCGATCGAAACCGTGGGCCGCCATTTCTCCCAGCGCCCCGAACCCAGGCCCGAATCCAGCTGGGTGCCCAGGAAACCTATCACGACTTTTTTCTTCATATTTCTAATGTACTAGCTTTAAAGATAGAAAAGTCGAAATGTTGGCACCTGAAATTCGGAGAGATTTTTGAGTGAATAAGAAAAATAACGAATCAAATCAACGATCTTCTGAACTGGCAGAAAACTTCCAGGCCAGCTGGCACGGCGCCTGCAATACATAGTCCGTCACCACAACGGTGAATGCAAACAAGGAACAAGAACATGGCAAACACACAACTATTTCAAAGCAGCAAAGGCGCTTTCCTGCCCGCCGCCGCCACCGTCAACGAGGCGGGTGGTGTGGCTTATGCCCTGGCACCCCGGCATGCTCTGGTGCAGCTGGCCGTAACCGGTTGCCTGAACAATGTGTACTACGCCGGTGCTGCCGAGCAATTGGACAAAGTGCTGGAACTGGCTGCACAGGTTGACGCGAGCTTCGTGGCCAAAACCGCCATCTATGCCCGTGAGCGCGGCCATATGAAAGACATGCCGGCGCTGCTGTTGGCTTCGCTGGCGACTCGCGACGTGGCACTGTTTGCCAAGGCGTTTCCCCGCGTGGTGGACAACGGCAAGATGCTGCGTAACGTGGTGCAGATTCTGCGTAGCGGCCGTGTGGGCCGTAAATCAATGGGTTCGCGCCCCAAGAAATTGGTGCAGGCCTGGTTGTGCAATGCCAGCGAGAAGCAGCTGCTGAACGCCAGTGTGGGTAACAGCCCGTCCTTGGCCGACGTCGTGAAGATGGTTCACCCAAAACCGGCCGAAGCCTGGCGCGCCGCGTGGTTTGCCTGGTTGATAGGTCGCGACTTTGACGTGAACCAGTTGCCCGAGGCGACGCGTGCTTTTGAAGCCTACAAAAAGGACCGCAGCGGCGTGGCGCCCGACGTGCCTTTTCAGATGCTGACCGCATTGAATTTGACCACCAACCAGTGGACGCAGATTGCCAAGAACGGTTCGTGGCAGATGGTGCGGCAGAACCTGAATACTTTTGCACGCCACGGTGTGTTTGGTACGACCAAGGCTGAGAAGGCCATTGCCGCCAAACTGCGTGATGTGCAAAGCATTGAGAAAGCCCGCGTGTTGCCTTACCAGTTGATGGCGGCTTACAAGGCTACGGACGCGGCTGTTCCCCAGCAGGTGCGTGAGGCATTGCAGGATGCGATGGAAATCGCGTTGAAGAACGTGCCGGCTTTGGCGGGTAACGTGGTGGTGTGTCCTGATGTGTCGGGCTCCATGAGCTCGGCGGTGTCCGGGCACCGTGGTTCTGCAACCAGTGCGGTGCGTTGTATCGACGTGGCGGCCTTGGTAGCTGCGGCTCTGCTGCGCAAGAACCCGGCAACCATGGTGCTGCCGTTCGAGCAAAAAGTCGTCAACTTGTCGTTGAACCCGCGTGACTCGGTGATGACCAACGCGGAGAAGCTGGCGGCCGTGGGCGGAGGTGGAACCAACTGCTCGGCACCGCTGGCCCTGTTGAACGCTGGGAAGGCCAAGGCCGATCTGGTGGTTCTGGTGTCGGACAACGAGTCGTGGGTGGACAGCAAGCGTGCCGGTGCTACGCAAACCTTGCGTGAGTGGGAAGTGTTCAAGCAACGCAACCCGCAAGCGAAGTTGGTGTGTATCGACATCCAGCCCTATGCCCATACGCAGGCGATGGAACGGCCCGACATCCTGAACATCGGTGGTTTTACCGATGAGGTGTTCAAGGTATTAGCCTTGTTTGCCGCAGGTGCATTGGGAGCCGACCACTGGGTCGGATTGATAGACGAGTTGGCGTTGTGAGCCATGACTCGATGTGTTGAGCGTCTCGCCTGAGGAATGCCGGTGTGATTACATCCAAACTGTTTTCATCACACCACCTGTTAGTCCTCAGGCGGGGGGCTTTTTTTAAAGGGTAGAGAAGAGGGTTTTCAAAAGCACGAATGCTGGTGGGATTACATCTGAACAGCCGGGGTCGTTCCCGGCCATGCAGAAGCTGAAAGGCTGATGCGTGAAAATCTCGCCGATTCTTGTCGTGTTTTTGAAAGCTCTTGAAAAGAGCAAAAAGTTTTGATTGCCAGTGGCAAATGCGGTTGGAATTACAGCACTGTTAATGCCGAGGTCGCGGGTTCGAATCCCGCCGGTGCTGCAATGGGCTTGTACCCGAGCCCATTGCAGCACCGTAGCTCAGTCTGGTAGAGCACGTATCCATTTCAACAATTTTGTTGCTGCTGGTGATCAAAAAGAAAAAAGAGTTTTGGATGAATGCCCGTGAAATTACAGGTAGACGCAGCGTGCAAACGCTCTCACGCCGGAAGGCGCGGGGTCTGGGTTCAAACCCCAGCTTGGCAACAAGTGGCGGAATTTCATTTCACAAACTTTATTCGTCCGTTTTATTAAAAAAAGAAAGAAGGAAGAACAGCAATGAACTACCAACAACACGAAGTCACCGGCGGTGTACCGGTAAAAATGTGGACCAAGGGCGTGCCCGTGGAAGCGCAGGCCCTCAAGCAGCTCGAAAACTCGGCGCGCCTGCCCATCGTGTTCAAGCACGTGGCCGTGATGCCCGACGTGCACTACGGCCTGGGCGCCACCATCGGCAGCGTGATCCCGACCTTCAAGGCCATCATTCCGGCGGCCGTCGGTGTGGACATCGGCTGCGGCATGATGGCCTGCAAGACGACGCTGCGCGCCGAAGACCTGCCCGACAACCTCGGGCCGCTGCGCTCGGAAATCGAGAAGGCCGTACCGCATGGTTCGGCACCCAAGACTTATCGCCGCAACGGCTCGGTTCGTGAAGTTGGTGCCTGGACGAATCCGCCGAGCGCAGCCGATGCGGCCTGGGGCCAGCTGGTCGATGAATTCGAGGCGCTATGCCTGGACTACCCGCGCCTGAAGAACACCAACAACCACCGCCACATGGGAACCCTGGGCGGCGGCAACCACTTTGTCGAGGTCTGCCTCGACGAAAACGGCGGGGTGTGGATCATGCTGCACAGCGGGTCGCGCGGGGTGGGCAATGCCATCGGCACCCACTTCATCGAACTCGCGAAGAAGGACGCGGAACTGCACCAGCGCAACCTGCCGGACAAGGACCTGGCTTACCTCGAAGAAGGTTCGCAGTACTTCGGCGACTATGTGCGCGGCGTGGGCTGGGCGCAGAAGTTCGCGCGCCTGAACCGCGAGGTGATGATGCAGGCCGCCATCGGCGCGCTGCGCAAGGTGATCAGCAAGCCGTTCGAGACGCACCTGGAGGCGGTGAACTGCCACCACAACTATGTGCAGAAGGAAACGCACTTTGGGCAAGAGGTGTTCGTGACCCGCAAGGGCGCCGTGAGCGCCAGGGCGGGGGAGCTCGGGATCATTCCCGGCAGCATGGGCGCCAAGAGTTTCATCGTGCGCGGCAAGGGCAACCCGGACAGCTTCATGAGCTGTAGCCACGGGGCAGGCCGCACCATGAGCCGTACCCAGGCCAAGAAGCTGTTCACGGTAGACGACCAGGTCAAGGCCACGGAAGGCGTGGAATGCCGCAAGGACGCCGATGTGATCGACGAGATCCCGATGGCCTACAAGGACATCGATGCCGTGATGCTGGCGCAAAGCGACCTGGTGGAGGTGGTTTACACCCTCAAGCAGGTGGTCTGCGTGAAGGGATAGGGCGCGCCGCTTCGAGGGAGGAGGGCGCCCTGGCCCGGGCATTTGAAAACAAGAAACAAGAAGACAGAAAGAAGAAAAAAATGATTGAACTCGATGGCTCGCAAGGCGAAGGCGGCGGGCAGATCCTGCGCACGGCACTGGCGCTGAGCCTGGTGACGGGCAAGCCTTTCCGCATGGACAACATCCGCGCCAGGCGGCCCAAGCCCGGCCTGATGCGCCAGCACCTGGCCTGCGTGAACGCCGCCGTGGCTGTGAGCGGTGGCCTGGGCCACAGCACGGCCCTCAATGCCGCCGGCCAGGCCGTGCAGATTGGCGAAACCACGCTGCTGTTCACGCCCGGCGAGGTTCGCGCGGGCGACTACGAATTCGCGGTCGGCTCGGCCGGCAGCTGCATGCTGGTGCTGCAGACCGTGCTGTGGCCGCTGCTGCAGGCCAAGGAGGCCTCCACGCTGCTGCTCGGCGGCGGGACGCACAACCCGATGGCGCCTTCGATCTCTTTTCTGACCCTGCTGGCGCCTTTTTTCTCGGGCGGTGGCGATGCGCTGTTTGAGATTGAGCTGCGCCGGCACGGCTTTTACCCCGCCGGCGGCGGGGAGGCGCGCGTGCGCCTGCATCCGCCCGCCCAGGGTTTCGCCGCCATCGACATCATGCAGCGCGGTGCGCTGCTGGAGGCCTATGCCGAATGCCTGCACGCCGGCCTTCCCAAGGGCGTGGCCGAGCGCGAGCTGGCCGTGCTGCGGCAGGGCCTGGGCTGGGGAGAGGACTGCCTGCGCGACCGCGGGCTGCGCAGCAACGAAGGCCCGGGCAATGCGCTGCTGGCCGTCCTGCGTTACGAGCACATCACCGAAGTCTTTGCCGCCTATGGCGAAAAGACCGTCAGCGCCGAGCAGGTCGCCCGCCGTTTGCTGCAGGAGGTCAGGGACTACCTGGCTCACCAGGCGCCGGTGGGCCCGCACCTGGCGGACCAGCTGATGATCCCGCTGGCCCTGGCGGCCATGCAGGGAAGGATGGGCCGCTACTGGGCGACGGAGCTGACCGAGCACACCCGCACCAACGCCCGGACCATCGAGGCCTTCCTGCCCGTGAGGTTCTCTTTCGAGGCGCTGGAGGGCGGCACCGTGATTTCGGTGTCCACCTGACTGGTGGGTCGACCCCGCGGCAGGCTGGATTCAGCGTGCCGCGGATTTCGTCGCTGCATCGTCCAGCAGCATGGCGGTGTCTCTTCGCATGAGGACGCGCACCAACCAGGCGAACCACGCCGCGGCAATCGCCGCCGCGATCCACACCAGCATCTGCCCCAGCCGCGCCTGGTCGTCCAGCAGGTAGGCGTTGCAGACGCGCACCGGTGAAGTCTCATACAGATTGCCCACGACCGCCATCATCGGCAGCACATTACCCAGGAAGAAACCCTGCACCAGCAGGCCGGCCGCCCGCCATGACAGGCGGAGAGCGGCCCCGCAGGCCAGCAGGGCCAGGCATTTGAGGATTTCGATGCGGCCGTCCACCAGCGCCAGGTCCAGCACGCGGGGAATCATCAGGATCGCGAGCATCAACGCAGTGGCGAACAAGCCGCTGATACCGTGCGCGTTCCACAGGTTCACGCGTGCCAGCCAACGGCCCGGCAGCGACGCGGCGAGCAGCCAGCCGGCCAGCATCAGCAAGGGGTATTGCACCAGCATGTGGCGAGTCATGCTGGCTTCCAGCGCCTGCCGCACAGCGGGCCAGGCTAGCAGGCATAACAAGGCTGCGGCCATGACGGCCAGCGTGCCGCGCGAAGGACGGGCGGGCATCTTCATGGGGATGTAGCCGCCAATGACGCGGCGGCGCCCGTAAGATGCTGCGCATAGTCGAGCGCGAGCTGCTGCTCCGCGTAGTCAAAGATGCGGACCAGCCGGCCTTGCTGGTCGATGACCAGGAAGGCCGCGTTGTGCTCAAAATCGCCGCGGCCGTCGGGAACCACCACGACCTGGAAATCCGCCAGCAGGCGCTGCGTTTCCTGCGGGTCCTGCACACGCACAAAACGCCACAGTGCCGGGTCGGCGCTTAATTTCGACGCATAGGCTTGCAGCACGGTGGGCGTGTCGTGCACGCCGTCGAAGCTGATTGACAACAGCTTGACCTTGCCGCCCCGGTGCTGCAGAACTTGCTGCAGTTGCTGGAAACTGCTGCCCATCGCCAGGCAGACGCTCTGGCAACGCGTATAGACAAAATCCACCAGCGTGACGGACTGTCCGTCGGCCAGGTGCTGCGACAGCGCCCGGGGCGCGATGCCGGGTCCATCGACGCTGACCGCCGGTGCCGGCACCGGCTGCAGGGCGACTTCAAGCCGGCGCGCACCTTCGGCGGTCCAGACCTGGAAATCATGCGTCAGCCATGCGGCGGCGGCATAGCCCGCCAGGGCCAGCATGATGCTCAGCAGGGCGGTGCGAAACATCGAAGAGCTCAGGAGGCTTTGGCCGTCAGCGCCTTGAGCTCGGCGCCGCCGTTAAACGGTGCGGTGCGCGTGCCGGCCTTGCGTTCGGCTTCGAACAACTCGGGCTTGATGGCGCCGGCCTTGTTGGACCATTCGGCGCGGACGTAACTCGCCACCGCGGCCAGCTCGGCGTCGCTGAGTTGCGCGAAGGCCGGCATGGCGCCCTTGAAGGTGCTGCCCATGACCGTGATCTCCCCGGTGACGCCGTGCAGCAGGATGTTGGCCACGGTGCGCTCGTCGCCGGCCACCCATTCGGAACCGTCCAGCGGCGGGAACACGCCCGGCAACCCTTTGCCGGTAGCCTGGTGGCAGGCCGCGCAATTGGCGGTGAACAGCTGTTTGCCGTTGGCCGCCGTGCTTGCGCCCGGGGCCGGGCCCGACAGGTCGGCCAGCGTGCGCCTGTCCCCGAGGTCGGCGCGGCCGAAGGAGCCGGACAGCGCGATGTAGCCCGCGCCCCACAGCACCAGCGCTGCCGCCCCGATCAGGAAGAGCAGCGGGATGGGCTGGCCCTTTTCGGAGGGCTCGGCCTGTTCGCGCTCCTGGGCCCGGCTCTCGGATGTGTTGTCGTTCAGCATGGGGTTACCTTGTGGGGCTCAGGGCTTGGGGGCGGGCGGCAGCACCGGGTAGGTGTGGTTCAGGCCCTGCAGGTACTTGACGAGGTCCAGCGCCTGGGGCGTGGGCACCACCACCTGGCCCACGTTGGGCCCATAGGCGGGCGGCAGGGCCAGCGGCTGCTCGCCTTCGCTTTCGGCGTCCTTCGCGTCCTTGACCGTGAAGAGATAAGGGTAGGACGGCATGATGGAGCCCGGCACGTAGGCGCGCGGCTGGTACAGGTGGCCCAGGTGCCAGTCCTTGCTGGGCTGGCGCACGCCGATGTTGAAGAGGTCGGGCCCGGTACGCATGCTGCCCAGCAGGTGCGGCTTGTCGTAGAAATAGTCGGCCGGCACCGAGGCCCGGCCCCAGCCGCGCTCCGCGTCGGGGCCGAAATTGCGGTCGCGCGGCTGCTGGCTGTGGCAGTACACGCAGCCGTTGGCGATGTAGACCTCGCGCCCGCGCAACTGGGCGCTGGTGTAGCCCTTGAGCTGCGGCGGCGGCTTGATGTCGCGCACCTGCATATAGGGCATGACCACCAGGGCCGCCGTGGCAACGCCCAGCGCCACCATGGCACCCGATGCCAGCTTGACTTCATTTTCCATGTGCGGTCCCCAGTTCCGTGCTTCGCGTGTCGTTGGGCCAGAACAGCGCGGCGCCCGCGCGGCCCGGGCCGAAGCGCAGTGCCATGGCCAGGAAGTGGCCGACGAACACCAGGTGGCTGAGCACCATCAGGCTGCCTCCCACGGATCGCCATTGGAGGTAGGGCAGCGTGACTTCAACCGAAGCCATGAAGGGCTGCGCGGCGTCCAGCATGGCCACGCCCTGGAGCCAGCCGCCAATCGTGAGCCCGACGAAATAAATCGTCGCCCCGACGGCCGCCAGCCAGAAGTGCAGGGTGATCAGTTTCGGGTAGGGCCACTCCCAGTTCAGCACGCGGGGCATCATGAAATAGATGGCGCCGAACAGCACCATGGTGACGAAGGCATAGGCGCCCAGGTGCGCATGGGCCACCGTGAAATGGGTGAAGTGGGTGATCTGGTTGACGCTGCGCAGGGCCTCCAGCGAGCCCTGCAGCGAGGACGCCAGGTACATCAGCCCGCCGAACATCATGAAGCGCAGCGTGGGCGAATAAAGCGCCAGGTGCATGCGCCCCCGCAGGGTGGCGCCCATGTTGATGCTGAAGGCGATCACGGGAATCACCATCATGATGCTCTGCACGATGGACAGCGTGACCAGCCAGCCCGGCACCGGACCACCTATGAGATGGTGGCCGCCGACCTGTCCGTAAAAAAATGCCAGCGTCCAGAAGCCGAGCAGCGAGAGGTTGTAGGAGCGTATCGGCCGGCCTATGACCTTGGGCAGGAAGTAATAGATGGCGCCCACGCTGACCGGCGTGAACCACAGGCCCAGCACGTTGTGGCCGTACCACCAGTTGGTGGTGGCCTGCTGCACGCCGGTGTGCACGCCGGGCATCTTGCCGACCAGGAAGAGCAGGGCGATCCACAGCAGCGCCGCCGTCATGTACCAGACGCTGACGTACAGGTGTGAGACCTTGCGGTTGACCAGCGTGAACAGCACCGGCAGGATGACCAGCGCAAAGCCGGCGAACATGAAGATCGCGATCTGCCACGGAATCTCCAGGTACTCCATGCCGTCGTTCCAGCCGGTGGCGATGGCGCCTATGCCGCCGGCGATGCCCATGTTGATCAGCGCGCCGCCCAGCATGACCCAGATGGCGCCGTAGAGCCGCGTGCGCAGCAGGCGCGGCAGCAGCCAGACCACCATGCCCAGCGCGGCATTGGTGATCCAGCCGTAGAGCACGCCGGTCAGGTGCACCGTGCGTATGCGGCCGAAGGTCAGCCAGGCATAGTCGGTCAGCCAGTCGGGTTCATGCAGCTTGATGGACGAGACCAGGCCGGCTGCCGAGCCCACCACCAGCCACAGGCAGGCAAAGGTGATGAACATAAACACCGGAAACGCGGTGGACCGGTCGGAGCTGATGCGGTCCAGCAGCTCGGCGGCATCGGCCGCGTGCGTCTGGATGCCGCCTTCCTTCACCGCCTTCTGCATGGACGCCTGCGCGGTGTCCTGCAGGGCCGGGTCGTCCACCTGGCCGACTTCGCCGCGCGCGAAGATCACCGAGGCGGCCGTCGGGTTTTCCACCAGCAGCCCCTTGCGCAGGGACCAGATGAAAACGAACAGGCCGATGATGGACAGCAGGAAGGCGCCCAGCAGGCTGATGACGGCGCTGTCCATTACACGGCTCCTTCAAGCGATGCCTGGGGCGCCAGGCGCGCGAGAGGCTGTGCGGCCCGGCCGCTGATGGGTGGTGAAACTGTCATGAATCCTCCGGTATTGAAGGGAAAGCCCGCTGGCACGAGATTTCCACTGGCATCCTGAGTCGCGCGGCCGATGAGCGCCTGGTGCAGAGCACCCATCCTACGCCTTTGGCCCTGTGCAGGCCAGCCCGCTGACCGGGAGCGCGCGACCTGCTATGAATTTTGTAGCTTTTCGTGCTCGTTGGCGCGGGCATGGGCGCGCGTCTGGGATTTTTGTACGAATTAAGTTTGGCCTCATCGAGCCGTGTTAGCCTCGCGCGCATGTTGAACCGCATCCCCTCCTTCCTGCGCCATGTCGGCCCGGGCGTTGTCACCGGCGCCGCCGATGACGACCCTTCCGGCATCGCCACCTACACGCAGGCAGGGGCTCAGTTCGGCACCGGGCTGCTGTGGACGGTGTTTCTGTCCTTGCCCTTCATGATCGCGATCCAGTTAGTCAGCGCCCGTATCGGGCGCGTGACCGGCAAGGGCGTGGCGGCCAACCTGCGCGAGCACACGCCGCGCGCCTTTTTGATGAGCATGGTGTTTCTGCTGGTGGTGGCCAACACCATCAACATCGCGGCCGACATCGCCGCCATGGGCGAGGCGCTGCAGCTGGCCGTGGGCGGCGGCAATCATTTCCATGCGGTGGCCTTCGGCATCATCACCGTGCTGCTGCAGGTCTTCGTGCCCTACCGCAAGCTGGCGCCCATCCTCAAGTGGCTGACGCTCTTCCTGTTTGCCTATGTGATCGCCGTGTTCCTGGTGCAGGTGCAGTGGGCCCAGGTGCTGCACGACCTGGTCGTTCCCAAACTGCAGTGGACCTCGGGCTACTGGATGATGATCGTCGCCTTGCTGGGCACCACGATCTCGCCCTACCTGTTTTTCTGGCAGGCCTCGCAAGAGGTGGAAGAACTGCGCTTGAAGGGCGGCGTGCTCGGCGCCGAAAAGAAAATCCGCCGCGACCTGCGCCGCGTCAAGCGCGACACTTACATCGGCATGTTTTTCTCCAACGCCATTGCCTTCTTCATCATGGTGCTGGGCGGCGCCGTGCTGTATGCGGCCGGCATCCATGACGTGATCTCGGCCGCGCAGGCGGCCCAGGCGTTGCGGCCGCTGGCCGGCGACTTTGCCTTTGCGCTGTTTGCCGGCGGCATCATCGCCACCGGCCTGCTGGCCGTGCCGGTGCTGGCTTCGTCGGCCGCCTACGCAGTGGCCGAAGCCTTCGGCTGGCCCGAGGGCCTGGAGCGCCACTGGTACGAGGCCAAGCGCTTTTACGCCATCATCGTCATCGCCACCGTGGTCGGCACCGGTATGGATTTCACGAGCATTGACCCGATGAAGGCGCTCTACTGGAGCGCGGTGATCAACGGCGTGGTGGCCGTGCCCATCATGGCCGGCCTGATGCTGCTGGCCGGCCGCAAATCGGTGATGGGCAATTTCACCTCGGGTTTCAAGACCACCTGGTTTGGCTGGGGTGGGGTGGTGGTGATGGGGTTTGCGGTGCTGATGATGTTGCTGGATTTGTTTCGCTCGCTCATATAGGGCGCGGCCCGTGCAGGAACATCACTCGAACTGAGCTTTCAGCGCGTCGGCCGCCGACTTGAGGATTTCCCGCGAGAGCTTTTCGTCGTTCACCGCGCGCGCCATGGAGACCGCACCCACCAGCGTGGACAGGGCTGCGATGGCCTTCATGCGTTTGGACTTCTGCTTTTCACCGGCGATAAGCTTGGTCAGCAGCGCCAGATAGCTGCCGACCTGTTGCGTATAGGCGCTGCGCGCCCGCTCATTGCTGCGGGCCACGTCGCCCGCCAGGGTGGTGACGGCGCAACTGGTGGCCAGGCTGTCGCGGTGCGCGGCGCTCAGGTAGCCGTCGACCAGCAGGGCCAGAACGGCCGCCGGCGACTGTTGAAGGTTCTCCACGGCCTGGACGGCGCGGCCGCCGTCCAGCAATGCGCGCTCCACCGCCTCGGCCACGAGTTCGTCGCGCGAGGCGAAGTGGCGGTAGAACCCGCCGTGCGTCAGGCCCGCCTCCTTCATGAGATCGGCGACTCCGATGCCGTCGATGCCTGACTCGCGAAAGCGCGCGGCGGCCGTGCGTACCACGCGGTCGCGGCTCTCGGCCTTGTTTGCCTTGGAATGGCCCATTCGGAAAAAACCTCACATCGGTGACTTGACAGTCTGGATTATGACCGTCATCATTCCTGATGTGGATGATGATCGTAATTCAGAATGACAAAGGCTTTCCTCCACGCCCTCCTGTACTCCCAACAACCAAACCCGGCATTACCATGAAAACCTTTCTTCGCCTCGCCTTCGCGACCATGACTTCCGCCGCCGCATTCGCCGCCCCGGCCCAAGCGCTGACTGAAGCGCAGGCCCGGGCCGCCATCGCGCCCTGGTATGCGATGTTCAACCAGCCTTTCCAGGGCGATGTGGGGGCGCAGCACGACAAAGTTGTGTTGCCGGACTACAAGACCTGCTGGGGCCCGGAAGATGTGCCCGGTGGCTGCTGGGGACGCGAACAGTCGATCAAGACCATCGCCAACTTTGCCAAAACCATCCCCGACATGAAGTTCGACATCAAGGAAGTGCTGGTGTCCGGAAACCGGGTGATCGTGCGCGGCGAAGTGAGCGGCACGCCCTCCGGCGACTTCTTTGGCGTACCCTACGGCGGCAAGAGCTTCAAGATCTCGGCCATCGACATCCAGACCGTTGAGGGCGGCAAAATCGCCCGGACCTGGCACATGGAGAACTGGCTGCTGGCCCTGGGCCAGTTGCGGGCCAAGTGATCCCGGACCCTAGGCGCCATCCCGGCGCATGACCCACAAGCGCTGCGGCCCTGCACCCTTGTCGCCCAGCTTGTCATAGGGATTGCGCAGCCGGCACTTGTCGATCGACAGGCAGCCGCAGCCTATGCAGTCGTCCAGCGTGTCGCGCAGTTTCTTGAGTTGCGCCATGCGCTCGTCCAGGTCGGCGCGCCAGGCGGCCGACAGGCGTTCCCAGTCCGCGCGGCTGGGCGCGGCCTTCGCGGGCAGGGTGGCGAGGGCGGCTTCGATGTCGGCCAGTGCGATGCCTACGCGCTGCGCCACGCGCACAAAGGCCACGCGCCGCAGCATTTCGCGTGCATAGCGACGCTGGTTGCCTTCGGTGCGGGTGCTGCTGATCAGGCCCTTGGTTTCATAAAAGTGCAGGGTGGATACCGCCACGCCGCTGCGGCGCGCCATGTCGCCGACCGAAAGTGTGGGGAAGATGCCGGCCTGTTCCAGTTCCGTGCCCATGGGAATCCTTTTTGCAAATAGTGCTTGACCTCAACTTTACTTGAGGTTCCAGACTCGGGGTTTCGCAAGCCATTTCGGCCTATTTCAAAGGAGTTGTCTCATGCCAGGTGAATCTTCAAGCCCCGCATCCACGTCCGTGTTCCGCATCGACAAATTTGTGGTGCCTTCGCAATCGATCTCCGCGTTTGTCGAGCGCATCCACCATGTCCAGCGCATGCTGGGCGCTCTGCCGGGCTGCCTGCAAAAACATGTGCTGACCCAGACCGGTGACAGCAGCGAATTTGACGTGGTGACGGTGGTCGAATGGGCCAGCGCCGACGCTGTCGCCGCGGCCCAGGCCGTCATGCAACAGCAGCTTGCCAGCGAGGGCTTTGACATCCAGGCTTTCAGGAAGAAGCTGGGGGTGCGTGGGGATTCGGGGATGTACCACGAGGCTTGAGCTTCAGGCGCGGATCAGCCCTTGGTCGCGCCGAAGCGCTGCCGCAACTGCGTGGTAGCCCTTGCCGTCCCCCTGAAACAAAAAAGCGACCCGAGGGTCGCTTTGTTTCGCGGGCCCACGGCTTACCAGGGCAGGGCGTCACCCATATGGAAGAAGCCGCCGCTGGGGCCTTCGGCCGGCAAGGTGGCCAGGCGCACGCTGGTCTTGGCGCCGTCTTCCACATTCATGGGTGCTGAAGGGCCGCCCATTTCCGTGTGCACCCAACCGGGATGAGCCGAGTTGACTTTCACGCTGCTGTCCTTGAGCTCATAGGCCAGCTGCACGGTATACGAGTTCAGCGCCGTCTTCGAGGTGTCGTAGGCCGTCGACTTCATTTCATAAATCGGCGACGCCGGGTCGGAATGCAGGGTCAGCGAACCCAGGATGCTGGCCAGGTTGACGATACGGCCGGCCGGCGCTTTTTTCAGCAGCGGCAGCAACGCCTGCGTCAGCGCCACCGGGGCGAAGAAGTTCGTCTCCATGGTGTCGCGCAGCACTTTCTCGGGCAGGGTAGCCGCGGTGTAAGGATGGCTCACGCCGGGCTCGCCTTCCAGGAAAACGCCCGCATTGTTCACCAGGATGTCCAGCCGGCCGGCCCGTGCCTGGAAAAAGTCCGTAGCCCTGGCGCGGTCGGCCGGCTTGGTCGCGTCAAACACGATGGACTCGGCCGTCACGCCGTCGGCCTTCAATTTGGCCACGGCATCAACGCCCGCCTGTTCGCTGCGCACGCCGATCACCGGCAGAATGCCGAGCTTGCCAAGCTGCCTGGCGGTTTCAAAGCCCAGGCCGCGGTTGCCGCCGGTGATAAAGGCGATTTGGGTATTCAAAGGTGTGCTCATGCCGTTCTCTATGCTTTCAAGGATGGTTGGGTAGGTCCGCTCGGCGCCGGCACGCGTTCAAAAGAAAGAAGCACGGCCGGCTTGCCGTGCATGGCAACTGGGGCCGGGCCGCGGCTTCATAAGGGCACGGTTTTTGAATTCACTGTTGCGGGTGGGCCAACAATGGCGATGTATCCCTCTGGAAGAGGGAGCAAGAAATCCCGGCTAGGGGAGGGTTAGCGCCCGCAGTACGTGCTCAGGCGTGGCCGGCGCCTCCAGCACCACAGTCCGTCCCGGGTGCGCCGACGAGATCGCATCCCGCAAGGCCTCATACACACTGATCGCCAGCATCAGCGGCGGCTCGCCCACGGCCTTGCTGCCGAAGACGTTGTCTTCGCGGTTCGGTTCCGGCCACAAATCGATCTTGAAATGTTCCGGTACGTCGCCGGTCGCGGGAATCTTGTAGGTGCTGGGCGCATGCGTGCTCAGCAGGCCCTTGTCGTTCCACACCAGTTGCTCGGTCGTGAGCCAGCCCATGCCCTGCACAAAGCCGCCTTCGATCTGGCCTATGTCGATCGCCGGGTTGATGCTGGTGCCGACGTCGTGCAGGATGTCGACCTTGAGCACGCGGCTTTCGCCGGTCAGCGTGTCGATGGCAACCTCGGTGCAGGCCGCGCCGTAGGCGAAGTAATAAAACGGCCGGCCGGTCAGCGTGGCCTTGTCGTAGTGGATTTTGGGTGTCCGGTAAAAGCCGTCGCTCCACAGCTGGATGCGGTTGGCATAGGCCAGCTTCACGACTTCGGTGAAAAGCCGCGCGCCTGCCGGCGTGATGACCTCGCCGCCTTCGAACTGCACGGCGCCCGCGCCGCAGCGGTCCAGGCCGGCGACGAACTGCGCGAGGTTGTCGCGTACGTTGCGGGCCGCGTACTGCGCGGCGCGCGCGTTAAGGTCGGTGCCGGCCGAGGCCGCGGTGGCCGAGGCGTTGGGAATCTTGCTGGTGTCGCTGGCCGTGGCCAGAACCTGGGCCAGCGGCACGCCGAGTTCGTCGGCCACAATCTGCGCGACCTTGGTGTTCAGGCCCTGGCCCATTTCGGTGCCGCCGTGGTTCACCTGCACGCTGCCGTCGGTGTAGACATGCACCAGCGCGCCGGCCTGGTTGAACAGCGTGGCGGTAAACGAAATGCCGAACTTGACGGGCGTGATGGCGATGCCGCGCTGGATGACGGGGCTGGCTTTGTTCCAGGTGGCGATGGCTTTACGCCGCTGCCTGTATTGCGAGGACTGCTCGAGCTTTGCCAGCAGCGGTTCGAGGATGTTGTCCTCGACCTTCATCTGGTAGTGCGTGACGTCGCGCTCGCCGATGCCGTAGAGGTTGCGCCTGCGCACGTCGAGCGGGTCCAGGCCCAGGGTGCGCGCGATGTCGCCCATGATGGCCTCGATGACGATCATGCCCTGCGGCCCGCCGAAACCGCGGAAAGCGGTGTTGCTCTGCGTGTGGGTCTTGCAGCGATAGGAGGCGATCTCCACGTCTTCGAGGAAGTAGGCGTTGTCGGCGTGGAAAACCGCGCGGTCGGCCACAGGGCCCGAGAGGTCGGCGCTGAAGCCGCAGTTGACCGCCATCATGAGCTTGAGGCCGGTGAGGCGGCCGGTGGCGTCAAAACCCGCGTCGTATTCGTAGGTAAAGGGGTGACGCTTGCCGGTCACCATGAAGTCGTCGTCGCGGTCCAGCCGCAGCTTGACGGGGCAGTGCAGCTTGTGGGCGGCGATGGCGGCCCAGACGGCCATCTGGCCTGACTGGGTTTCCTTGCCGCCGAAGCCGCCGCCCATGCGCCGGCATTCGACGCGCACCGCGTGGTTGGCGATGCCCAGCGCGTGCGATACCCAGTGCTGGATTTCGCCGGGGTGCTGGGTGCTGGAATACACCAGCCATTGCTGCTGCTCCTGCGGCACGACGTAGGCGACCTGGCCTTCAAGGTAGAAGTGTTCCTGGCCGCCAACTTCGAGCGTGCCTTGCAACCTGTGCGCCGCCTTTTTGAGGGCGGCGGCCGCGTCGCCGCGTTTGACGAAGACCGGCGGCAGCACATAACTTTCGGCCTTGAGCGCGTCCTGCACCTTGAGCAGGGCGGGCAGGGGATCGATGGTGCAGACCACCTTGCGCGCGGCGCGGCGCGCCTGCATGACGGTGTCCGCCACCACCACGCCTATGACCTGGCCTATGTGCTGCACCGTGTCTTGCGCAAACACCGGTTCGTCATGTGAAAAATTGCCTAGCACCGGGTCGCCCGGAATGTCTCGCGCGAGGATTATGTCGCGCACGCCCGGCATGGCCATCGCCGCGGTGGTGTCGACGCCCAGCAGCTTTCCATGCGCTACCGTGGACAGAATAGGCGCCGCATGCAGCGTGCCGCGCAGTTCGGGAATGTCGTCGACATAGGTGGCCGCGCCGGCCACCTGCGCGCGCGCGCTTTCATGCGGCGTGGAACGGCCGGCCGCGCGCGTGGCGGCGGGCTGGCGGGCCAGCGAACGTTTTTCGGCCGGGTCGGCGGGCGGCATGCTGTCGGCGCGGGCATTGGCCGTGCGCAGTTCCGGGTCGGCCACGGCGTCGCGGCTGACGGGAATGTCCTTGGCGTTCATGCCGCCTCCTCCAGCCGGAAGGTCGCCAGGTTGATCTGCTGCAGGCCCTGGCTTTCAAGCCAGTAGCGCTGCAGCAGGTTGCCCAGCACCTCGCTGCGGTAGGCTGCCGAGGCGCGCATGTCGGAGATCGGCGAGAACTCGGCGCGCAAGGTGGCCATGGCCTGGCGGACGGTGGCATGGGTCCAGGGCTGGCCCGCCAGCGCCGCTTCGGTCTGGATGGCGCGCACCGGCGTGGCGGCGACGCCACCCGCGCCTATCGAGGCGGTGATGACCTTGCCGTCTTCAATTTGCAGATTGACGGCCAGGCAGACGGCGGAGATGTCGTCGTCATAGCGCTTGGAGATTTTGTAGACCTTCATCGCGTCCCCGGGCTGAGGCCTGGGCACCTTGATCCACGCCAGCACCTCATCCGCCGCCATCACATTCTTGCGATACCCGGTATAGAGCTTCTCCAGCGGCATCTCCCTATGCCCGCGCACACTCATGAGCACCACGTTCGACCCCAGCGCGATCAAGAGCGGCATGGAATCGCCGATCGGCGAACCATTCGCGACATTGCCGCCCAGCGTGCCCGAGTTGCGCACCGGCAAGCCGGCAAAACGGGCCGCGAAGTTGTGCAATTGCGGCCGGTCTTTCACCAGCGCGGCATAGGCGTCGGTCAGCGTCACGGCCGCGCCTATCGCGATGTGATGCGGGTAGTGCTCGATACGCCGAAGTTCCTCGACCTGGGTGACGTCCAGCACCTGGCCGAACTCCTTGTGCATCTTGGTGACCCAGAGCCCCACGTCGGTGCAGCCGGCCACCAGCTGGGCTTCGGGCTGGTCGGCACGGGCCTGCAGCAGGCCGGCCAGCGTGCGCGGGGCCAGGTATTCGGCCTCGGTCACGCCCGGCTCGGAACGGACCGACCGGAGCTGGCGCAGCAGGGCGCTTTCATCGACCTTCACGGGCGGCAGCGCGGCCATGGCCTGCGCGGCATCCAGGATGGGCCGGTAGCCGGTGCAGCGGCAGAGGTTGCCCGAGAGTTCTTCCTGCGCGAGTTCCCGGGTGATGGGCTGGCCCTGGCACACATGGTTCTGGTACATGCCGAACAGGCTCATGACAAAGCCGGGGGTGCAGAAGCCGCATTGGGAGCCATGTTCATTCACCATGGCTTGCTGGGCGGGATGCAGGACCCCGTCCTGAGCCAGGTCCTCTACGGTCCACAACGCCATACCGTCAATGGAGTGCGCCAGCCGTATGCAACTGTTGATGGCGCGGTACTTGACCTGCCCGCCCTCGGCCTCGCCCAGCACCACGGTGCAGGCGCCGCAGTCACCCTCGCCACAGCCTTCCTTGGTGCCGGTGCAGGCCAGGTCCTCGCGCAGCAGCTCCAGCAGGGTGCGGCTGGGTGGTACATTGCTGACGGAAACAACCTCGCCCCGCCGGATGAAGCGGATAGGTCTGGAAAAAAGTGGGACAGCCATGCTTCAGGTTAAACACTCGCGCCGTGCCCGGCATATCAAAGCCCATATCAAGCGCATGGGTGAATGGGTATGAAAGACCAGGCGCTTTTCGACAAGATAGACCTCCATCTCATCAGGGTCTTGAACACCGTGCTTACTGAACGCAGCGTATCACGCGCCGCCATCCGCCTGGGTATGTACCAGCCCGCCGTCAGCGCGGCGCTCAAGCGCCTGCGCGCGCTGGCCGGCGACCCCATCCTGGTGCGCTCAGGCGCGGGCATGGTGCCCACCGACGCCGGGCTGCGCATGATTGAGCCCTCGGCCAGCATATTGCGCGCGGCCGGCATGCTGTTCAGCGACGCCCGGGGCTTTGACCCGGCCACGGCCGACACCACCTTTCGCCTGGCGGCCAGCGACTACCTCGATCCCCTGTTCCTGCCGCAGCTGGTCGCGCAGGTCAAGGCGCAGGCGCCGCGCTGCCGCATCGAGATCCAGCCGCTGTCGGCCGACTCCGACTACCGCGCGCAGCTGGCCCAGGGCCAGGCTGATATCGTGATCGGCAACTGGGCCGCGCCGCCCGACGACCTGCACATGGCGCGCCTGTTCGGCGACGAGGTGGTCTGCCTGGTGGCCAAGGACCACCCGGCGGTGCGCCGCGGCTGGGACAGCGCGAGCTGGCTGGAGGCCGAGCACATCGCGCCCTCGGCGTTGCACCCGGGCGCCAAGGGCGTGATCGACGAACACCTGGACACGCTGGGCCTGTCGCGCAACATCACGGTGCGCTGCCCGCATTTCGGCCTGATGCCGTCCATGGTGGCATCAAGCTTGCTGGTGATGACCACCGGCCGCCAGTATTGCGAACGTTTTGCCGGCATCCTGCCGGTCACAATACTGCCCAGCCCGGTCGCCTTCCCCCGCATGATGTATTACCAGCTCTGGCATGAACGCACGCACGCCTCCAACGCCGCGAAATGGCTGCGCGACCGGGTCAAGTCGGTGGCGTCCATGCTGCGCAAGGAATAGCTGTCACCAGCCGGGCCGGCGATGCGAGCCATAAGACAATAGAAGACCAGAAGATAAAAGACGAAAAACGGGACACCACGAGACAATGACCGCAACACCGCCCCAGACCGACAGCCCTGCCGGGCCGCCCCCGCGCCTGCGGCTTGAGGGCATCAGCAAAAGTTATCCCGGCGTGGTGGCCAACAGCCATGTCTCGCTGGCCGTGCGGCCCGGCGAAATCCACGCCGTGCTCGGCGAGAACGGGGCGGGCAAGTCCACCCTGATGAAAGTCATCTACGGCGCCGTCAGGCCCGACGCCGGCACCGTGGAAATGGACGGCCAGCCCGTGACGGTGCGCAACCCGCACGAGGCGCGCGCGCTGGGCATCAGCATGGTGTTCCAGCATTTCAGCCTGTTCGACACGCTCACGGTGGCCGAAAACGTCTGGCTGGGGCTGGATAAACATTTGAGCCTGGCGGAGGTCTCCAAACGCATCAGCGAGACCACACAAGCCTACGGCCTGCAGCTGGACCCGACGCGGCCGGTGCACACACTCAGCGTGGGCGAACGCCAGCGCGTGGAGATCGTGCGCGCGCTGCTCACGCATCCCCGGCTGCTGATCCTGGACGAACCGACCTCGGTGCTGACGCCGCAGGCGGTCGAAAACCTGTTTGTCACCCTGCGCCAGCTGGCCGCGCAGGGCTGCAGCATTTTGTACATCAGCCACAAGCTGCATGAAATCCGCGCGCTGTGCACCGCCTGCACGGTGCTGCGCGGCGGCAAGGTCTCGGGCGAATGCGACCCGCGCCAGGAATCCAACGCCTCGCTGAGCCGCCTCATGATAGGCGCCGAGCCGCCCGCGCTGGAGCACCGCGAATTGCACGCCGGCGCCGTGGTGCTGGACGTCAGGCAGCTCGATTTGCCCAAGGAAGAACAGTTCGGCGTGGACCTGCACCAGGTGGCCCTGCAGGTGCGCGCCGGCGAGGTGGTCGGCATTGCCGGCGTCTCGGGCAACGGCCAGAAGGAGTTGCTCTACGCGCTGTCGGGTGAAGACACCCGCGCCGCCGGCGATGCGATCATGGTCAAGGGCCAGCCCGTGGGCAAGCTGGGGCCGGGCAGGCGGCGCGCGCTGGGCCTGCATTGTGTGCCTGAGGAACGCCTGGGCCGTGGTGCCGTGCCCTCGCTCTCGCTGGCCCGCAACCTGCTGCTGACGCGCAAGGAGTCCGTCGCCGGCAACGGCTGGCTGAACGGCACGGCGCTGCAGGCGCAGGCCGAGCGCATCATCGCCGCCTACAAGGTCAAGTCGGGCGGGCCGCAGGCGGTGGCCAAGTCGCTCTCGGGCGGCAACCTGCAGAAATTCATCATGGGCCGCGAGATCGACGCGAAACCTGCCTTGCTCATCGTCTCGCAGCCGACCTGGGGCGTGGACGTGGGCGCGGCCACGCAGATACGCGGCGAACTGCTCAAGCTGCGCGACGCCGGCTGCGCCGTGCTGGTGGTCAGCGAAGAGCTGGAAGAACTGTTTGACATCTGCGACCGGCTGTATGTGATGGCCAAGGGCCAGCTCTCGCCCTCGCTGCCGCGCGCCGAGGCCACGGTGGAGCGGGTGGGCCAGTGGATGAGCGGCCTGTGGACGCAGACGGAGGCCTCGCATGCCGCAGCTTGAAGTCCGCCCGCAGCCGTCTTCCTTCTGGAGCTACGCCTCGCCCCTGCTGGCCTTGCTGATCACGGTGCTGATAGGCGTGGCGCTGTTCGTGGCGCTGGGCAAGGACCCGGCCAAGGGCCTGCAGGTGTTTTTCTGGGAACCCATCAAGTCGCCGTATGCCATCGGCGAGCTGCTGGTCAAGGCCACGCCGCTGCTCATCATCGCGCTGGGGCTGGCCGTGTGCTTTCGCTCCAACGTCTGGAACATCGGCGCCGAAGGCCAGTTCGTGATGGGTGCGGTCGCGGCCGGCGGCATCGCGCTGCTGGCGGAAAAAACCACCGGCCCGTGGATCATCCCCGCCGTCCTGCTGGCCGGCATCCTGGGCGGCATGGCCTGGGCCGGCATCACCGCCTTGCTGCGCGACCGCTTCAACGCCAATGAAATCCTGGTCAGCCTGATGCTGGTCTATGTGGCCGACATGGTGCTCAACTTCCTGGTCTTCGGCCCCTGGAAAGACCCCAACGGCTACAACTTCCCGCAGACCAAGACCTTTGAGGCCGTGACGCAGATCCCGCGCCTGATGCAGGGCTCGCGCGTGAACATCGGCATCATCCTGGCGCTGCTGGGCGTGGCGGGGCTGTGGCTGTTTTTGTTTCGCACCTACGCGGGCTTTCGGCATGAAGTCAGCGGCCTGGCGCCCGCGGCGGCGCGCTACGCCGGCTTCTCGTCGCGCCGCGCGCTGTGGCTGGCACTGCTCACGTCCGGCGGCGCCGCGGGCCTGGCCGGCGCGCTGGAAGTGGCCGGCCCCATAGGCCAGCTCACGCCTTATGTGCCGGCGGGCTATGGTTTTGCGGCCATCATCGTGGCCTTTGTCGGGCGGCTGCACCCGGTGGGCGTGGTGTTCTCGGCTCTGCTGATGAGCATGTTCTACATCGGCGGCGAGCTCGCGCAGTCGCGCTTGGGCCTGCCCAAGTCCATCACCGGCGTGTTCCAGGGCCTGTTGCTGTTCAGCCTGCTGGCCTGCGACACCCTGATCGCCTACCGCCTGAAGCTGGCCAAACCCATCACCATGCCGGTGGCCACGCCGCCGTCTGCCGAAGTCCTGAAAGGAGGCGCGTGATGGATTCGACCGCGCTGCTGATCGCCGCGACGCTGAGCGCCGGCACCGTGCTGGCCATCGCGGCCCTGGGCCTGCTGATCAATGAAAAAGCCGGCATCGTCAACCTGGGCGCCGAAGGCATGATGCTGTGCGCCGCGATTGCCGGCTTTGCCACGGTGGTGCACACCGGCAACAGCTGGCTGGGCTTCGCGGCCGGCATGGCGGCCGGGGCCTTCCTTGCGGCGATCTTCGGCGTGCTGGTGATCTGGCTCAACACCAACCAGTACGCGACCGGCCTGGCGCTGAGCCTGTTCGGCGGCGGTTTTTCGGCCTTTGCCGGCATCAAGTACGTGCAGGAAAAACTGCCCGAGCAGGCGCACTACCCGATTCCTTTCCTGGCCGACGTCCCGTTGCTGGGCCCGGCGCTGTTCCGCCAGCACCCCATGGTCTATATCGCGATGGCGCTGACGGCCGGGCTGGTCTGGTTTTTGTACCGCACGCGCGCCGGCCTGGTGCTGCGCTCGGTCGGTGAAAGCCCTGAATCGGCGCATGCGCTGGGCTACTCGGTGCGGCGCATACGCCTGGCGGCCGTGGTGGCCGGCGGCGCGCTGTGCGGCCTGGCCGGCGCCTATGTGTCGGTGGCCTACACGCCGCTGTGGGTCGAGGGCATGATCGCCGGCAAGGGCTGGATCGCGCTGGCGCTCACCACCTTCGCCACCTGGCGCCCGGCACGGGTGTTGCTTGGTGCCTACCTGTTCGGCGGCGTGACCATGCTGCAGTTCCACCTGCAAAGCCTGGGCGTGAACGTGCCCACGCAGTTTTTGAGCATGCTGCCCTACCTGGCGACCATCGTGGTGCTGGTGCTGATTTCGCGCAACCCGCTGTGGATTCGCGTCAACATGCCCAGCTCCATCGGCAAGCCGTTTTACCCCGGCGCATGAGAGCCTGTTCCGGGTTTCCGCCGCATAATTGCTTTTTTTTCGACGCGCCTTTTTAGCTTTTGACTTTCTTCACCTTCCTTCCACGAAAGCGAGATGACATGACTGACCTGCAAAAACGTTCCCTGCTCAAGCTGGCGGCCCTGTCCGCGGTGGCTGCGGCGGCCCTGGCGGGCTGCGGCAAAAAGGAAGAGGCCGCCCCGGCAGCTTCCGCCACCGCACCAGCCGCTTCGGCGCCCGGCGCCAAGGCCGAGCCCCTGAAGATCGCTTTCGCCTATGTCGGCCCGGTGGGTGACGGCGGCTGGACCTATGCGCACGACAACGGCCGCAAGGCGGTGCAGCAGGCTTACGGCGACAAGGTCGTCACGAGTTTTGTCGAAAAAGTGCCCGAGTCGGCCGACGCCGAACGCGTGATCCGCGACATGGCGGCCCAGGGCAACAAGCTGATCTTCGGCACCACCTTCGGCTACATGGAACCCATGCTCAAGGTCGCCGGCGACACCAAGGACGTGAAGTTCGAGCACGCCACCGGCTACAAGCAGGCCGACAACATGCGCACCTATGACAGCCGCACCTACGAAGGCGCCTACATGGCCGGCGTGATCGCCGGCAAGATGAGCAAGACCGGCACACTGGGCGTGGTCGGCTCGGTGCCGATTCCAGAGGTGGTGCGCAACATCAACAGCTTCACACTGGGCGCGCAGTCGGTCAATCCCAAAGTCAAGACCAAGGTGGTGTGGGTCAACGAATGGTTTAACCCGCCCAAGGAAACCGAAGCCGCCACCGCCCTGATCAATGGCGGCGCCGACGTGCTGTTCCAGAACACCGACTCCTCCGCCGTGCTGCAGACCGCCGAAAAAATGGGCAAGCGCGCCTTCGGCTGGGACTCCGACATGACCGCCTATGGCCCCAAGGCCCACCTGGCCTCGGCCGTGATCAACTGGGGCCCGTACTACGTCAAGGCCGTGGGTGAGGCGCTGGAAGGCAAATGGAAAGGCAACACCGCCGCCTGGTGGGGCGTCAAGGAAGGCGCGATCGACATCGTGTCGATTGCCGCCGACGTGCCCGATGACACCAAGAAGCGCATCGACGAGGTCAAGGCCGGCCTGAAGGACGGCAGCTTCTCGATCTGGAAGGGCCCGATCACCGACAACACCGGCAAGGAACTGCTGGCGAAAGACGTGGTGGCCGACGACAAATTCCTGGGCGGCCTGAAGACCTATGTCAAGGGTGTTGAGGGCAAAGTACCCGGCAACTGATGCTTCGCCCCTGCGGGGGCAGGCAGAATGTGAGATGCCTCAGCTGCCTTCGGGCAGCTTTTTTGTTTAGGGAGCCGACATGACTTTTTCCGTCAAAACCGTAGCCGCCGACCGCCTGCCCGAACTGCTCAGGCGCATGCCCAAGGCCGAACTGCACATGCACATCGAGGGCTCGCTGGAGCCCGAGCTGATCTTCGCGCTGGCCAGCCGCAACGCCGTGGAGATTCCCTACCGCAGCGTCGAAGAGTTGCGCAGCGCCTATGCCTTCACCAACCTGCAGAGCTTTCTCGACATTTACTACGCCGGCGCCAGCGTGCTGATCACCGAGCAGGACTTTTACGACATGGCGCAGGCCTACCTGCGCAGGGCCGCCGCCGACAACGTGGTGCACACCGAGATGTTTTTCGACCCGCAGACGCACACGGCGCGCGGCGTGAGCATGGAAACCGTCATCACCGGCCTGCACCGCGCCTGCGTGGATGCGCAGGCCGAGCTGGGCGTCAGCGCTTCGCTGATCCTGTGTTTCCTGCGCCATCTCAGCGAGGAGGACGCATTTGAAACGCTGGAGCAGGCTTTGCCCTTCCGCGATAAATTCATCGGCATAGGCCTGGATTCGGGCGAGGTCGGCAATCCGCCCGAAAAGTTCGCGCGCGTGTTCGCGCGCTGCCGTGAGCTGGGCTTTCACCTCGTGGCCCATGCGGGCGAAGAAGGTCCGCCCGAATACGTCTGGACGGCGCTGGACGTGCTGAAGGTCGAGCGCGTGGACCACGGCGTGCGTTCCAGCCGCGACCCGCTGCTGATGCAGCGCCTGGCCCGGGACCGCATCGCGCTGACGGTGTGCCCGCTGTCCAACCTCAAGCTCTGCGTGTTCCCTGACCTGGCCAGCCACAACCTGCGCGAGCTGCTGGACGCCGGCCTGGCGGCCACCGTCAACTCGGACGACCCGGCCTACTTTGGCGGCTACATGAACGAGAACTTCACGCAGACCTTCGCGGCCACCGGCATGGATGCCCGCCATGCCTACATGCTGGCGCGCAACAGCTTCGAGGCCAGCTTTATCGAGGCCCCGGCCAAGGCGCGTTATGTGGACCGCCTCAACGAAAGCTTCGAGCGCTTTCGCTGAACGCGCGGGGTTATTTCCGTCGGCGCCTGCCTGGGCAGCGACCCAAACGTATGATCCGGGTAGAACCCTGAAGCAAGCAAGGACCCCCGGGCATGGCCTCCACATCGCAGCCGCATCAAGAGTCTTCCCCCGCGCCGCACGGCGCCTGGCCCATCGCCCTCGCCGGGCTGGTGGCGCTGGCCGTCGCCATGGGCATAGGGCGCTTTGCCTTCACGCCGCTGCTACCCATGATGCTCAGCGACGGCGTGGTTGACCTGCCCACGGCCAGCTGGCTGGCCAGCGCCAACTACTTCGGCTACATGCTGGGCGCCATCCTCTGTACGCTGCAGCCCTGGTTATGGGCGCGCTTCAAGGGGCTGCCTTCGCTGGCCTACTCCTCGCTGGTCCGCGCCGGGCTGGTCGCGACCGGCGTGCTCACGCTGAGCATGTGCTGGCACTTCCCCGCCGCGTGGCCGCTGCTGCGTTTCGCGGCAGGCGTGACCAGCGCGGTGGTGTTTGTATTTACTTCGGGCTGGTGCCTGTCGCAGCTGGCCAAACGCGGCGTTCCCGCGATGGGCGGCATCATTTATGTCGGCCCGGGCGCCGGCATTGTGCTCAGCGGCCTGTTCGCCACCGGCATGGTGGCCTGGCACTGGACGGCCGCCACGGGCTGGATGCTGTTCGGCGCGCTGTCGTTTGTGCTGGCGGCCCTGGTGTGGCACATCCTGCGCGGCGGCGACGAGCGCCTCGTCGCGCTGGCGCCGCGCGCGGCTGCTTTGCCCGGTGCGGCGCCCCAGCACCACGGCCATGCCGAAATGACGCTGCTGACGCTGGCCTACGGCCTGGCCGGTTTCGGCTACATCATCACCGCCACTTTTCTGCCGGTGATCGCGCGCGCGGCCCTGCCGGGCTCGGCCTGGCTGGACATGTTCTGGCCCATCTTCGGCCTGGGCGTGATGCTGGGTGCGCTGCTGGCCACCCGGCTGCCGCCGGGCAAGGATTTCCGCCTGCTGCTGGCGGGCTGCTATTTCTTGCAGGCCCTGGGCATCGCGGCCAGCCTCTGGAGCCCCAGCCTCGCGGGCTTTGCCATCGGCAGCCTGATGCTGGGCATGCCGTTTACCGCCATCACCTTTTTTGCGATGCAGGAAGTGCGCCGCCTCAAGCCCGCCACGGCCGCGAGTTTCATGGGCCTGCTGACCGCCACCTACGGCGTGGGGCAAATCCTCGGCCCACCGCTGGTCGCGGTGTTGCTCAAGCGCACGCCAAACGCGGGCGCGGGTTTCACGCTGTCGCTGGAGATCGCCGCCGCTTCGCTGCTGGTGGGCGCGGTGATGTACCTGTGGATGGCCAGGGCCTATCCGGTGCTGCCGGCGCTGCCGGCCGGCCATGCCGCGGTCGGCAAATAAGCAAGGCGTGTTCTTTTCAGCCCGGGCCGGGCTGCTGCACCAGCGCCATGGCGAACTTGCCGCCGCCCACCGACCAGTCCGAGTAGTCGTTCTCGTGCATGAAGATAAAAACGT
Organism: Polaromonas sp. P1_H6; assembly: GCF_056405195.1. NCBI lineage: Bacteria > Pseudomonadati > Pseudomonadota > Betaproteobacteria > Burkholderiales > Comamonadaceae > Polaromonas > Polaromonas sp. P1_H6. The sequence continues at coordinate 54,471 of NZ_JBFUCN010000006.1, forward strand.
CGTCGGGCGCGACACCGGCATTGGCTTTTAAATTGCGCGCAATGGCCGCATAGAGCGCGCGTTTCATCGCATCGCTGCGGCCGCGCCGCAGGGTGATCTCGACGACCACCGGCCGCTCCGAGCGCGCCATGCCGTTGAAGGTCCGGTTGAAGAAAAACTGCCGCGCATCGTAGTCGTTCACCAGGTTGAAGAGCTCGTCTTCCGGCATGCCGATGCTCTCGACCAGGGCCTCGTGGATGCCGTCGACGATGCCCTGCCGGTGTTCGGTACTGGTGCTTTGGTGGACGCTGGTGCGGATAAAAGACATGTGATTTTTCCTCAATTAAAGTAAACAACTGGTGCGAATTCTGCCAATCAGGTGTGGCCCGGCCAAACGATTTGTCGGCACGCTGTATGTGCCATAAACTCACAATAATGACGCGCCGCCTCCCACCCCTGAACGCCTTGCGCGCCTTTGAAGCCGCGGCCCGGCTGGGCCGCATGACGGCGGCCGCCGAAGAACTCTCTGTCACCCCTGGCGCCATCAGCCGGCAGGTGCGGCAACTCGAGCAGGCGCTGGGCGTGCCGCTGTTCGAAGGCGCCAAAAACAAGCCGCAGCTGACGGCCGCCGGCGCCTCGCTGCGGCCGGCGCTTTCAGCCGCGCTGGACCAGATGGAAGCCGCCGTGCGAGAAGTGCGCAGCAGCGAGGCCGGAACGCTGGACGTGTCCTGCTTCAGCACTTTCACCGTCAAGTGGCTGATTCCACGCCTTTACGGTTTCAACGCGCTGCACCCGGATATCGAGATCAGGCTGAGCGCTGCGGAGCGTGCCGGCGTTGATCGCGACCGCTACGACCTGGTGATCACGGCGCAAGACCACATGAGCGATGAGTCCGCCGCACTGCTCCCCCTCTTTGCCGAACGGCTGGGGCCGGTTCTTGCGCCCGCGCTCGCCGCCGGCATGGACCTGCGTTCACCGCAAGGCCTGGCCAGCCAGCCGCTGCTGCATACCAAAACCCGTCCCAATGCCTGGCAGATGTGGTGCGAGTCGACGGGCCGCGCCCTGCCTGCGCGGGCTGGCCCGGCGTTCGAGCATTACTACTTCACGCTGGAGGCGGCCGTTGGGGGGCTGGGTATCTGCATCGCGCCCTGGCACCTGGTCATAGACGATATCCGGGCCGGCCGCCTGGTGGCGCCGCTCGGCTTTCAGGAAAGCGGTTACCAGTACGTCGCGAAGCGCCGACTGGACAGCCCCGATCGGAAGCTGGACAAGTTTTGCGCCTGGCTGGCAGCCCAGGCGCGTGACACGCCCTTGCCCTGGGGCGGCCGAATAGCCTGAAAGACCTGAAAAAGGGCCCGCTAATCACGGCTGAGCACGATCCAGCCTCCAATGCCGATCATCATTGCACCAATAAGCCCCTCCTGTGTCCGAACAAACCACGGGTTGTGAATGACCCAGTTGCGAATGCGTGAGGCTGCGTAGCCGAAGAATGCATAAGTGACGAGGCCTGAAACTTTTTGGTAAAGCGCAAGCACCCCTATTTGGAGCCAGAGCGGTCCGAGTGACGGATCAGAAAACTGGGGCAGAAAGACCACCATGAACAACAGGACCTTGGGATTTAACAGATTGGTGACGAACCCCTGCAGGAAAATCTCCCGGTCACTGGCATTCGGAGGGTGTGCGTCTAGAGGCCGGCTCCGGCGGCTACGAAACAGCGCGCGGACCCCAAAATAGACAAGATACAGCGCGCCCGCAGTCTTGACGATCAAGAACAGCAGTGGAGATTGTGAAAACAGAGCCGCGAGTCCCAAGACAACCAGGGGTATCTGCACGAGTCCTGCGCAACTGGTTCCGAGAGCGCTTATCCACGCCGAACGGAAACCCTGGGTCATTCCCCGACTGAGCGTCAGCGCCATGTCCGGACCTGGCGTGAATTTCAATGCCATGTCGGCAATCGCGAACAGAAGGAAAGTCTCAAGTGTGGGCATTGCTCTTCGCTTGTGCGCAGGGCATGTCACAGGATGTGAAACATCCTGTGATCGATGCGGCCCGGGCCGTATTCGCCGTAGCCGACGGTGACGATTGAGCAAAGCCATGCGTAGCGTTCGTCGGACGTCTCAAACCTGGGCGTTGGGCGCACGTAACTCTCGTCGAAGGACAAGCGTTCGCCTTTGGCCAGGCGCTGGCGGCTATTCGGCGGGAATTTGAGAATCCCGTGTGACTCGTAGTGAATGAGGACACCGTCGTCGGTGCGCAAGGTTGCGCGAACGTCCATACGGCTGGTTCCGTCGGCCCCGACGGAAACCCAGTCGCCGCCGCCCGGAAGCATTTCACCCCGTAAGCGCGGACCTTGGAAGCGGCCGCCTTTGACCACGAAGGTCAAACGGGTGCCGAGAGGGGTCGCGATCGCTTGGCCGAGCTCCAGATCGATGCTGAGGTCGCACAGATGCTCCACCGGCAAGGTATTGATCAACGCCCGGTCGAACAACGGTAGTGTCGCGTCACCGGCAGCAGGAGCTTTCGCGTTTGTCATGTTCCTGTCCATCATTTCGCTTCATGCGCCGCTTTGACTTGCACAAAATCAAAGAAGGTATCTTTTCGGGTGACCAGTCCGTCGCCATTCACTTCCACGACGTCCAGCGCGTGAAACTTCCTGCGCTCCTTGCCAGGCGGCTGGAAAGTCAGGTCCCAATCGAGGGTCCAATGCCCTTCTCCCAGAAGGAGGCGATGCGTCTCCACCCCAAAGTTGGGATATCGCTCGAACACCTCGGCGAACTCCTTCAGCAGCGCGGTCTTGCCTTTCACCTCAGTGCCGCGGCCATGCGCCTGAAAGCTCGTTTCATCCGCGTGCAGCGCGACAATCGCCTCCGGACTATGAGAAAGCCAAGCTGCGGCGTAGCGGTCGGCGATGGCGGCGAGATCCAGTTTCGTAAGTTCAGACATGAGGAAACCTTTCGATGTCATGCAGTGTTGTTGGCGAAAGTGCCATTGATTCCGCAGTTCGCAAGGAAGCGGCTTTAAACCTTCTCCGGAATAGGCGATACTGTACCTATGATTTTCATAGTTACAAGGGGTATGATCGTAAAAATGACTAAACCGCCCGCTTCACCATCAATAAAACAGGGAACACTTTGCCCTATTGCCCGAGCTCAGGACGTCGTCGGCGACCGCTGGACCACGCTTGTCCTTCGAGAACTGTTCCTGGGGACTCGTCGTTTCGAAGAGATTCAGGCACATACCCAAGCTACTCCTCAGATGCTTACGACGAGATTGAAGAAGCTAGAAGCAGACGGCATGATCGAGCGCCGACCCTACAACGACAGGCCCCTGCGCCACGAGTACCACCTGACCGAGATGGGAAAGGACTTTTATCCTGTCTTTCTGGCCCTACGCGCTTGGGGAGAGACCTGGTGCAAGTCCGATGAAGAAGAAGTCGCGATTCAATACACGCACATTCCGTGTGGCCAGGATCCAGGCTTGGGTCCCACCTGCCTAGCGTGCGGAGAGGTGATGCGCAGGGAAAATCTGTCCGCCAGGCTGAGCGGATCGTTCGGCGCCGAACGGCAGGCACGAATGGAAGTCTTCAAAAGTTGCTAGAGATCGCTGCGCTGTTTGCGCCTGCTGGCCTTGCCAGTTAATGCCTAACTGCTGCCGCGGGCTGAATCTTGACAGCGAGACTGTCAATTTTCCGTCGGCGGCAACACAGCAAATTCCGGGGCACTGGGGATTTGACGGCCCCACCATTGGTGGCTGCGGCCGGGGACTTCTCGATATTCAAATTCGGCCGTCAGTTTGCCTCTTGGGTCGGATTGACGCCGCGGCAGGTGGGTACCGGGGTTACCTGCCACTGAAGGCGCCCAAGCGCATTCGCGGTGTGTTGGCCCAAAAGCCCGTGTAATCCCGATGACTCATGATTCCGGAACAGCAGCGCCTCCTGCATACGCTGGCGCGGCAATTGGCTATTACGCTGGAACGGGTGGCCGGAATGGGGGAACTTCTGCCTGGCCTACCGCCTAGAGGCACCTTTTAGAGAATCTGCGATCAGGAGCGCAGCACGAGTCGGCCCATTGGGTGGGTACCAGAGCGAAAGAGTTGCATTCGGCAAATCCGGAAGGGAGGCTTCCGCACCAATGTCTCTTAAGCCTGGTGACAGATCGCTACGAGGCAGGGTCAATATTCCAAGTCCCATCCGAGCGGCGGTCAGGCAACTGCTGAAACTGGGACTCATGCATGCAAGACGCCAAGATGTTCTTCTTGCGGCAAGTGCGGAGATCGCCGCCGACCTGTAGGGACACGGTTCCGGTTGAAAGATCATGGGCAAAGGACCGGCCGGAGGAAGCGGGGCGGTGTCGCAATAACCCCATACCAGACTCTCGCTCCATAAGGAATCTGCAACAGAATCACCACCACAATGAACACCGAGGACAACATCAAGAAGCTCTTCATTGAGCTGGTCAACCAGCACCTTGGTGGCATCAACATGCATCTCAACTTGGACGCCAGGGTGCTTTTCTTTGAAGCGTCGAAGCATGCCAGCCAGCGACAGGCTGAGGTAACCCTCAGATATGCCAATCCGCAGGCGTCCGCCAAGCCCTTGCGTGATGCCCAACTGCTCCCGCAGCGACCCATGCAATGAGAGGATTTCTCGTGCCCCTTGGAGCATGACTTCACCTTGAGGCGTCGGAGCCATTGATCGCGTATTGCGAGTTAGCAACTGACATCCCGCCTGGGCCTCAAGCCGCTTGATCTGAGCTGTTACGGCCGACTGAGTAAATCCAAGCCGGCTCCCGGCTGCGGTGAAGCTGCCCTCATCAATGATCGCTACAAATGTCCGCAGCAGTTCGGTTGAAAAGTTCTGCATTAACAAATTTTTGTGATTTCAAACATTATGACGATTAATTTTCATAATTAATCAATGCCACCTACCATCCCTTTGTTTTTTACTAACCGGAGCGAACGTATGAAGACTGTGCTGTACATTGAGGCCTCGCCTCGCAAACAAATCTCCGCGACAATTGAGGTGGCGCACGTATTTCTGGAAACCCTCAAACAACAGTTCCCAAGTGTTCGTGTTGACAAAATTGACTTATGGGACTTCGAACTCCCTGAATTTGATGGTGCTGCTTTGCACGCCAAATACGCTGGCCTGGAAGGCAACACACGCAGCGAGGAACAGCAGGCAGCATGGAACGGAATCACCGCACTTGGCGAAAGATTCAAAGCCGCAGACCTATTGATCTTTGCCGTCCCAATGTGGAATTTCGGCATTCCGTATAAATTGAAGCATCTCATCGATGTCGTCTCTCAAAAGGATGTCCTCTTTACATTTGATGAACGCGGGATGCTCGGAATGATGAACGACACCAGAGCCGTCTGCATTTACGGTCGCGGAATGGATTTCTCTGCCGAAGGTGCGACTCCGGCCGCGGTCTGGGACTTTCAAAAAGCCTACTTGGAAATTTGGCTCCGCTCCGTTGGTGTTACGAAAGTCGACAGCATAGTGATGGAAAAGACACTGTTCGGTACTGAGACCGATCGATTGGTCCGGGCCGGCGCTGCACAGGAAGCAAAGTTGCTTGCCATCACCCCGACGATAAAAGCGTGAGATTGCCGCGAGTCCTCCTAAATTTTCTTGCCTGTCGAGCTTTAACGCTCGTCGTCAGCTGACTCAATGGATCAAACTCCGCCCTTTCCCGAGGGCTGAGCTCCCGCCAGCAGAGATCGAGTTGGAGCCGGTAGTGCTGAAAATCCGTGGATGTTTTGCCCAAGTTTGTTGAATTCCGTCGAAATCTGACCCACTTATGGTGTGAACCGCTTGGCCTGAACCGTTAAAATCAGGGCCTGCGTGCTGCCTCGGCGCGCCGGCATTTGCTTTCATTCCGGGGCCATGTAGAGGACTACCATGTATAAAAACCTCGCGACCCCCGGTCTTTCGGCTTGTGTGGGCGCCTGTTTTATTTCTTCCGCTTCACCCCTTGCTTCCCACCGGCTACCGCCCATGGTGGGCTGCGGCCGTGGCCGCGCGAAAGCCGCGCCATGAGCTACCAGGTCAAGGAAATTTTCTACACGCTGCAGGGCGAGGGCGCCAATGCCGGGCGGCCTGCGGTGTTCTGCCGCTTTGCCGGCTGCAACCTCTGGTCCGGCCGCGAGCAGGACCGCGCGACCGCCGTCTGCCAGTTCTGCGACACCGACTTCGTGGGCACCGATGGCACGCTGGGCGGCAAGTTCCGGGGTGCCGACGCGCTGGCCGAGCGCATTGCCGCGCAGTGGCCGGCGGGCGACAGCGCGCACCGCTTTGTGGTGATGACGGGCGGTGAGCCGCTGCTGCAGGTCGATGCGGAACTGATCGCGGCCCTGCATGCGCGCGGCTTCCAGATCGCGGTCGAAACCAACGGCACGATCGCCGCGCCCGAGGGCATAGACTGGATTTGCGTGAGCCCCAAGGCCGGCGCGCCCTGGGTGCAGCGCGCGGGCCAGGAGCTCAAGGTGGTGTGGCCCCAGCCGAGCTTTGACCTGGCCGAGCTCGAGGCCGCCGACTTCACGCATCGCTACCTGCAGCCCATGGACAACCCGCAGCGCCAGCAGAATACCGAAACGTGCATACAGCTGTGCATGGCGCGCCCGGCCTGGCGGCTCAGCCTGCAGACCCACAAGATCACGGGCATCCGATGAAAAAGCTTCCCACGCCAGAACCCATGCGCTGCGAGATCAGCCAGACTTTTTACTTCGACGCGGCCCACACGCTCAAGCGCGCCATCGAGGCCGACAGCAGCAAGCGTGTGCACGGCCATACCTACAACGCCGAGGTGTTTGTGGCCGGCGAGCCCGACGCGGCCACCGGCATGGTGATGGACCTGGGCCTGGTGCGGCGCGAAATCGCCGCGCTGCGCGAGGAGCTGGACCACCATCTGCTCGACGGCGTCAAAGACCTGGGCCCGCCCACGCTCGAAAACCTTTGCCAGTTCATCTTTCGCAAGCTCGATGCGCGTTTGCCGGGGCTGACCTCGGTGCGCGTCTGGCGCGCCTCGCTGGGCGACGGCTGCCGCGTGAGCCGCTGATAAGCCTTATCGGTTTTTACATATCGCAAGGCTCACGGGCTGCGGTAACCTAGCACCCATGAAAGCCTACCGCGCCGCCCTGCTGTATTTCACCGGTCCCGCCCAGGCCGCCTACGAGGCCGACGGGCTGCTGGTAGTGGGACCCGACCCGCAAGGGCGCCAGGTGGTCCAGGCCGTGGGCAGCTATGAGGCGCTGGCTTCACGCTTTGCCGACCTGCCCACCGAACACCTGCCGGGCCGCATCATCGCGCCGGGTTTTGTGGACATGCACATCCACTACCCGCAGCTCGACGTGATCGGCTCACCGGCCGACGGCCTGCTGCCCTGGCTCGAGAACTACACCTTCCCCGAAGAAAGCCGCTTCTCGGCCACCGGGCACAGCGCGGAGGCCGCCGGTTTTTTCCTGGACGAGCTGCTGCGCAATGGCGTGACCACCGCGCTGGCCTTCGCCACCTCGCATCCCGAATCTGTCAATGCCCTGTTCACCGAAGCGCAAAACCGCAGCCTGCGCCTGATGACCGGCAAATGCCTGATGGACCAGAATTCGCCCGAGGGCGTGCGTGACGACACCGCGCAAAGCCTGGCCGATACCGAGGCCCTGATCCAGCGCTGGCACGGCGTGGACCGGCTCGGTTATGCGATCACGCCGCGTTTTGTGCCCAGCTGCAGCGAAGCCCAGCTGCGCGGCGCCGGCGAGCTGGCCGCCAAATACCCCGACGTGTGGATACAGTCGCACGTCGCCGAGAACAAGGACGAAATCGCCTGGGTGCGCCGGCTGTATCCGGAGGCCCGCAGCTACCTGAGCGTCTATGAACAGTTCGGCCTGCTGCGCCCGCGCGCCGTGTATGCGCATTGCATCCACATCGACGACGAAGACCGCGCGCTGATGCGCGCCACCGGCACGGCCGCGGCCGTCAGCCCGACCAGCAACCTGTTCCTGGGCAGCGGATTTTTTGACTACGAAGGCGCCGAGCGCGTGGGCTTTCCCTACGGCCTGGCCAGCGACGTGGGCGGCGGTACTTCCTTCAGCCCGTTTCACACGATGCTTGCGGCGTATTACGTGGGCCGAGAAGGGCAGACCAAGCCCGGCCTCTCGCTCACGCCCCAGCAGCTGTGGTGGCAGCACACCGCGGGCGCGGCGCGCGCGCTGGGGCTGGAAGGCGTAGTGGGCAATCTGCAGCCCGGCTGTGAAGCCGACTTCGTGGTGCTCAACCCGCAGGCCACGCCGCTGCTGGCGCGCAAGACCGCGCTGGCGGCCAATCTGGGCGAACTGCTGTTCGCGCTGATTGTGCTGGGGGATGACCGGGTGATAGAACGCACGGTGATTTCGCAGGCCCTGCCTTAGTGCTGGGCCGGCCGTTCAGGCCGTCACACTGCCCTGGTTCGGAATCCCCTCCATAGGTGCCTCATCCGTGCCAATCGTCGTCCGCGTAAACGACTCCACCTGTTTGCGCGCGGCCTCGGGGTCGCGCAGCCAGTCGGCGTAAAAGCTGAACGGGCAGGTGGGTGTTCCCTTGTCGCCGTCGCCGGAGTTGATCATGCCGGTGTAGCCGCGGTGCAGCAGCTTGAACAAGTGGTTCTCCGACTGGCCGTTGCGGCGGAAGTCGCGGATCAGGCTCTTGGACAGCGCCGCGTACTGCACGCCCATTTCCTCCTCGCCGCATTCGCCCAGCGTGCGGCCGTCAAAGCCTATCAGCGCCGAATGGCCGAAATAGGAATACACGCCGTCAAAACCCGAGGCGTTGGCCACCGCCACATAAGTGTTGTTGGCAAAGGCCATGGCCTTGGAAATCAAAATCTGCTGTTCCTTGGCCGGGTACATATAACCCTGGCAGCGCACGATGAGCTCGGCGCCCTTCATCGCGCAGTCGCGCCAGATCTCGGGGTAGTTGCCGTCGTCGCAGATGATCAGGCTGATCTTCATACCCTTGGGCCCGTCGCTCACATAGGTGCGGTCGCCGGGGTACCAGCCCTCGATCGGCACCCAGGGCATGATCTTGCGGTACTTCTGCACGATCTCGCCCTGGTCGTTCATCAGGATCAGCGTGTTGTAGGGCGCCTTGCGCGGGTGCTCTTCGTGCCGTTCCCCGGTCAGCGAGAACACGCCCCAGACCTTGGCGCGCCGGCAGGCGGCCGCGAAGATTTCGGTCTCAAAGCCCGGCACCGTGGCAGCGTTCTCATGCATCTCCTTGCTGTCGTACATGATGCCGTGAGTGCTGTACTCGGGGAAGATCACCAGGTCTAGGCCCGGCAGGCCCTTCTTCATGCCTTCGAGCATGCGCGCGATGTTGTTCGCGTTCTCCACCACCTCGGCTTTGGTGTGAAGCCTGGGCATCTTGTAGTTGACCACCGCCACGCCGACGGTGTCCTTGCTGCTTGAAATGTCGCCGTGAATCATGTCGTGCTCCTTGTGAAGAGTGGCTTTAGTGGCTGATCATCCAGGGGCGCTTGCTGGGAAAGGCCTTGTTGCCGTTGGGCGCGGTCAGCGTGGCGCCGCGTTTGCCGCTGGAGCAGCAACCGCAACCGGCCGGGTGTTTGAGCCGCGCGTAGTCACCGGATCGCTTGGGCTCATGCCGGGCGCGTTCATTGGTGTCCATGGCGCGGCGCGCACCGTCTTCCATCAAGGCCAGCGCGGGCGCGACGGACAAAATGCGCGCCGAGAGGCCACCGCAGCCAGGGCAGGCGGCCGCCTGGTTTCGCATGGAGACCGAGCGTAGCGCGTCGAAGCAGCCGCATTGCGGACAGTCGTAGTCGTAGGTAGGCATGGCGCTTCCTTTGTGTCTCAACGCAGGTCTGGCGACAGCGGCATGCTGATCTTGCCGTCGATGTGCTTGATAGGCCCGGAGGCGTTCGGGTTGATGTCGAAGTCGAAGATACCGGTCGGCAGCCACAGCGTGGCGCAGGAGTTCGGCACGTCGACCACGCCGCTGATGTGGCCCTGCACCGGCGCCGTGCCCAGGATGGAATAGGCCTGCGCGCCCGAGTAGCCGAACTTCTTCAGGTACTCGATGGCGTTCAGGCAGGCCTGGCGGTAGGCGACGTTCACGTCGAGGTAGTACTGCTTGCCGGCCTCGTCGACCGAGATGCCTTCAAAGATCAAATAGTCGTCGTAGCGCGGCGTGATGACGCTGGGCTTGAAGATGGGGTTCTTGATGCCGTACTTGGCCATGCCGCCCTTGATCAGCGTGACCTTCATGTGCACCCAGCCGGCCATCTCGATGGCGCCGCAGAAGGTGATTTCGCCGTCGCCCTGGCTGAAGTGCAGGTCGCCCACCGACAGGCCCGCGCCATCGACGTAGACCGGGAAGAAGACCTTGGAGCCGCGTGACAAATCCTTGATGTCGCAGTTGCCGCCGTGTTCACGCGGCGGCACGGTGCGCGCGCCCTCGGCCGCGGCCTTGTCGCGCGCCGCGCCCGTCATCTTGCCCATGTGGGCGGTGCCGGCCGAAGGCGGGTTGGCCAGGCCGGTGCGCGTCGGGTCGCTGTCGATCAGCGCCTGTTCGCGCGTGTTCCACATCTCCAGCATGGCCTTGTCGGGCAGGCAGCCTATCAGGCCGGGGTGGATCAGGCCGGCGAAGTTCACGCCCGGCACGTGGCGCGAACTCGTGAACATGCCCTTGAAGTCCCAGATCGATTTCTGCGCTTCGGGGAAATGGTCGGTCAGGAAGCCGCCGCCGTTCTTCTTGCTGAAAAAGCCGTTGAAACCCCAGAGGCTGTCCTGCTTGGCGCCTATGTCCAGCAGGTCGACCACCAGCAGGTCGCCGGGCTCGGCGCCTTTGACGCCGACCGGGCCCGAGAGGTAGTGCACGGTGCTCAGGTCGATGTCGCGCACATCGTCGGCGCTGTCGTTGTTCTTGATGAAGCCGCCGGTCCAGTCGAAGGTTTCCAGGATGAAATCATCGCCCGGGTTGACCCAGCAGGCCATGGGGATGTCCGGGTGCCAGCGGTTGTGGATGTTTTCGTTGAGGGTGGGTGACTTCGTCAGGTCAACCTTGATCAGCGTGTCGGTCATGCCATATCTCCTGGTGGTGATGAATAAAAAGAAAAAGAAAAATCAGACGGAAAGAAACTGCTTGATGCGCGCCGTGTCGGTGCCGGCGCGGGTGCTTTCGTGTACCAGCTGGCCGCCCTCAATGACGAAGAGCCGGTCGGCCACGTCCATCGCGAAGCTCAGCACCTGCTCGGACACCACAATCGTGATTTCGCGCATCTTGCGGATCTCGTTGAGCGCGCGCGCGATGTCCTTGATGATGGAAGGCTGTATGCCCTCGGTCGGCTCGTCCAGCAGCAGCACCTTGGGGTTGGTCACCAGCGCGCGGGCAATCGCCAGCTGCTGCTGCTGGCCGCCCGAGAGGTTTCCACCCTTGCGGCCGCGCATGTCGAAGAGCACCGGGAACAGTGCGTAGATCTCGTCCGGGATCTGCTTGTGTTTGGCGTTCTCCAGGCCAGTCAGGATGTTCTCCTGCACCGTCAACGTCGGGAAAATCATGCGGCCCTGCGGTACGTAGGCCACGCCCTTGGCGACGCGCTGGTAGCTCTCGTCCTTGGAGATGTCCAGCCCGTCGACTTCAATCGTTCCGGACTTGAGCGGCAGGATGCCGATCAGCGACTTGAACAGCGTGGTCTTGCCCATGCCGTTGCGGCCCATGATGGCCACGGTTTCGTTTTTCTTGGCAGAGAAGCTGATGCCGTGCAGCGCCTCGCTCTGGCCGTAGCTGACGTGGAGGTTGTTGACGTTGAGCATGGTGGTTCCTTGGTGCTTGCGGCTTAATGGCCCAGGTACACGTCGATCACGCGCGGATCGGCCTGCACTTTTTCCATCGATCCCTCGGCCAGGATCTTTCCCTGGTGCATGACGGTCACCTTGTCGGCGATGCGCTTGACGAACTCCATGTCGTGCTCGATGACGATCATGGCGCGGCCCTTGCAGATGCGTTTGAGCAGCTCGGCCGTCAGTTCGCGCTCGCGCACGCTCATGCCGGCAATCGGTTCGTCCAGCATCAGGAGCTCCGGGTCCTGCATCAGCAGCATGCCGATCTCCAGCCACTGCTTTTGCCCATGCGAGAGCAGGCCGGCTTCGGTGTCCACCTGGCCGTCCAGGCCGATCTCGGCCGCCACGGCCTGCACGCGGGCCTTGACTTCTTCGCTGCGCTTGAAGAACAGCGCGCCGAACACACCGCGCCCGCGCGGGAAGGACACTTCCAGGTTCTGGAACACGCTGAGGTTTTCGTAGATGGACGGCGTCTGGAACTTGCGGCCTATGCCGGAGCGCACGATCTGGTATTCGGGCAGCTTGGTCATCTCAGCGTTCTTGAACTTGATGCGGCCGTGGCTGGCCCGCGTCTTGCCGCAGATCAGGTCCAGCAGCGTGGTCTTGCCGGCACCGTTGGGGCCTATGATCACGCGCAGCTCGTTCTGGTCGACGTAGAGGTTCAGGCTGTCGATGGCCTTGAAGCCGTCGAAGGACACTGTCAGGTCTTCGACCGACAGCACAAAGTCGTTTGGGGTCATGGCGGGCGCGATCATGGTGGCTTCCTTGGTTTTCAGGTCCGTTGGCCGCTCAGGCCGGCAGGCAGCGTGGGCGTTTCAGGGGCTGCGGCTTGTGGAGACGCCATGGGCGGGGCGGCAGGCGGCGCGACCTTCTCGCGCCGCGCAAACCATTTGGCCAGCCAGGGCTTGACCCGCTGCGTGTAGACGCCGGCCAGGCCATCGGGGAAGGCCAGCACCACGCCCAGGAACATGCCGGCCATCAGGAACAGCCAGAGATCGGGAAAGCTCTCGGAAAAATAGGTCTTGCCGAAGTTCACCAGCAGCGCGCCGTAGACCGCGCCCACCAGCGACATGCGCCCGCCGACGGCGGCGAAGATCACCATCTCAATCGAGGGAACGATGCCGACCAGCGAGGGCGACATAAAGCCGACCTGCAGGGTGAACATCGCACCGCCCACGGCCGACAGCATGGCCGCGAAGCAGAAGGCAAAGACCCGGAACATTGCCACGTCGTAGCCGGAAAAGCGCACGCGGTCTTCCTTGTCGCGCATGGCCAGCAGCAGCGTGCCCAGCTTGCTCTTCTGTATCCAGGTGCACAGCACGATGGCGCCCAGCAGCAAGCCGGCTGTGAGGAAGTAGAGGATGTACTTGGCGCTGTCGGTGCGCGTGTCCCAGCCCAGGATGGTCTTCAGGTCGGTCATGCCGTTGACGCCGCCGGTGTAACCCTGCTGGCCGATGATGAGCACCGTGAGGATCAGCGCCACGGCCTGCGTGATGATGGCGAAGTAGACGCCGCCCACACGCCGCTTGAACATGGCGTAGCCGATGATGAAGGCCAGCAGCGTGGGCACGACCAGGATCAGCAGCAAGGTCAGCGGAAAGGATTGAAAAGGCTTCCACCAGATCGGCAGCGCGGTAAGCTGGTTCCAGTCCATGAAGTCGGGGATGCCGGGCGTGGACTGGATCTTGGTGGTGACGGGGTCGCTGGCTTCAAGCTTCAAAAACATCGCCATGCCGTAGCCGCCCAGGCCGAAGAACACGCCCTGGCCCAGGCTCAGCACGCCGCCGTAGCCCCACAACATCACCAGGCCCAGCGCGACGAAGGCATAACTGAGGTATTTGCCCACAAGGTTGAGGCGGAACAGATCCAGCGCGAGAGGAAAGGCCACCAGCAGCACCAGGGCCAGCAGGGCGACGTTGCCCAGGCCGTTGCGCACTATCCATTGCTTGAGGCTGTTCATGAAAAACTCCGGTTGTCTAGATGGGAATAAGGTGAAAGCTCAACGCCGTACCTTGGAGGCGAACAGCCCCTGCGGGCGCAGCATCAGGATGGTCACGATGGTCATCAGGGTCAGCACCTTGGCCATGGAGCCGGTCATGAAGAACTCGGCGATGGACTGGGTCTGCGCGATGCCGAAGGCCGAGACCACGGTGCCCAGCAGGCTGGCCGCGCCGCCGAAGGTGACGACCAGGAAGGCGTCGACGATATAGAGCGAGCCGCTGGTCGGGCCGGTGGAGCCGATGGTGGTGAAGGCCGCGCCGGCCACGCCGGCGATGCCGCAGCCGATGGCAAAGGTCAGGCGGTCGGTCTTTTTGGTGTTGATGCCGGTGGCGTTGGCCATCACGCGGTTGGCGACGGTGGCGCGCACGCGCAGGCCCCAGCGCGACTTGTGCAGCGCGACCAGCACGCCGCAGGTCACCACCAGCGTGAGCGCCATCACGAACAGGCCGTTGATCGGGATGTCCAGGCCGGGCGCCGGCGCCCAGGAGCCCATGAGCCAGTCGGGCAGGGTGGGGCTGACTTCCTTGGCGCCGAAGGTGGTGCGGAAGATCTGCTGCATGCCCAGCGACAGGCCCCAGGTGGCCAGCAGCGTGTCCAGCGGGCGCTTGTAAAGGTGGCGTATGAAGGCCCATTCAGCCAGCCAGCCGGCGGCGAAGGCGAAGATGAAGGCTGCCGCGATGGCAAACGGAAAGTAGGCTTGCACAAAGCCGGGCGCGTAGGCCTCCGACAGGTGCGAAAACAGGTAGATGGTGTAAGCGCCTATGGTCATGAACTCGCCGTGCGCCATGTTGATGACGCCCATCTGGCCGAAGATGATGGCCAGGCCCAGGCCCATGAGCAGCAGCACGGAAAACAGGCTGAGCCCGGCAAAGCCTTGCATCAGGCCGATGTTGAGCATTTCGGAAAGATTCATGGTGGGGCTCCGGTGCGGCGGGTGGGTCAACGTCAAAAAGGCAATGCGTCTGCGCGGAAGAAAAGAAGAAGCCCCTGCCGGCTCACCCCGTCGCATGGCGGAGTGAACCGGTAGGAGCCAGCGCCGCCGCTTACTGGTAACCCTTGGGGAAGGGATTCGGTTCGATCAGGGCCGGAGATTCGGCCACCACCTTGAACTGGCCGTCCGCCTGCGCCTGGCCTATGCGGGCCTTGCTCCACAGGTGATGGTTCTCATGCAGCTTCACGTAGCCTTCGGGCGCGGTCTTGAGCTCGATGCCGGTGGAAGCCGCGGCGATCTTGTCCACGTCGAAACTGCCGGCTTTCTCGACCGTGGCTTTCCACAGCCAGGGGCCGAGGTAGCCGGCCTGCGTCACGTCGCCGATCACCGCATCCTTGCCGTACTTGGCCTTGAAGGCGGTCACAAAGGCCTTGTTGTTGGGGTTGTCCAGCGACTGGAAGTACTTCATGGAGGCGTAGTAGCCGTTCATGTTTTCGCCGCCTATGCCCAGCACCTCGTCTTCCGTGACCGAGATGGTCAGCAGGAACTGCTTGGCGGCGGTGACGCCTGCCGCTTTCAGCTGCTTGTAGAAGGCCACGTTGGAGCCGCCCACCACCGCGATGAAGATGCAGTCGGGTTTGGCGACCTTGATCTTGTTGATCAGCGAGTTGAAGTTGGTGTGGCCCAGCGGGTAGTACTCTTCGCCGACGACCTTGCTGCCGGTGAGGTGGGTTTCGATGTGCTTGCGGCCAATCTTCATCGAGGTGCGCGGCCAGATGTAGTCGGAGCCGACCAGGAAGAAGGTCTTGGCTTTCTTTTCTTTCGAAGCCCAGTCCAGGCCGTAGAGGATCTGTTGCGTGGCTTCCTGGCCGGTGTAGATCACGTTCTTGCTCTGCTCCAGGCCTTCGTAAAAGGTCGGGTAGTAGAGCATGCCGTTTTCTTTTTCGAAGATGGGCAGCACGGCCTTGCGCGAGGCCGAGGTCCAGCAGCCGAACACGGCGGCGACCTTGTCGTTGACCAGCAGCTTTTTGGACTTTTCGGCGAAGGTCGGCCAGTCGGAGGCGCCGTCTTCCTTGATGACCTTGATCTTGCGGCCCAGCACGCCGCCCATGGCGTTGATCTGGTCGATGGCGAGCTGCTCAGCCTGGATGGAACCTGTTTCGGAAATCGCCATGGTGCCGGTGGCCGAGTGCAACTGGCCCACGGTCACTTCGGTGTCGGTGACGGCCAGCTTGGTGGTGTTGACCTTGGCCGTGGGGAATTGCTGGGCTTGCGCCCAGCCGGGCAGGCCGGCCAGCGGCAGGGCCGCGGCGACGCCCTGCATGAGGCGGCGGCGGTTGATGAAGGAAGATGGGTCGCGATCGTCGTTGGACATGCTGGGCTCCTGCGGTTGATGAAACGGTGAACGGTTGAAGAGGTGAAGGCTTGCGTTGAAGTCAGGTGAATCATGTTCACAAGGGCTGCGCATCCCTATACGTCAATCAACGTAGCCACCCTTTTTGGTGCAACGGGCACACTTCTTGCGGAACGCTTTGGGTGCGTTGCCGCAGCCCTACGGCCGTTTGACGGAGACCGCCTTGACCATCGCCACCCAGAAAATTTTTCGTATTCGACGCGAGTACAACGCCTGGGTGGCCGACGAATCCATTGAGGACTACGCGCTGCGCTACACGCCGCGCGGCTTTCGCAAGTGGTCGGAGTGGCGTGTCGGCAACACGGCCTTCGGCGCCATGTCCTTCCTGGCGCTGGAGGCGATAGGCGGCGCCATCGCGCTCAACTACGGCTTCACCAACGCGCTGTGGGCCATCCTGGTAGTGGGGCTGATCACCTTCTTCACCGGCCTGCCCATCAGCTATTACGCGGCGCGCTATGGCGTCGACATGGACCTGCTGACGCGCGGCGCCGGCTTCGGCTACCTGGGCTCGACCATCACCTCGCTGATCTACGCGAGCTTCACCTTCATCTTCTTCGCGCTGGAGGCGGCCATCATGGCGCTGGCGCTGCAGATGTACCTCGATATTCCCATCGCCTGGTGTTACGTGATCAGTGCGGTGGTCATCGTGCCCATGGTGGTTCGCGGCATCACGCTGATCTCGCGCCTGCAGATGTGGACGCAGCCGCTGTGGGGCGTGCTGTTGTTATTGCCCTACCTGGCGGTGCTCTGGAAGAATCCGCAGGCGTTTTCCGACTTCACGGGCCTCACCGGCCGCACCTCGGGCAGCAGCGAGTTCGACCCGCTCATGTTTGGTGCGGCGGCCACCGTGGCGTTCTCGCTTGTGGTGCAGATCGGCGAGCAGGTCGACTTTCTGCGCTTCCTGCCTGAAAAGACGCATGCGAATCGCCGGCGCTGGTGGGCGGCGGTGCTGATGGCCGGGCCGGGCTGGATAGTCCTGGGCATGCTGAAGATGCTGGGCGGCGCCTTCCTGGCCTTTCTGGTGCTGCAGCACGAGTTGCCGGCCGCCAAGGCGGTGGAGCCCACGCAGATGTACCTGGCCGGCTTCGCCTACGTCTTCAGCGACCCGGCCTGGATACTGGCCGCAACCGTGGTTTTTGTGGTGGTGTCGCAGCTCAAGATCAACCTGACCAATGCCTACGCCGGCTCGCTGGCCTGGTCCAACTTCTTCGCGCGCCTCACGCACAGCCACCCGGGGCGTGTGGTGTGGCTGGTGTTCAACGTCGCCATCGCGCTGCTCTTGATGACGCTTGATGTTTTTTCGGCGCTCGAAAAAGTGCTGGGGCTTTACAGCAACGTGGCGATTGCCTGGGTGGGCGCCCTGGTGGCCGACCTCGTCATCAACAAGCCGCTGGGCCTGAGCCCGCCGGGCATCGAGTTCAAGCGCGCGCATCTGTACGACATCAACCCGGTGGGCCTGGGCTCCATGCTGCTGGCGACGGTGGTGTCGGTGTTCGCCTATACCGGCGCCATGGGCCCCAAGGCCGAGGCCTTTTCGCCTTTTATCGCGCTGGGCCTGGCGCTGGTGCTGTCGCCGTTGCTGGCCTGGCTGACCAAGGGGCGCTATTACGTCGCGCGCAAGCCGCAGGCCATGGGTGTGCCCGGCCAGAGGGTGCGCTGCCACGTTTGCGAGAACGCCTTCGAGGCCGAAGACATGGCCAGCTGCCCGGCCTACGGCGCGCCCATCTGCTCGCTGTGCTGCACGCTGGAGTCGCGCTGCCACGACCGCTGCAAGACGCGCTCACGCGCCGCCGAGCAGGCTGAGGAATTTTTGAGCAAGCTGCTGCCCAGCGCGCTGTCGAGCCGCGTCAACTTCCGCGTCGGCCACTACATGGTGGTGATGCTCTCGCTGTGCGCGCTGCTGGCCACGGTGATGGGCATGGTCTACATGCAGGAGACCACCTTCCCGGCTTCGGGTGATCTCTCGAGCCTGCTGCGCTCGGCCTTCGTGAAAGTGTTCGCCATGCTGCTGCTGATCGTCGCGGTCTGCAGCTGGTGGGTGGTGCTGGGCAGCGAAAGCCGGCGCATGGCGCAGGACGAGTCGAATCGGCAGAACCAGCTGCTGTCGCGCGAGATCGAGGCGCACCAGCGCACCGACGCGGCGTTGCAAACCGCCAAGGAAGTGGCCGAGTCGGCCAACCAGGCCAAGACGCGCTACGTGGCCGGCATGACACACGAGCTGCGCACGCCGCTTAACAGCATCCTGGGCTATTCACAAATCCTGCTGAAAAGCGAGGCGCTGGCCAGCACGCCGCGCGAAGCCGTGCAGACCATACAGCGCAGCGGCGAGCACCTGCTGCAACTCGTCGACGGCCTGCTCGACCTGGCGCGCATCGAGGCCGGCCGGCTGCGGCTGGAGCCGATTCCGGTGCCGCTGCCCGACTTCCTCGAAGGCCTGGTCAGCATGGTGCGGCCACAGGCCGAGGCCAAGGGCGTGGATTTTTTCTACACCCACAGCGGCCGCATGCCGGCCTGGGTGCAGGCCGACGCCAAGCGGCTGCGCCAGATCATCATCAACCTGCTGAGCAATGCGGTGATGTTCACCGACACGGGCAGCGTGAAGCTGCATGTGGACTGCCGGCGCGAGGTGATCCGCTTCGACGTGGTGGACACCGGCATAGGCATCGCGCCGCAGGACCAGCAACGCATCTTCCTGCCCTTTGAGCGCGGCGCCGCGGGCCGCCGCCGCGGCGAGCCGGGCACCGGCCTGGGCCTGACCATCACCGGCCTGCTGACCGCGCTGATGGGCGGCGACCTGAGCCTGCGGAGCGAGCCCGACAAGGGCAGCACCTTCAGCGTGCGGCTGTACCTGCGCGAGATCGACGACCCCGGCCCGATGGCCGACCCGCCGCACCAGATCGCCGGCTTCTTCGGCAAGCGCAGGACGCTGCTGGTGGTCGACGACCAGCCGGTGCAGCGCCAGATGCTGGCCGGCATGCTCACGCCGCTGGGCTTTGACGTGAAAGAGGCGGCCAGCGGCCTGGAATGCATAGACAGCCTCAAGGACGCGGTGCCCGACGCGATCCTGCTGGACATCACCATGGACGACCTGGACGGTTGGGAAACCGCGCTGCAGATACGCCACCGGGGCTACGACAGCGTGCCCATCATCGTGGTGTCGGCCAATGTGTTCGAGAACCAGGCTTCGCGCCTGAAGGCCTCGGGCTGCCAGGCCTTTGTCGGCAAGCCGGTGCTCGAATCCGAGCTGATGGACGCCTTGCAGCGCCACCTGGGGCTGGAATGGGTGACCTCGGTGGTCTCGCCGGCGCCGCTGGCGGCCGGCGTGGCGGGCTCGTCCGGGGAAGCTTCGCTGGGCCTGCCCGAGGAGGCTCGCGCCGGGTTGATACGCCTGGTGAAGCTGGGCCACGTGCACGGCCTGCACCGCCTGCTGGACCGCGTCACGGCCGAAGACCCCTCGCTGGCCGCCAGCTGCGCGCGGCTGCGCGGCTTTGTGAGCCGATGCGAACTCGAATTGTTGCTCGATCATTTGACGGAGGGTGTCGATGCTTGAGGCCACTGAAGAACAACAGCGTCCCGTGGTGCTGGTGGTCGACGACGCCCCCAGCAGCCTGGGCATGCTGTGCGACACGCTGGAGGGCGAGGGTTACACCGTGCTGGTGGCGCGCGATGGAGATTCGGCCCTGCAGCGTCTGGAACTGGTGGCGCCTGACGCCATCCTGCTGGACGCCGTCATGCCCGGCCTCTCGGGCTTTGACACCTGCCGGCAGATCAAGGCCAACCCCGTGATGGCGCACATCCCGGTGATCTTCATGACAGGCCTGTCGGAGACGCCGCACGTGCTGGAAGGTTTTGCCTGCGGCGGTGTCGACTACGTCGTCAAGCCGCTGCGCGCGCAGGAGGTGGTGGCGCGCCTGCACACCCACACGCGCAATGCGCGCATGACACGGCTGGCGCGCGAGGCCGTGGACGTGGCCGGCTTCGGCGTGGTGCTGGTCGATGCGCGCGGGCGCATTGCCTGGCGCTCGCCGCAGGCGGCCCTGTGGCTGCGGGCTGCGGAAGGCGGAGCGCAGCCGGGGCGCCTGCCGGATGCGGTCTATCCGGCGCTGGAGGGCGACAGCGGCGAGGTGCTGCTGGCCCTGGCCGGTGTGCAGCTGTCGGTGCGCAACATGGGCCGGGTCGGCATAGGCGAGACCATGCTGCTGCTGGAGCAGCGCGGCGCGAACGCCGCCTCGCCTTCGCGCCTGGCCAATGCCGCGCTGACGCCGCGTGAAACCGAGGTTCTCTCCTGGCTGGCCAAGGGCAAGACGAATCGCGACATCGGCGACATCCTGGGCATGAGCCACCGGACGGTCAACAAGCACCTGGAGCATATTTTTGAAAAGCTCGGCGTCGAGACCCGGGCGGCCGCCGCGGCGCTGGCGACCGGACACGTGTTTTGAGCGTTTTCATTGGTGGGCGGGGGCTGGCTGCTCCTGAATCCATAGCGTGAGGGATTCCCAATCTGGGTAGACGCCCGGCTTGCCTACAATCAGGGAACAGTGAGGAGTTTCCCCGAATGAGCATCAAGAGCGACAAATGGATACGCCGCATGGCGGAAACCACCGGCATGATCGAGCCCTTCGAGCCCGGCCAGATACGCGCCGCGGCCGGCGGCCAGAAGATCATCAGCTACGGCACCAGCAGCTACGGCTACGACATCCGCTGCGCGCCCGAGTTCAAGGTCTTCACCAATATCCACAGCACCGTGGTCGACCCGAAGAACTTCGACGAGAAAAGTTTTGTCGACTTCCACGGCGACAGCTGCATCATCCCGCCCAACAGCTTCGCGCTGGCGCGCACCGTCGAATACTTCCGCATCCCGCGCAATGTGCTGACCATCTGCCTGGGCAAAAGCACCTACGCGCGCTGCGGCATCATCGTCAACGTCACGCCGTTTGAGCCCGAATGGGAAGGCTACGTGACACTGGAGTTCTCGAACACCACGCCGCTGCCCGCCAAGATCTACGCGGGCGAAGGCTGCGCGCAGGTGCTGTTTTTCGAGAGCGACAAGGACGACGTCTGCGAAGTCTCGTACAAGGACCGCGGCGGGAAATACCAGGGGCAGGTTGGGGTGACGCTGCCGAAGGCCTGACGGCTCTCCCGGGGGGAGGGCTCAGGGCTTGGCGACCTGGGGGCGGCTGGCAAAGCCGCTCATGTATTTGAGGGCATCGCCTATGGTGTCGCGCCAGACCGCCCATTCATGGTCGCCGTCGACGGCGCGGTATTCCACCAGCTTGGGCTGGTACTCAAACAATTTCTGGAACAGGCCGGCCGAGTGATAGGCGATGGAAAAAGTGTCGTGGTCGCCGCTGTTGATATACATCGGCACCACGACTTTTTTGCTTTTGTAGGCTTCCCAACTGGCGGTGTAGTTCAGGCGGTCCCACGAGGCCTGGTCAAACTTGCCGTTAAGCTGGAACGGCGCGACCTGCATGGCCGAAGAATGGGCCGGTGGTGTCGGTGAATAGATTGCCGGACTCAATGCCGCGGCGGAAACAAACAGCTCAGGGTATTTGAAAACGGCATTCACCGTGCCGAAACCGCCGGCGGACAGGCCGGCGATCATGCGGCCTTCGCGCGCGTTGATGGTCCTGAAGTTGCTGTCGATGTGGGGGATGAGCTCCTTGATGAGCGCGGTTTCGGCCTTGTCCTTGTTGCCGTCCACCCACCAGCTGGTGCCGCCGCCCGGCATCACGATGATGGCCGGCTGGACGCGGCCTTCCCGGACCAGCGTGTCCATGGTCGCCTGGACTTGGCCCTTGACCAGCCAGTCGTTCTGGTCGCCGGCGTTGCCGTGCAGCAAAAAAATCACCGGGTAGCGCAACCGGCCGTTTTCATAGCCGTCCGGCAGGTAGAGGGTGTAGCGGTAGTCTGCGTTCAGGGCCTTTGAGCTGAAGGACCTGGCGGTGACCTCGCCGGCAAGCGCCAGCGGCGCGGTGGCCGCGAGCAGTGCCAGCAACAGCCAGCCCAGCAGTTTTCGAATTGACTGGAATCCCATGTTCGTCCCCATCTCGGTCTCCTTGTGGTGTGAGGGCGAGTATCCGGTAAATCCCGGAGCCCGGCCAGCGCCGCGGGGAGGCTTGCTACTTCACCAGCAACACCGGCGTCTCGCTCTCCGCGACCACGCGCTGGGCCACGCTGCCGATCAGCGCCCGGCTCAGCAGTCCCTGGCCGTGCGTGCCCATGACGATCAGGTGCGCTTTCTCGCGCTTGGCGGCGCGCAGGATTTCAGCGGTGGGCGAGCCGACCACTGCGACGGTTTTGAATGCCATCTTGTGGCGCTTGAGGAAGCGTTCTATGGGCGCCAGCACCTTTTGGGATTCTTCGGCATGGTAGGCCGTGACGTTGGCCGAGCCCAGCATGCTCTTGACGCGGCCCGGGACCGGCGCCTGCACGTTGATCACCACCACTTCGCCTTCGGCGCCGGCGAGGTCTTCATGGTTGACCAGGAAGGCCAGGGCTTTTTTGGTGTACTTGCTGCCGTCGGCAGCGAACAGAATCTTCATGGTTTTATCTCCGGGTTTGGACGGGCCAGCGTAACACCGGCGCCGCCATATTGCTGTAGGTGAGCGCCTGCTTGCCCGGCCCGCTCAGGCCAGCGCCGTGCGCGCGGCGGCCAGGTCCCAACCCGCCCAGCCGCAGCTTTTAAACAGCACCGGCCCGTCGGGTTTTTTCATGTCCTGGCGTATCACCTCGCCCAGGCTGGCGAAGCGGGCCACGTCCAGGCCGGCCTGTAGCAGGTCGCCGGCTTCATGCTCGGCGTCGGGGGTATCGACCAGCACGCTGCCCTGCGCCGCGACGTACTGGCACAGCGCGGCGCTGAGTTCCACCATGGCCGGCGTGTAGGCGCCGACGGCGCTGATGAAACCGTCGTCGCGCGGAAGGGCGCTGAGCACCACGCCGCCGGCGGGTGTGCAGGTAGCGGCCAGCGGGCAGTCGGCCAGCGCGGCATCGGCGTCGGGCACGACGCGGCCGTTCAGGCCCAGCGACTGCGCATGCTGCGCCAGGGCCTGGGCGCTGGCGTGGCTGCGCGAGCTGATGCGGAAATCGCGCACGCCCAGGCCTTGGGCAAAAGCTTCGAGGTGGGCCACGCCCTGCACGCCGGCGCCGACAATCAGCATGGGCCCGCGCGTGTTGGGCGCCAGCCGCTGGGCGGCCAGCAGCGAGACGGCGGCGGTGCGCCTGGCGGTGACGGTGGGGCCGTCCAGCATCAGCCGGCGCCGGCCGCTGGCCACGTCGAACACCACCACGTCGCCCTGGATGGCGGGCAGGCCAGTGCCGGCATTGGCGGGGGTCAGGGTGATGAGCTTGGCGATCGCGGTGCGGGCATCCAGCGCCGGCATCACGAAGAGGCTGCCGCCGCCGGGCAGGGCCTGAACCACCCGCTGCGGAACCTGCACCGACTCGTCCTTGAGCAGGCGTATGAGTTCGGTGACCAGCAGCGGGTAGGGCAGCCGCGCGGCGGTCTGTCCGGCGTCCAGCGAGGTGGGATACGGGTGGAGCGTCATGCCTGCGATGGTAAGCGGGATGGCCCGGGAAGTGGTGGGTGGCCCGGCGCCTCGGCCGAATGTCACGAAAGGTTTTTATCCTACAGCGCGACGGGCAAGGCGCCGAATGGACTATTGCAATGCCGGCCTAGCATGGTGTAACCCAAGGGAGGTCGCCATGTTCTCTGAACATCTGATGAAATTCGATGAAATGCCTTACAAGACGCTGCTGATGGTGGCGGCGGGCCTGGTGATCCTGTGCCAGCTGGCCGCCATGGCCTTTGTGGCCGATTCGCAGGTCGCCAAGGCCAAGCTGCGTGACGAGCAGCGGCAGGCGGAACTCGCGGCGATCGCGCATTGCATGGAAACCAGCGCGGGCGCCGCGCGCCACAACTGCATCCAGCAGGCTCGCGTCGTCGCCGGCGCTTCGACGCCGCCCGCCGCCGACAGCGTGCCCAGGGAAGCGGCTTTTGCCGAGGCCTCCAGTTCCGCGGGCAGCGTGATGCCGGCCCGCCCGGTGCGTTCGCCGCGGGGCTTTATGGCCGCGTCCTTCGCCGTCCGTTAGGGTTGCCTGTTGTCAGGCCCGCGTAGGGCCGCCGCGGTTAGCATTCACTCACGATGCAACCGTCACGCCCTCTTTCACGGCTTTACCAGCCGCGCAACCCGCTGTTCTGGCTGATGCTCACGCTCAACAGCCTGTCGCCGCTGCTGGCCTGGGTGGTGCACAACCGTCCGCTGAACGCCTGGGCCACGCTGCTGCTCACCGGCTTCGCCGTGGGCAATGCCATCCTCGGCACTTTTTTGCTGTGGCGGCTGCTGCGCGACGAACCTGCCGCGCCCGCGCGGGACGGCAAAACCGGCCCGGACGCTAGCTGACGGTTCCGGCGCCTTTGGCGATGTCATGCGTCGTTGACAAGGCCGTTGCCACGGCCAGCCGCAGCCCGCGCACCGTCTCCTCGAGCGGCAGGCTGGGCGCGCCCTGTTCGGGCAGATAAGGTACATGGATGAAGCCGCCGCGCGTGCGCTTGAAGCCGCGCCTGGTGGCCAGCGCATGCATGAGCGCATAAAACACGTGGTTGCAGACAAAGGTGCCGGCGGTTTGCGACACCTCGGCCGCCACACCCGACGCTTGCAGCGCCTGCAGCATGGCCTTGATGGGCAGGCTGCTGAAATAGGCCGCCGGCCCGCCCGCCACCACTGGCGTGTCGACGGGTTGCGCGCCGAGGTTGTCGGGAATGCGGGCGTCGTTGACGTTGATGGCGATGCGCTCCAGCGAAATCGCGCCGCGCCCGCCGGCCTGGCCGATGCAGATCACCAGCGCCGGCTTGTGCAGCCGAAGCAGCCGTGTGAGTTCATCCATGGAGGCCTGGAACACGGTGGGCAGTTGCGCCGCCACCACGAGGTGTCCGCCTATGCGCTTGCCGCCCAGCGCCTTCACCGCCATCCAGCTGGGATTCAGGGGCAAGCTGCTGTGCCCGGTATCGCCAAAGGGATCGAAGCCGGTCAGCAGGACGCGGGGAAGTGGCGAGGCGGAAGAGGCGGAGGAGGTGGGGGCTGCGGGCATGCGCCATTGTGAAGGCGGCGGCGTTTTGGCTACCATGCCCCCATGAATATCCCCGCACCCGATCCGGACCTTTCCGCGCTGGTCGCCGACCTGACCCGCGCTCGCCTCGAAGCCCAGCCGCTGCCCTGGCCCGCCGCCGTGCCGGCCGATGTGCCGCTGGCCTATGCCACCGCGCTGGCCGTGCGTGCCGCGCGAAGTGGGCAGGGCGACAGCCCGGTGGGCTACAAGGTCGGCTTTACCAACCGGACCATCTGGCCGCGTTATGAGGTCTACGGCCCTATCTGGGGCACGGTGTGGCACAGCAGCCTGGCGCGTGTCGATGCCGCTGGGCCTAACGAAGGCGTGCTGTCGCTCAAGGGCCTGTGCGAGCCGCGCATAGAACCCGAGGTGGTGTTCGGCCTGCGCGAGGCGACGCCGCCCGATTGTTCGGCCGAGCAACTGGTGGCGGCCATTGACTGGGTGGCGCACGGTTATGAAATCGTGCACACGCATTTCCCGGGCTGGAAGTTCAGCGCCGCGCAGGCCGTGGCCGACGGCGGGCTGCATGGCCGGCTGCTGGTGGGCCATCCTGTGAAGCTGGCCGCCGGCACGGCGCCCGAAGCGCTGATGGCATCGCTCACGGGCCTGAAGCTCAAGCTTTACGGCGACGGCGTGCTCAAGGACCAGGGCGTGGGCGCCAATGTGCTGGACGGCCCGGTGCAGGCGCTGCTGCATTTTGTGCGTGAGCTGCGCGCCACGCCGGGCGCACCGGCTTTGCAGGCAGGCGACATCATCACCACCGGTACGCTGACCGATGCCTGGCCGGTGCGGGCAGGGCAGACCTGGCACACCGAGATCGAGGCGTCCGGGTCCGTAGCCGGCGCGCTCAAGGGGCTGGTGGTCCGGTTCGAGTAGCCGGGGCTTTATTTTTTGATCACGGCGCCGGTTTCGCTGTCGAACTTCACGACGCGCACCTGGCCGTTCTGGCCGGGAAAGTCGTCGAACACCGCGCGCACCAGGTAGGGAACCACCAGCGGCAGGTCGCCGCTGCCGCCTTCGTAGACGGCGCGCGATTCAAACACTGTGCGCGGCGGCTTGCCGGGCGGCGTGCCCTTGGTGTCGAGCAGCCGCAGGCGCAGGCTGTTGGTGTACACCGTCATGCTGACCGGCCGGTCGCCCACGTAGCGCGGCCCGAAGGGGTCGGGCACCCAGCCGCCGCCATAGAGGCGGCCCGCGGCGTCGCGGTAGGGCGGCAGGAACACCATGTTGTCCTGGTAGATCGGCTGCATCCAGGTTTTTTCCTCGCTGCGGCTGCTGGCCGCCACGTCGACCTGGAGCCGCCCGACCTGGCCTTCAGCGGCGCGTTTGAGGCCGCGTTTTTCGAGTTCGGCCTGCACATAATTTTCGTAGGTGGCTTGCTCCAGCTGCCGCGTGATGTCCACCGGCGTGATGTAGCTGAAGGTGCTGCCCGCCGCGTCGGCGGGCCACTGGTTGAAGCTGGTCACGCGGGTGGTGATGGGGCTGGCGCAGGCCGTGAGCAGCATCGCCAGCAGCAGCGCCAGGGCCAGGCGCGGCGAGCGGAACAACACGGACAACACGGACAACACGGACAACACGGACAACACGGCGCCGGCGCTGCGCCGCGGGCCTGGGCCTGCGGGCGAGAGGTGGGTCAAAGCGTTCATGGGGGATGGATACACCAGGGTTCAATTTTGTTCCGCCGCGGAACGCCGCTCAAGTAAAGTCGGCGCATGCGCTGACACGCGCCCGGGGCCTGGGATGGGGCCGCGGCGGGCGGGCTCAGGCAAGTATTGCACGGCATAAGGGGGACAGCATGAAATGGGAAGGCAATCGCGAATCCGACAACGTCGAAGACAGGCGTGATGACGGCGGCGGCGGGGGCGGCGGTTTTGGCTTCGGCGGCCGCAGCATAGGCATAGGCACCATCGTGGTGGCGCTGGTCGGCGGCTGGATTTTCGGCATCAACCCGCTGACCATCCTGGGGCTGCTCAGCGGCGGCGCGCCGCCGGCCCAGGTGCAGCAGCAGGGCCCGGCCCACAAGCCGCCGGCCGACGACCGCATGGCCAAATTTGTCTCCACCGTGCTGGCCGACACCGAAGACGTCTGGACCGACGTCTTCGCCAAGGGCGGCGGCACTTACCAGAAACCACGGCTGGTGCTGTTCCGCGGCGCCACGCAGACGGCCTGCGGCCAGGGCCAGGCCGCCATGGGGCCGTTTTACTGCCCGGGCGACCAGAAGGTCTACATCGACCTCGGCTTTTACGAAACCCTGCGCAGCCGCCTGGGCGCGCCCGGCGATTTCGCCCAGGCCTATGTGATCGCGCACGAGGTCGGCCACCACGTGCAGAACCTGCTGGGCATCAGCGCCAAGATGGACCAGATGCGCGGCCGCGTCAGCAAGGCCGAGTACAACGCCCTGAGCGTGCGGCTGGAGCTTCAGGCCGACTGCTTTGCCGGCGTCTGGGCGCACAACGCGCAGAACGCCCGCCAGATCCTGGAGCAGGGCGACGTCGAGGAGGCCATGAACGCGGCCGCCAAAATCGGCGACGACGCCCTGCAGCGCGCCGGCGGCGGCGCGGTGGTGCCCGAAAGCTTCACCCACGGCACCAGCGCCCAGCGCCAGCGCTGGTTCGACACCGGCTTAAAGACCGGCAGCGTCAAGGCCTGCGACACCTTCAGCGCCCGGAGTTTGTAGACTGAATGGCATTAGTCCTTTATTGGCGGGGCTTGTGAGCTATCAAATTCATAGCGAACTGCCGCCGGAACCGGCCTGGGCGGCCGCCCCGGAATAGCCCTGGCGCCCTCAAGGGCCGGCAAAACCGGCCAATTCGCCCAAAGTGCGACAATAGAGGGCTGAGGAAGCTCTGCACAAAGCCTTGCCCCGCGGTCCAGACCGCACGGGACCCGGGCGGTCTGCGGCGTTACCTTTCCCGCCAATGGCTGTGCTGTTGGCTGCAATACGCGCCTTGGCAATCCCATCCCCGACCGCGCGCTACTACCGCAACAGTTACCCGCTAGTGTTAGGCAGAGCTTTCTTATGACATCCTCTTTTTCCAATCTTTCGCTGGCCGAACCGCTGGCCCGCGCCGTCGCCGAAATGGGCTACGAGACCATGACGCCCATCCAGGAACAGGCCATCCCGGTCGTCCTGCAGGGCAAAGACGTCATGGGCGCCGCGCAGACCGGCACCGGCAAGACGGCAGCCTTCGCCTTGCCGCTGCTGCAGCGCATGATGAAGCACGAAAACGCCTCGACCTCGCCCGCGCGCCACCCGGTGCGCGCGCTGGTGCTGCTGCCCACGCGCGAACTTGCCGTGCAGGTGGCCCAGCAGGTCGAGCTGTACGCCAAATACACCAACCTGCGCAGTACCGTGGTGTTCGGCGGCATGGACATGAAGCCGCAGACGGCCGAGCTCAAAAAAGGCGTGGAAGTGCTGGTGGCCACCCCCGGCCGCCTGCTGGACCACATCGAAGCCAAGAACGCGGTGCTCAACCAGGTCGAGTACGTGGTGCTTGACGAGGCCGACCGCATGCTGGACATCGGCTTCCTGCCGGACCTGCAGCGCATCCTGAGCTACCTGCCCAAGCAGCGCATCACCTTGCTGTTCTCAGCCACCTTCTCGCCTGAAATCAAGCGCCTGGCTTCCAGCTACCTGCAGGACCCGGTGACCATCGAAGTGGCGCGTTCCAATGCCACGGCCTCCACGGTCGAGCAGCATTTCTACAGCGTGGGCGCCGACGACAAGCGCCGCGCGCTGCACCAGATCCTCAAAGAACGCGGCATGAAGCAGGCCTTCGTGTTCGTCAACAGCAAACTGGGCTGCGCGCGCCTGGCCCGCTCACTGGAGCGTGAGGGCCTCAAAACCACCGCGCTGCACGGCGACAAGAGCCAGGATGAGCGCCTGAAGGCGCTGGAAGCCTTCAAGAAGGGCGAAGTCGACCTGCTGGTCTGTACCGACGTGGCCGCGCGCGGCCTCGACATCAAGGACGTGCCGGCGGTGTTCAACTTCGACGTGCCCTTCAATGCGGAAGACTATGTGCACCGCATCGGCCGCACCGGCCGTGCCGGCGCTTCCGGCCTGGCCGTGAGCTTTGTCGCCGCCAGCGACCAGCGCCTGGTCGCCGACATCGAGAAACTGATCAAGACCAAGATCGAGCTCGAGCCCATCGAGTTCGAGGAAGACCGCCCGCGCATCAGCGAGCAGGGCCGCATCAACGACGGCCGCCGCATGTACCGCGAAGCTGAAGACGGCGGCAGCCCGCGCGAGGCACGCCAGCCGCGCGAGCGCCGTGAATACACGCCGCACCGCCAGCCGGCCGCGCAGCGCGACCCCTTCTTCGACCAGCCCTACGAATCCACAGCCGCGCCCGAAGCCCAGCCCGCCTGGGAAGCCGCTTCCAAGGCCGCTCCCGCGCGCAGCAGCGTGTCGGCCAACATCAAGCCCAAGAAAAAGGTCGCGGCGCTGTTCAAGAACCAGTCCACGGTCTAAACCGCCGGTTAAAAAACCACCGTCGGTTCACGCCTACGGCTGGTAGCGGGGCTGTCCGGTGCGGGGCGCGCACCCCGGCTTCTACGCTGTCTCCATGATGGCGAAATCCAATCCGAACCTGACGCCGCCACCCCAGCCTCCACGTTCAGCGGCTTTCGGGCTTCCCGCGCCTTTCCACCCCTTCCTGAGACTCTTTCGCTCCTTGAGGCGCGCCGTCGACCACTGGATTGACGCTGGCGGCATGCGCATGAGCGCGGCCATGTCTTTCTACGGCATCCTGAGTCTGGCGCCGCTGCTGGTCCTGCTGGTCGCCGTGCTGGGCTGGTGGCTGGACCGCGCCTACCTCGAAACCAGCCTCGTCGACCAGATCCGCAGCGTCATCGGCGCGCAGGGCGCCCAGGTGGTGCAGCAGGCGCTGTCCAGCGCGCAGGCGCCGTCGGAGGGCATCACGGCCTCGCTGCTGGCGTTTGCGCTGCTGCTGTTCGGCGCCACCGGCGTCTTCGCGGAACTGCAGGACGCGTTTGAGCGGTTGTGGCGGCAAGGCAGCGGTGAAATGCCGCAGCAGAAGTGGTGGCACGGTGCTTCGGTGCGCCTGCGCGGGGTGGCCTACATCCTGGCCTTCGGTTTCCTGTTGCTGGTGTCGCTGGCGATCTCGACCTTCCTGGGCCTTCTCTCGGGCTGGGCCGGCAGCTACCTGCCCATCGAAAAAGTCGCCTGGGTCCTCAATGAGGTCGTGTCGTTCGGTTTTTGTGTGCTGCTCTTCGTGGCGCTCATGAGAATCAGCGTGGGCCCCAAGCCTTCTTTACGCTATCTGGTGATGGGTGCCGCCGCGGGGGCCATCCTGTTTGCGGTCGGCAAGCACCTGATGGCTTTTTACCTCTCCACCGCGGCCGTGGTGTCGGCGTATGGCGCGGCGGGCTCGCTGGTGGTGATCCTGATGTGGATCTACTTTTCGTCGGCCGTGCTGCTGCTGTCCGCCAGCGTGGCGCGCGCCTGGGCCGACGAAGCGCGTGAGCCGCAGCAGGTTTCAGCCTGACTTGCCGGCCTTGTCTTTCTTGCCGGGTTTTTGCGCCTGCTCGCAGGGCACGGCGATCAGTTCAAAGCTGCCGGCCTGCGCCCCCAGTTTGGCCGCCGTGAGGCAGCCGCCCCAGACGCAGCCGGTGTCCAGCGGCAGGGTGTTTTGATGCAAGCGCGGCGTGCCGCCTTCCTTGGCCAGCGTGGACCAGTGGCCGAAGGCCAGCGGCGTGCCGGCGGTCTGGCGCCCCGGCACGTCAAACCACGGCAGGTAGCCGGCAGGCGCGTCGTCTGCGCCTTCGGTGCTGCCGAACTCCATCACCCCTTCGGGCGTGCAAAAGCGCAGGCGCGTGAGCGCGTTGACCACCACACGCAGCCGGTCGGCGCCCTGCAGGCCGTCGTGCCAGTGGTCCGGCGTATTGCCGTACATGGCGCTGAAGAACTCCTTGAGATTGCTGCTTCGCAGTACCTGTTCGACTTCGGACGCCAGCGCCATGGTTTGCGCCACCGTCCACTGCGGCAGCACACCCGCATGCACCATCAGCCAGCCGTGGCGGTGCAAGGCCATGGCGCGGTGGCGCAGCCAGTCCAGCAGCGTCTCGCTGTCTTCGGCCTGCAGGATGTCCTGCACGGTGTCCTTGCGGCCCGGGGGGCGCGCGCCCTGCCACAGGGCCAGCAGGTGCAGGTCGTGGTTGCCCAGCAGGCACTGCGCCGCATCGCCCAGGGCCGACAGGCGGCGCAGCACCTTGAGCGAGTCGGGGCCGCGGTTGACCAGGTCGCCGAGGACGTAGAGGGTGTCGCGGCTGGGCGAGAAATCCATCTTGTCCAGCAGCCGCCCCAGGGGTGCGTCGCAACCCTGAAGGTCGCCGATACAGTACATTGACATGTGTTTATTTTGCGCTAGGAGTCTGGGCGGCAGAAGCCGTCGAAGCGAAACGCGCGAAAAACGAGGACAGCGCGGTGATACCGACAAGCCCATAGCCCGACTATGGGCGCAGGCGGTAGCGCCGCGATGGACCGTTTTCTCGCGCGTTGCAGCCGACGGATTCCTGCCGCCCAGACTCCTAATCTATGGACTTTTTGCTGATTGCTTTTTTGACGCTGCTCAACGGCGTGTTTGCCATGTCGGAAATGGCCCTCGCCTCCAGCCGCAAGGCCAGGCTCACGGCCATGGGGGAGTCCGGCGACAAGGGCGCGCAGTCCGCGCTGGGCCTGCTGGACAACCCCACGCAGTTTCTCTCATCGGTGCAGGTGGGCATCACCTCCATCGGCATGCTCAACGGCATCATTGGCGAGGCGGCCTTCAGCAGTGGCCTGGCCACCTGGATCCAGACCTTCGGCGTGCGGCCGCGCGTCTCCGAGATCACCGCCACCGCGCTGGTGGTGACCATCATCACCTTCATCACCATCGTCTTCGGCGAGCTGGTGCCCAAGCGCATAGGCCAGCTGTACCCCGAAACCGTCGCGCGCCTGGTGTCGCGGCCCATGATGTGGGTGGCCACCGGCTTCAAGCCCTTTGTGCGGCTGCTGTCCATCAGCACGCAGGCGGTGCTCAAGCTGCTGCGCATCGACAACACGGCCGGCCGGGCCGTGACCGAGGAGGAAATCGCCGCCAGCCTGGAAGAGGGCGTGGACGCCGGCCTGATTGAAGAGCACGAGCACCAGATGGTGCAGAACGTATTCCTGCTCGACGACCGGCTGCTCACCTCGCTGATGCTGCCGCGCTCCGATATCGAATGGCTGGACGCCTCCGACACCGTGGCCCAGGCCATAGCCAAGGCCGGCGCCACCGGGCATTCCTGGTACCCGGTGTGCCGCGGCGGCCTCGACGACGTGGTGGGCGTGGTCAACGTGGCCAAACTGCTCGCGCTGCGCGGCCAGATCCAGCCTGTCGCGCCAGGCCCGGGCCAGAGCCCGGGCGCCGTGCCGTCGGTGGCGGACCGCATAGGCGCTTATGCGGTGCCGGCGGTGTTCGTGCCGGAAACGCTGACCGGCATGGAGTTGCTCGAACAGTTTCGCGCGCGCTCCACCCGCATCGTGTTTGTGGTCGATGAATACGGCGTGGTGCAGGGCCTGATGACGCCCATGGACATGCTGGAGGCCATCACCGGCGAGTTGCAGCCCGGCGCCCAGGTCGACGCCTGGGCCACCGAACGCGAGGACGGCAGCTGGCTGATCGACGGCGTCATGCCCGTCGCCGAACTCAAGGCCAGGCTGGACATCAAGGAACTGCCCGAAGAAGGTAAGGGCCGCTACAACACGGTGGCCGGCCTGCTGCAAAGCGTCTCGGGCCGGTTGCTCAAAACCGCGGAAGCCGTCGAGTGCGCGGGCTGGCGTTTTGAGGTGCTGGACCTGGACGGCAAGCGCATCGACAAGGTGCTGGCCAGCCCGGCGCCTGCATCTGTCGAGTCGTAATGACTCGTTCTTTATCCTGTGGCGATTTCGAGACTTTTACGGGCCGTTATGTGAATTAAGTCGTGTTTTAAGGCCTTCGATTTACAGATGAGACGCCGCAACAACACCGTTATACGTAAATGGTTGTAACTTGAAGGTCCTGTGTTTTAAACTGAAAAAAAGTTTAAGGCACCCATGTTTGATGTTTTTGTGTTGGCGCTGACGGCCACGGCCGTGTCGGGGATGGCGACGGGAGCGGCCTGCCACCATGGCTGGCTGGCGCGCGCCGCGCGCAAGAAGCGCCGCATTCCCGCGCAATGGCACCTGCAGGTACGGCCGCTGCTGCTCGAGGCCGAGCAGGAAGTCTGGCACTGGCTGCAGCGCGCGTTTTTCGACCACCACGTGGTGGTCAAGGTCCCCGTCATCCGTTTTGTCTCGCCGCGCAACGAAGCCGAAGGCCAGCGCTCCTACGAACTGCTCAAGAACGTGTACTGCAGCTTCACGGTCTGCGCCGCCGACGGCACCGTCATCGGCTGCCTCGACGTGCCCGGCCCGCAGGGCCTGAGGGCCAGCAACCGCGACCTCAAGCGCAAACTGTTCGCCGAATGCGGCATCGCCTACGCCGTGGTGCGCGCCAGCAACCTGCCGACGCTGGAGGACGTGCGTGCCGCCTTCCTCGGTGAAATCGACCTGTCGGACGATGAGCCGTCCTTCCCGGCCGTGCTCGGCGAGCCGCCCATGGCCTTGCCGGGGGACGCGGAAGCCGACGCCCTGGCCACCGTGCCCGACACCATGCGCGCGGCCGACGGCGGCGCCCTGGTCGCCGATGCGCAGCAGGCGCACCAGGCGGAACATGTCGACATGACCGCCATGGCCGCGGCCCGCAGCAGCCTGCGGGCCAAGCTGGAGCGCAACCGCAAGATCCGCTTCACCAACTTCGACCCGCTCAGCACCGGCTCCGGCATCGTGCACGACGAGGCCGACAACCAGTTCGCGGTCCCCTGGGAAGACTCCTTCATCACGCCCGACGATCAGCCGCAAGACGGCGCCCAGTCTTAGGCGCCTGCCGCGGGTCAGGGGTAGTAGAGCTGCTCCAGCCGTGCCGCTTCCAGGTAGATCGACGGCAGGCTGATGTTGCGGGCGCGCAGCGCGGCGGCACGCACGGCCACGCTGTAGCGTACGTCCTGGCTGGCCGGCGGCGCCTGGCTGGCGGGTTTTGCTTTTAGCCAGCTTAGTGCGTCTGCCGCGGCGGTTTCTCCCATGGATTTGGCCGACGGCGCCACGCTGAGCCCGCCGCCTTGCTGCACGTAGCCGATGTCGGTGCCTAGCGGCAGCGGCGCCGCGTGGGCTTCCATCCAGCGTATGAGTTCGGCTTCCGGCACGGCGCCGGCCGCGCCGGGCCCGGCCGGCAGCTTGCCGTGGGACAGCATCAGCACCACGTCGGCCTTGCCCTCCATGCCCTTGACGGCCGCCTGCCAGGCGGCGAAGTCGGCCGGCGTGTGGACGCTCGCCACGCTGTGCGGCGCCCAGTCGAAGGCTTCAAGCTGCTTGACCCGCCCCTTGCCCGTGGGGCTCGCGTCGCTCAGCACCGCCAGCCGCACGGGCTGGCCTTTCCTGACGTATTGCAGCAGGTCGCGGATGGCCGCCAGCGGCAGGCTTTCGGCCACGCCGGTGACGTTGGCTGCGCCCGCGTAGCCGTATTCCGCGGGCTCATGGTCTATGGCGGCAAACACCACCTTGGGGCGGGCCTTGCCGGCAAAGCGGCGCATCACGTATTCCTGGGCCTCGTCGTCCACGGCGATCACAACGTCGGGGTCGAACTGCGCGATGGTGCGCAGGCCTTCCGTGGCCGCGTCCTGGCGGTGGTCTTCGTCGGGCAGGGTGTCTATGCCCAGGTAGTGCCAGCGCACCGTCATCGGCTGCCGGTTCCTGTCCAGGGCCTGGCGTATGCCTTCGTCCATCTTGCCGACGGTGGTGGAGCTGCGCTCCGAGCTGTGCAGCACCAGGATGCGCGGCTTGGACAGGTTGAACAGGCCCAGCAGCAGCAGCGCGGCCAGCAGCGCCGCGGCCGTGAGGGCGGCCAGCGTTCCGCTCTTCATACCAGTCCCAGCCATTCCCAGTAGGGAATCGAAAGATAGGCCGCCAGCAGGCGCGCGAGGTTCATCCAGTGGTTATAGCGCAGGAAATCCGAGTGTTTGTAATAGCGGTCCAGCCCGCTGCCCTGCACCTGGAGGTACTGCGAGCTCTGGTAGGGCAGGAACCAGATGTCGCTGAACATGGCGGTCAGGAAGACCACCACCCAGGGGTTGATGAACTGCGCCTGCCCGATGGGAATCAGGATCACCGCGGCGACGATCATGCCCGCGGTGATCGGCAGCACCAGGCGCAGCAGCAGCGTGACCACCAGCGCCACGGGGATGAACCAGGCCATCCTGCCGCCGACAAAATCGAACAGGCCGCCGGCCGAGTGGGCCAGCGCCGTGTCCAGGCCCAGGTAGCTGATGGCGCGGCTCAGGCCGTCCAGGCTGAGCAGGAAAAAAATCATGGGCCAGTCGATCTTCTGCTGGAAGTCTTTCTTGCTCAGCAAGCCCATCAGCAGCAAGCCGGCCAGCAAAAATGCGGCCAGCCAGGCCGGCGAGATCTGGTGCCAGCCGGCGCTGCCGGCCCCCACCAGGAAGAACAGGAAGCCGGCCAGGGCGGCTTGTTCGGGCTTGGTGATGGGGCCCAGCAAATCCAGCTGGCGCTTGAGCCTTTCCTTGGGCAGGGCGGCCTGTGCCGTGCGGCCGAAACACAGGCGCACCACCAGCAGGTGCGCGGCGGTGACGGTCAGCGCGGCCACGCCGGCCGCCGCAAACCAGAACAGGCCCTGGAACTGGTCCTGCAGTTGCAGGGGCAGCATGCCGAAGGCCGTCAGGTTGGAGGACTTGCTGGTCAGCAGCATGGGTGAAAACAGCATGGCGCCCGAGAAGGTCGCGGCCATCAGCGCCGTCGCCGACTTGCCCTGCGCCGGCAAATTCAGGCCGTCGATCATGTCGCGGTAGAAAGGCAGCACCAGCGACAGCCGGGCATT
Source organism: Polaromonas sp. P1_H6 (assembly GCF_056405195.1). Taxonomy (NCBI): domain Bacteria; kingdom Pseudomonadati; phylum Pseudomonadota; class Betaproteobacteria; order Burkholderiales; family Comamonadaceae; genus Polaromonas; species Polaromonas sp. P1_H6. The sequence goes on from NZ_JBFUCN010000006.1 coordinate 90,682, forward strand.
GCCCGAGGGCATGATGGGCGAGAGCAGGTAGCCCGACAGCAGCAGCGCCGCCTGGTGCCAGAAGGGCGTGTCGGGCAGCTTGACCAGCAGCCACAGCATGAAGCGGTAGCTCAGGCCCGAGGCCGAGATCACCGCCGCCAGCGCATACACCCCGACCAGCGTCGTGAGCGTGCGCGACGAGAAGCCGGCCAGCGCGACCTCGGAGGGCACCAGGCCCACGATCAGCACCGCGGTGATGGCCACCAGCGGCGGCACGAACTCGTCGGCCAGGTTGAACAGCCACATCAGCACCGTGGCCGACAGGATGGCCAGGAACAGCGAGGCCTCCACCACCAGCCCGCCCATGCCGGAGAGGAAATAGATCGCGGGTGGAACGCCGATGACGGCCAGCCAGCCGGCCAGCTCGCGCGTCGAGATCGGCTTCGGTGTTTTGGGGGCGGCAGGCCTGGCCGGCTTGAGGAAGTTCTCGCCGCCCACATAGCCCATCAGCGCCAGCAGGGCGCGGCTGCGCAGCGACGGTGACTTGTCGGCGAGTTCCGCCAGCGCTTCGCGCGTGAGCTGCAAGGCCTTGACCGGCGCGGTGGCGCTCACGCTGCACAGGTAGTTCGCCGTGTCACCGGCGGCTTCCTCGCCGCAGCGCATGCCGGCCAGGGCCAGCGTGCGGCCGCCCGGCGTGCTCAGCTGCAATGCGCCGGCCTGGAGCAGATACAGGCAGCGGGCCGGCGTGCCGTGTTCATACAGCGTCTCGCCCGCAGCGAACTCCACCCAGTGCAGGCTGGCCAGAAGCCGCGCCAGCTGGCTGCCCGACAGGTCGGCAAACAGCGGGTCCTGGCGCAGCAAGGCCAGGGCGTCGGAATCAGGGGTGGCGGAAAGCGGCATGGATTCGCGGGCCTAGCACGCGGCGCTGGGGTGAATCCGGAGGGACGTTTGCATCGGCGTTCCTGGCCTGTTTTTTAATTGAGCTGCCGGCACCCTGTTGAGGGGGAGCCGGCGCATTTTGAGCGCCATTACATCATTGTTTCGGCGACACCGGCAGCTTGGAAACCCGTAGCGTTTTGAGCCGCCGGGGTGTCTGCCCGGCTTCTGTCAGTTGGCCTTGGCGGTGTCAAAAAGCGTTTTCATTTCCGGGGGCATGGCCGCGAACAACGGCTTGCCGCCGGGTTTGGCCGGCTTTAAAAACCACTGCTCGTACCAGCCCTGGGCAGCGCCGCTGCGCATGGATTCCTTGATGGAGGCATTGACCAGCTCGCCCATGGCGGCGTCGCCCTTGCGGTAGCCGATGGCGATGGTTTCCACCGACAGGCGCTCCGGCAGGATGGTGTAGTTGCCCGCGTCCGGCAGGCTCGCAAGCTGCGCCGCCAGCATCACGCCGTCGCGCGCATAACCGGCCGCCCAGCCCAGTTGCAACTGCCCCAGCGCCGCATCGGGATTCACGGCCTTGGCGTGTTGCCACTGCAGCGCGTGCGACTGCGCATAGCGGTCAAGGGCCGGCACGACGGTGCTGCCGTCAATGCCGACGATGCTTTTGCCCTTCAGCTGTTCCAGCGTGCTGACCATGTCCTTGTTGCGCACGGCCACTTGGATGGCGTCGACAAAAATCGGCGTGGAAAATTCCATGCGCGCGCGGCGATCCGGCGTGTCGGTCACGTTCTCGCAGAGCAGGTCCACGCTGCCTTCGGACAGCAGGCGGACGCGGGCGTCCACTTCGGTGGCGATGTAGCGCACCGGCAGGTTCTTGTTGCCGGCGGCCTGGCGCAGGCGCTCGATCATGGGTTTGCAGAACTCGATGCTGTAGCCCAGCGGTTTTTCCGGCGTCTGGTGATACGAGAAGGGCGCCGCCAGCGCGCGGTAGCCGATGTTGATCTGGCCGCGGCTCTTGATTTTTTCCAGCGTGGCCTGGGCCTCGGCCCATTGCGGCATCGCGACGGCCAGCAGGGCCAGGGCGGCCGGCAACCACCGGAGTTGGATCGAGCTGGAGCTGGGACTGGAGCGAAGCAGAAATACTGTCTTCATAAGAACCCCCCGTTGTTCGGACCTGTCCAGCTGATTCTTAGTGAAAAGCCCTCAATACGCAACGTCGCCAGGGCAGGGCTTCCCCGGTACGACCAAGGTACTCATTGTGGGCGGCCGGCGCTTCCCGCGGGCATGAAAAAAGCCCCTGTTCCTTGCGAAACAGGGGCTTTGAAGGGGCCGGGCTGCGCTGCGCCCGTGGTTCAGCGCACCACGCAGTCGATGGCGGCCGCCTTGTTGCCGCCGGTCGCACCGTTGCCAGTGCTTGGGCCCTGGAAGCTCACAGGCAGCGGGAGCATAAGAGGCGGCGTTCTGGGTAAGAGGGCTGGCGGCTGCGTTATCGTGGGCGTGAAACCAAACTGGCCGGGCGCGAAACTGGTGGTGCCGCCTTGGTTGCTCAGGTTGACCAGGCCGTCTATCACGTGCACATACAACCCCGGTGCCAGCGCGGGAGAGGGGGAGGACCGGGGGATGCCCAGTGGCGCGGGCTGCGCCAGGGCTGCGGTGGAGACCAGTGCGGCCAGCAAGGCCAGGCAACTTGAAATGAATTTTTTCATGGGATTTCCTGCTGTGTTGGGGTTGTGGAGGCGGCTCAGGCGGCTCAAGGCTGCCTGAGGGAAACCTCCATGCTGGCGCTGCCCTGCAGCTTGCCCGCGGGGGTGGTGATCACGGCGGCGTCGGGGCTGCGTTTTCCCAGCGCGCCGGCCGTGCTGCTGAAGCCGCCTTGCGTCAATTCCAGCTCTACCTTGTCGAGCTCGGGTTTGCCGGCGTCGTAGCTGTAGCGCGTCAGCACCAGCAGGGACTCGGGCTGCAGCACCATCGCCGCGCCGTCCACAAACTCCAGGCGGGCGAAGGCGTTGCGCCCGGTGGTGACGCTATCGCCCTGGCGCAGCGGCGAGTTTTCGGCCAGCACCCGGCTGCGGCCCTCTGCGCTTTTGGCCACCATCAGGCCGGATACTTTGGTGACGGTGCCGACCACCTGCGCCTGCGCAAGTGGGGCCAGCAACAGCAGCGCGATCGCCATCGCACATGCGGGAAGCAGGGGAGTGAAAAATGTTGGCAGCTTCATGTCATGCACCTCAGTTGCAGAAGGTTTTTGGCGGTGGCGGTGCTGTTTTGGTAACGGTTTTAATGATCATCTGATCCTCTTTTTTATCGCTCTTTTTCGCGTCATCGCCGGATGCCGACGAAGTACCCGAACTGCCGGCCGCCGGGATGGAAACCGGCATGGCGGCGACCTGTTCGGGGGTGGATTCACCCTCGAAAATAAACAGCGCCCCGCCGGGACTGAGCTGTCTGACGATGATGTTCGACGCCGTGGTGGACGCCGTGGTGGCGGGCTGGACCGCGACCGCGACAGGGACGGCGGCCGACAGCACCTGGCAGAGCATTGAATTGGGCGAGGTCGAGCAGATGTCCGCTGAGGAAGCGGTTGTCATGATGCGGGCAACGGTGCCTGTGCCGGGGTAGCTGACGGCCAGGTTCGCCGTGCCGGCGGCGGAGGTGATGTTGGGTGCATCGACCGTACTGAAACTGCCGCTGCCCGAACCCGTTGCCGTCACAACGTTGTAAAACGACGCGGCAAGCGGCACAAAGCCGTTGAGCGCGCGGACGTTGAGCCGGCCGTTCAGGCTGGCAGTGTTGCTGATGGCGAGCCTGTCAAAGCTATCGGTGGCCGCCAGCTTGATGTTGAGCACCCCAGTGCTGCCCTGCGTGTACTTGCCCTGGACGGACAGCGTGCCGACGGATCCTGCCGTGCCCGGTGACACGGTGCCGTTGTTCAGCAGCGTCCCGGTACCGCCCAGCGCCAGGGTGCCGGCACCGGCCAGCGTGCCGCCGGCCTGCACATTCACGCCCGCGGCGTTGATGGCCGAGCCGCCCGCCAGCGTCGTCGTGCCGCCCACGATATTGAGCGTGCCGTTGGCATTGCCCCCGCTTTGCGACACGGTGAGCGCGCCACCGTTCAGCGCCAGGTTGGCATTGAGCTGTACCGCGTGGTTGTCCGCCGGATAGTTGTTCAGGTAGTTGCTGTTCAGGTTCAGGGCCAGCTTGTTCGAGGTGCTGGTGATGGGCGCGTTGATGATGATGTTGTTGTTGGCGTTCAGCGTCAGTGCGGCATCGCCCCCGGCGGTCTTGTTGATGGCAGCCGATACCGTGATGTCGCCGTGCGCCATGTCCATGGCAGGGTTGCCCGTGCCCGTGGTGATGCTCACATTCGTGCCGGCATCGAGCTGGGCAACGATGGTCGCCGCGTTGATACGGGCGCCGGTCTCATTGGATGTGATGGCATTGGTGCCCACGACGCCGGCATCCGGCCCGGCCGCCACGATCTCGATGTTGAAGGGGTCTATGTGCCATTCGCCGCCCTGGCCGACCGTCGGGACGTTGACCACGTCCAGCGAAATTTTGCCCGAGGTATCGACATAGCCGCCGCGGCCCGCGCTGCCGGTGGCCGACACCTGGCCGTCAATGGAGGCCGCGTTCTCGGCAATCAGCACCACATTGCCGCCGGTCGTGCCGTTGGCGCTGATGCTGGAGATCGCCGAGGTCTTGACGTCGCCCGAAGCGCGCAAAAAGATCCTGCCCCCTTCCCGTACCGCGCTGGAAGCGCTGATCGTGCCGCTGTTGCTCACCAGGCCCGCCGCCAGGCCTATGCGGCCGGCTTCCGCCGTGATCTGGCCCATGTTGCGGACTTCGCCCGGCGTGCCGGTGATGGCGACGGAAACGCCGGGCGTTGCCGTGTCCACCAGTTGCACGGTTTGCCCCGCCGCCAGCAGTACCTCGCCCTGGGGCGCGTTCAGGCTGCCGGTATTGGCGACATTGGCGCCCACCAGGTAGATGCTGCCGCCGCTGGCCGCGTTGATAGTGCCCTCATTGCGCACTTCGCCCGGTGTGCCCGTGCCCTTGAAGTTCATGCGGCCGGCCAGGAAATCACTGTCACTGACGTTCAGCGAACTCGCGATGAAACGCGCCACGTCGATGCGCGCGCCAGGCCCCACCATGATGCCCGCCTGGTTGATCAGCCACAGGGCGCCGTCGGCCCTGATTTGCCCCTGGATCAGCGACGGGTCGCCGCCGTTGACGCGGGCCAGCAGCGCGGCCGAGCTGTTGATCTGGTGGATGTCGACCAGCGCATTGGAGCCGACGCTGAAGGTCGCAAAATTCGCGATGGCCTGCTGGCTGGTCTGGTTGATGGTCAGCGTGTTGCCGTTTTTTGTGATCGCCGCGTTGCCCGAGGTGACGTTCCAGCCCGTCGGCAGGGTGCCGGCCGGCAAGCCCTGGGCAAAGGCCTGCGTGGCGCAGGCCACCCACAGGGCGCTGGCCAGCAGCGAGAGGCGAAGGGGACTGGAGTGCGGGTTCGAATGCATGGTGATCATGGTGATGGACCTTGTGTTCTTCTTCGTCTTCTTCAGAACGCCAGCGAGGCGCTCAGGTGGGCATTCCAGTCGCCCCGTTTTTCCGTGAGGGAGGTGCCGGCGTTGTTCACGCGCGCCAGGTCCACATTCAGGCTGAAATCGCGGCTCAAGACATAACGCAGGCCGGCGCCCAGGCTGGACACCGTGACGCTGCCCGGCACACCGCTGCTGCCCACCTTGTTGTTGGTGCCGTGGCCCGCGTCAACAAAAAACACGCCGCGCAACTGGCCCGGCAAGCCGACGCTGCCGGCGAGCTCCGGCGTGTACAGCTCGGCATTGGCCACGATGCCGCTGTCGGCCGCCACGGCCCGCTCCTGGAAGCCGCGCACCGCCGTCGATCCGGCCAGGCCGAACTGCTCGCCAGCCAGCAAAGGCGTGTCGGTGAACTGCGCGCTGCCGGCCAGCCTGGCCTGCCAGCCGCCGGCCAGGGCCTTGAACCAGGAAGCCGTGCCGCGCGCGGCCATGAAATCGTCGCGCGTGGCGCGGTTGCCCGGTGTCAGGTAAGAGTAGCGGTCGGTGCGGCCGTCAATATTGGTGTAGCGCTCGCCGCTGGCAATGTTGCGCGACAGGCCCACGCTGTAGCCGGATATCTGGTCGACCTTCTCGGTCTGGCTGCTGTAGGTGATGCTCAGCGGCGTGGTCTTGTAGGGCACGCAGGAGGCAATCGGCGGTGTCGGCGGCGCAATGCTCACCGTGACGCCGCCGACCTCGCAGCGCGAGTCCACGAATTTGTGGTCCAGGCCCAGCACCAGCTTGGCCGTGCTTTCGCCGCTGCGGCCCAGGAAGTGGTTCCAGCGCAGGCCATACACGTCGCCCTTGCCCGTGAAGCCCAGCAGCCCGCCCAGCACCGGGGAGCTGGCCGGCGAATTGACGCTCGATTTGCCGTAGATGAAGTCGACGCTGTCGCCAAAGGCATACAGCGGGACGCGGTAGCCGACCGAAAAGACATTCAGGTTCACGCCCGAAGGGCTGTCCGGCGAGGTCGTGTAGGCCAGCGTGCCCACGTGGTCGCGGTTGAACAGATTGGCATGCTGCACGGCAATGCCGGTGCGCCAGCGGCCGCTGGAGGGCGAGCCCGTATTGTCCAGCGTGGTGATGAGGCGCAGCAGCTTGTGGTCGGTGACCAGGACCTTGGCGTCTATGGTGCCCGGCTTCTCGCCCTCGGCCAGCGTCACGCCGACCTGCTTGGCCGGGCTTTCATTGGCCAGCTGGATGGATTCGGAAATCGCGCCCAGGCGGGGCGCGCTGCCCACCTGCAGCCGCACCAGGCTGGCGCGGATATTGGCCTCATCGAAATGTTCGTTGCCGCTGATGGTGATCGAGGAGATCACGCTCTCCCGCACCAGCAGCTTCACCGCCCCGCCGGCCAGTTCCTGCTCAGGCACCGACACAACCACCGTGCTATAGCCGGCTTTGAGATAAGCCTGCTGCAAGGCTTCGATCGCCAGCTGGATATCGGCAAAACCACGCTGCGGCCCGGCCAGCGGGCCGACCAGGCGATCCACTTCCGCCGCCGGCAGCAGGGTATTGCCTTCCACCTGGAAACGCGTAATGTCAAAACGCTCATCGGCCGCGAGGGCCGTTGAGGCGGCAGCTACTGCAAGCATGCCGGTGAGGCCGCAACGGGCCAGGTGTTTGATCAAGCGGCTTTGACTCATTTGTTCTTATCCACGGGGGGCGGTGGGCTGAACAAATGACTTGGGAAATGGAGCTCTCGGAAGGCTCTGTTCAGGGCGTCTGTAGATCGTAACAGCGCGTAACTGAAAATAGCACCTTCAAGCCGCGAATTTACTTAGTGAACTCACTTATTGTTGTCACTTCACCGCAGTTTTGCGGGGTCTCATCGACCGATGTGGATTCAACGCGAAGATATTGCTGTGCCGAGCAGCTGAAACCCACAGAACAGCAGAAGGCAAAGCAAACCAGCGAAAGCAAATGCGGCTATCCATGGGAAAGCGTTTGATGGCGGTCGGTGTTGGTTTTTGCATCTGCCTTGCTGCCATAGCTACCAAAGTTTCAAGACCATTGGATCATCGACGCTGCTAAGGAATTTGGCTCCAAAATGCGAAAACCCAGCTTGGTTCAAAGCAATATTCAAATATCCACCTGACACCTTGAGGTCGAACAAACGGTGGAGTGGTTGATGGCCTTGAAAAAAACGGCGGGTGATGGGCTTGGAGTCTACGTCCTTAGATAGGATCAATCGCGTATGGCCTGCGGCGCAGGCTTGCATCGCAAGCCGATCCACCGTCCAGTTGGGCGTAACAGTCGGGTTTGTTAATGGTGGGATTGGAAACTGCTCTAGATCACCAAGCGGGCACTTCAGGGGATGTCCAAGGCCGACAATCTTGGGCAAGTTGAACAGCGAAACAACGAACAACCAGCCGTCCTTATAAAGATGAAAAAACAACCGTCTTAGTTCAACGGTGTAGTTACGTGGCTTGCCAACAATCGTAGCGAATATGGTCAGCACGGAATCCATCGGTATCAGTTCGTCTTTCCCCAGCCAGTACGCTTCATAGTAGCCACCGACACCTTTTGTAAGCGTGTGAAGTGTGCTGCGCGTATCTTGCTCCAGAAAAATGGCGGGAAGCATGTGCATGGTCCGGAATCTCTTGATTTCAAGATCATCACTGTCGAGTCCGCATTCAATCCAGTGATTTGCCCGAGCTTCAAGCCAATTCGCCACATCGGCGGCGCCGCTACCGATGGCCCGGACTACGCCGAAATAGGGCAATGAGAGTTTTATCGCCGATGCATCAAATGTGCGTGTGTACAGTGCATCGCCTGCAGAGCCGATAACCTCGAACTGAGAAAACCCCTGAAATTCTGTATATCTGGACGCCGTATCGGCGATTGCCCATGGGCTGCGATCAGCTAGCAGATGTTGGAGATGTGTAGGCAGCGCGCAAGTACCGTTGGAGATGCACTGCAGGTTCTCTGCTAGTTTTTCTATGTGTTCGACATTGCCTGCGGCCAATAGCATTCCACGGCCCGATTGCGCTTTAAATTCCACGTACTTACGCACGAGCCGTGTCGGACTTAGCGGCAAAGCCGACAACAGATTTCCGGTATAGCCCGTTGTTGGAATGGTTAGATGCCGACCGGGCTGATCAGTCGTCAGCAAGACATCGGAAACGGCTACTCGGAGGTCTTCAAAAACAGCAACAACAGTCATGCCTTTTCCAATTGAATCGAACACCCGACCTTCTCATTACGAAGGTTGGCCCGCTAATCCAGTCGCCGCAGTTTTTGCGGGAAATCATGGGTACATCACCCTCAACGAGATGGGCCGCATCTTCCCGTGGATGCATCGTCACCAAGAAGATCCGTACCGGAAGAGGCCACTGCTCAAGCTTGAGCCTCCCCAAAGTCGAAGTCGGGAAACCTGCTGAAATAGTCCATCAGCATTTCCGTCAGTACCCTGATCTTCCGCGCGGGATGCTGACCCGGTGGGCGCACCACGTAGGCGCCTGCTGGCCTGGTGGGGTGTTGCGGCATGACCGTCACGAGTGCGCCGGAAGCCAGATGGGGGCGGGTGAGTCCAAGGGGCAGGTAGCCGATGCCTATACCTGCTACCGCCGCTGCGACGAGCGCAATGCCGTTGTCTGCCTTGAAGCGGCCCTGGGGCCGGACAGAGACGACTTTGCCTTCATGCATCAATTGCCAGGTTTCCGTGCCCTGCATGAGCGCTTCGTGATCCAGGAGTTCGTCCAGGGTTTGAGGCGCGCCGTGCGCTTTGATGTAGGCCGGACTGGCGACCAGGCTCCCGTTCACAGGCCCGACACATTGAGCCATCAGGTTGGAGTCCGCGAGATGGCCAACGCGAATTGCGCAGTCGTAGCCTTCAGCCACCAGGTCGACGAAGCGGTCGCTGTAGCAGGTCTGGATGTGAAGCTGTGGATGCCGGCTCGCCATCTCGGCGAGTACGGGCGCGAAGTGGGTGGGCCCGAAGGACAGCGGCGCCGCGACGCGTAAGCGGCCGCGAAGCTCGCCGGCGGGCAGGATCGTCTCTTTGGCAATTTCTATCTCGGCACACACCCTGGCCGCATAGTCACGAAATGCCGCACCGGCCTCGGTAAGAGATGCGCCCCGCGTGGTGCGAGCCAGCAACTGAACGCCCAGCTCCGCCTCGAGCCTGATGAGCCGCCGGCTGACGATGGACTTGGCCACGCCGAGCCGAAGGGAGGCCGCTGTGATGCCCCCCCCGTCGGCAACTTCCACGAAGGTTCGCAGTTCTTCGATCTCCATCCGGTGTTCCTGTTTATGCGACACAGATGCGCAAATTTGAGGTCTACCGTACCACAAAGAATGGTGCAAAGATTCGCCTCGGGCCATCAGCGAATCGTGTTGCCGCGAGCAAGAACGATCCCTGACTGTGCCGGGCCGGGCAGGCCATATCCACATCCAACACACACCGCCGCGGAGTTCAGTTCGCTGATCGCCGCACGGTGGCGGTCTTTCAAATCCCTCGAATGGAGAAATAGCAGTGAAGTTGATACTACTGATCGGATTCATGGTGGTGAATGGCTTGGCCAACACCCATGCACAAGCCAGGCAAGAGGTGCCGGGCGCGGACCTGATCGTGCACAACGCCAGGATCTTCACCGGCAATCCCGGGCAAGCCGCGGCGTCCGCCCTGGCCGTCAAAAACGGCCGCATCTACTCGGTGGGCACGGATGCCGAGGTGCTGGGTTTGAAGAACGCCAACACCCGGGTCATCGATTCCCGCGGCCGGCGGCTCATCCCGGGCATCATCGACGCGCACACCCATGTGCTCAACGAAGGTGGCTACAACTACACCCTGCGATGGGAAGGCGTGCCAACGCTGCGACTGGCCCTGGCGATGCTGGGTGAGCAAGCCAAACGGACACCGGAAGGCCATTGGGTGAAGGTGATTGGCGGCTGGTCTCCCTACCAGTTCGAGGAGAACCGCTTCCCCACCCTGGATGAACTCCGCCGGGCCGTCCCCAATCGTCCCTTGATCGTGCAGTACGCCTACAACCGCGCCTTCATGAACCAGCAGGCGATGGATGCCCTCGGCGTGGGCACAGACAAGTTTCCCAAGGTCCCGGGCACCGAGTTCGAGAAGGACAAGCAGGGCAAGTACACCGGTGTAGTCCATGGCTACACGTTCTTGTTCATCGCCCTGGAGACCATGGTTCCCCAGCTCTCTTTCGACGAGGAGGTGAGCTCGCTGGTCCAGACGGTTCACAGCCTCAACCGCTTCGGGGTCACGTCCATCGTCGATGCCGGCACGGGCTTCCGCGGGTATCCCAAGGCAGTGCCCACCGTGGACGCCCTTGCCCGGGACAACCGCCTCAACATCCGCATGCCCTTCGTGGACATCCAGTTCGGAGAGGGCAGCGTGGTGGACGCGCAACTCACGGCGATCACGAAGACGGCGCCTATCAGTCCCGGGCACAACTTGCACCCGCAGCTGGCGCACGGTCATGTCTACCGCGGTGCCGGCGAGTTGCTGTCGGCGGATGTCCACGATCATGAAAACTTCGACCGTCCAGCGGTCGTCGTCGAGCCGGACAAGATGCGGGAACTGGTGGAGCGGGACGTCTCCAAGTTAGTCCAGCGGCGAATTCCTTTCCGCGAGCACATCAGCTACGACGAAAACATCACGCCTTTCCTCGATGCGCTCGAGAAGCTGAACGAAAAGACGCCGCTCGACGGCCTGCGATGGAGCATCGAGCACGCCGAGACCATCAGTCCCGCGAACATCGCCAGGGTGAAGGCGCTGGGCGGCGGCATCGCCCTGGACACCAAGATGGCGCTGCACGGCGACGGATTCATCAAGACCCACGGCCGCGACAAGGCATTGCTGACCCCGCGCCTGCGCCAGCTCGTCGACAGCGGCATCCCCCTGGCCATGACCACCGACGCCTTCCGGGCGGCCTCGTTCAATCCGTGGGTCGGCATCAGCTGGATGGTGTCGGGGAAGTCGGTCTCCGGAACCGACGTGCTGGCCAAGGACAACCGCCTGTCACGCGCCGAAGCGCTGAAGCTCTTCACCCGCGGTGCGGCGTGGTTCATGAATGCCGAATCCGAGTTGGGCATGATCGCCCCGGGCCACCTTGCCGACTTCGTGCTGCTGGACAGGGACTACTTCGAGGTTGCGGAATCCCAGATCAAATCCATCGCCTCGGTCTTGACCGTCATGGATGGCCGGGTGGTGTACGGCGCGCAGGACTACCAGCCGCTTTCGCCGGCATTGCCCGAGATCCTGCCCGCCTGGTCACCGATCAAACACTTCGGCGGCTACTACGAAACCCGATGAGGCCTGAAACCATGAACCCCCTCAACGACCTGCCGATTTCCGCCGGCGAAAGCTTTCGCCGCGTCACCTTCAGGACGCGCGGCACTACACACGGCCCGATCACCCGCTTGATGAGCCCATCGGACCTTGGTCACATGCTCAAGCCCTTCGTGTTTCTCGACCTTTTTAACGTCGACCTCCACGACCCGCGAGCAGGTTTCTCCATTCATCCGCACTCGGGACTTGCAACGATCACCGTCATCACCGACGGAGACCTGAGATTCGACGACCCAACAGACGGAACCGGCCACATCGGTTTCGGTGGCTTCGAGTGGATGCGCGCGGGCAAGGGCGTGTGGCACGGCAAAGAGCTGTCCGGCGGGACGACGCCGGGAGCCAAGGGATTTCAGCTCTGGATTGCCTTGCGTTCCGACCTGGAGCACGAGAACGTGGACAGTCAGTACCTTGAAGCCAGGCACGTCCCGACTGCCGGGCCGGCGCACGTGATTCTCGGCAGCTACGAAGGCGTCCGCAGCCCGGCACGCGCCCCTGAGGGTGTGACTTACCTGCTGGTGAGGCTGGCCGCCGGCACCGAGTGGACGTTCACGCCGCCTTCGACGGAGCCGCTTGCCTGGCTGGCGGTTTCAAGCGGTCATTTGATCGAGGAGACCCCAGCCGAAGCCGGCGAAATGGTCATTTTTGAGCAGGCAGTCCAGCCGATCAAATTGAAGGCCGGCCCAACCGGCGACGCCATCTTCGTGATTGGGTCCGCGGCACCCCATCCTCATGATTTGCATCTTGGGAGCTACTCCGTCCACACCTCCGCAGACGCACTGGCCAAGGGTGAGGCCAACATTGAGCGCTTGCGGCGGCTCCTGCTTGCGGCCGGCGACCGGCGAAACGCCAGCGGCACGATCCCCGTCTTCAAGGCGTGAGCCTCCTTGGCCGTCAGACCCGCCCGGGCGCTGCTCAGGCCCGCTTCTTGAACATGGCTGACGCACCGCTGGCCGAGCGAATCTTTTCGGCCGTGTCCAGCAATGCTTCCGACAACTCCTCCATGCGCGCCTCGGTCAGGCGCACCAGCGGGCCGGCGATGGTGACCACGCCTATCGCACCCGTGGGTGACATCACCGGTGCGGCCATGGCCGTCATCTGCGGGGCAAACACTTCGTTGATCATGCTGAAGCCGCGCTTGCGTGCTGCCTGCACATAGGCCAGCAGCGCCTTGACGGTGGTGGGGGCCTTGGGGCCGAAGTCTTTGGGTAAACCAAAGCCCTGTTTCGCTACCAGCCGCATGGCTTCTTCGTCGCTCAGGGTCGACAGCCAGGCGTGGCCGGCGGAGCTGCACGAGAGGCGCACCGACAGGCCCATGTCGGGGTCGTAACGCAGGCCGCGGCGTGCGCCCTGAGCCTTGGCGACAAAGGTGAGGTCGTCACCGTCGACCACGGCCAGGCGCACCAGCTCGCCCGATTCTTCGGCCAGGCTGTCGAGCAGCGGCTGCGCCACATCAACCACGCCCGACGCGCTCAAAAAGCCCAGGCCCAGCGACACGAGCTTGATGGTCAAAACGTATTCGCCCTGCTCACGCACCTGGCGCACATAACCGCAGCGGCACAGCTCGGCCAGCAGCCGGTGGGTGGCGCTGAGCGGCATGTCGAGCGTGGCGGCAAGCATGGAGACGGTTTGCCCCTCGGGGTGCACGGCCAGATGCTCCAGGGTTTTGAAGCTTCGTTCGAGAAGGGTGCTCATGGAGAAATGACGTGTTCAGGCAAAGGCATGGCGCTATTTGGCCACGCCTTTGCGGCCGGGCCAATCACGGAATGATAATGGTTTTCCATAATGGAAAGACTTTCCACATTGATTGATGATCCAGCCTGCCCTGAGGGTGGCGCGCGTATCGGCGCTGCCCGTCCGCTCACTTTCCACTATTCAAATCCGAGACAAAAGGAACCTTCCATGACGCCGATGCCCTCACTTCGCTTCACCCGCCGCACCCTCGCCCTGGCCGCAGCCGCCCTGTTGGGCCTCTCGACCACCGCCATGGCCCAGGACATCCAGGAACGCACCATCAAGTTCGGCCACCTGAACAACCCCGACCACCCGACCAGCCTGGGCGTGCGCAAGTTCGCCGAGATCGTCGCCGCCAAGAGCGGCGGCAAGATCAAGGTGCAGGAATTCGCGGCCTCCCAGCTCGGCAACGAGCTGCAGCAGCAATCCGCGCTGCAGGGTGGCGTGCAGGAAATGCTGGTGGCCTCGACGACGTCGCTGAACGGCATCGTCAAGGAATTCGGCCTGCTCGATTTTCCCTTCCTCTTCGCCAATGCGAAACAGGCTGACGCGCTGGTCGACGGCCCCCTGGGCAAGATGCTCACCGCCAAACTGCCTGAAAAGGGCGTGATCGTGCTGGGCTTCTTCGACCTGGGCTTTCGCAACGTCACCAACAGCAAGCGCCCCATCATGAAGGGCGCCGACCTGGAAGGCCTGAAGCTGCGCGTGATCCCGAACCCGGTGTTCCTGGAAACCTTCAAGACCTTCAAGGCCAACCCGGTGCCTATGCCCTTTGCCGAGCTGTACGGCGCGCTCGAAAGCAAGGCTGTGGATGGCCAGGAAAACCCCTTCGCGGTGATTGCCTCGAGCAAGTTCTATGAAGTGCAGAAGTACGTGAGCGGCACCAACCACGTCTATGCCACCAACCCGATCCAGATCAGCAAGCGCTTCTGGGACAAGCTCTCGGCGACCGAGCACAAAATCCTGCAGGACGCCGCCATCGAAGCCCAAAACTGGCAGCGCGTGGTCAGCCGTGAAGTCTCGGCCAAGGCCCTGGGCGAGCTCACGGCCAAGGGCATGCTCTACAACGACGTTCCGCCCGCCGAGCTGGCCAAGATGCGCGCCGACGTGCGTCCCGTCTACGAGAAGTTCTCCGCCGCGTATGACCCGGCCATCGTGGCCCTCTTCAAGTCCGAGCTGGAACGCGTGTCGAAGTTCTGACTGCCATGAAAATACTTGTGCTCCACGGGCCGAACCTGAACCTGTTCGGCCGCCGCGAACCCCACATCTACGGCACCACGACGCTCGCACAGATCAACGACATGCTGGCAACACTGGCCGGAGAGCTGGGCGTGACGCTAGCAACCATCCAGTCGAACCACGAAGGGGCGTTGATTGATTTCCTGCACCAGCACATCGACACGGCGCAGGGCGCGCTGGTCAACCCTGCCGGCTTAACGCAGCACGGCGTGCCGCTGCATGACGCGATCAAGGCCATGCCCTTCCCGGTGGTCGAGGTGCACATGTCGAACCTCGCGACACGTGAGCCCTGGCGCCACCACTCGATCATCTCGCCGGCGGTGAAGGGCACGATCCAGGGCTTCGGCCCGCGCTCCTACCTGCAGGGCCTTCGGGTCGTGACCGACATCGCGCGCGAAGCGCAGGCCCCCATCGTGCAAAACTGACATGGACAAGTTCGTCGACAAGGCCTGCAAAGGCATTGAGTTCCTCATCGCCCTCGGCCTGGCCATCATGGTCGTGCTGGTGTTCGGCAACGTCGTGTTGCGCTACGGCTTCAACTCGGGCATCACGGTGTCCGAAGAGCTGTCACGCTGGCTGTTCATCTGGGGCACCTTTCTCGGAGCGCTGGTCGCACTGCGTGAACACGGCCACCTCGGCATCGACATGGTGGTGGGGCGGCTGCCGGTCATCGGCAAAAAGATCTGCCTCATCATCGGCCACGCACTGATGATCTTCATCGTGGTGCTGCTGGCCATGGGCAGCTGGGAGCAGGTCAAGATCAACTGGGACGTCACGGCGCCGACGACCGGCTGGTCCATGTCCATCGTCTACCTCTCGGGTCTCGTGTTCGGCGTGCTTGCGTGCGGCCTGCTGCTGCTGGATTTGTGGAAGGTCATCACCGGCCAGCTGTCGGAGGACGAACTGGTCATGGTGCAGGAGTCGGAAGAGGCCGTGCAGCTCAAGCAGGTGCTGGACGATGCGCGCCAGCCGGACAACACCGTGGGAGCACGGCCATGACCATCTTCATTTTCATCGGCTCGCTGCTGGCCGCCATGGCCCTGGGCATTCCCATCGCGTTTGCGCTGCTGGCCAGCGGTGTCGCCCTGATGTGGCACCTGCAACTGTTCGACGCGCAGATCCTGGCGCAGAACCTGGTCGGCGGCGCCGACAGCTTCCCGTTGCTGGCCGTGCCCTTCTTCATGCTGGCCGGCGAGATCATGAACGTCGGCGGCCTGTCGCGCCGCATCGTCAACCTGGCGATGGCGCTGGTCGGCCACGTCAAGGGCGGGCTGGGCTACGTGACCATCATGGCGGGTTGCCTGCTGTCGGCACTATCGGGCTCGGCCGTGGCGGACGCGGCCGCGCTCACCGCGCTGCTGCTTCCGATGATGGTCAAGGCCGGCCACGACAAGAAGCGCGCCGGCGGCCTGATCGCCGCCGTCGGGGTGATCGGCCCCGTGATCCCGCCCAGCATCGGGCTGGTGATCTTCGGCGTTGCGGCCAACGTGTCGATCTCCAAGCTCTTCTTCGCGGCCGTTGTGCCGGGCCTGCTGATCGGCGGCGCGCTGTGGATCACCTGGGCCTGGCTGGTGCGGCGCGAGGACATCGTGCCGCCGCCGCGCAAGTCGGCCACTGAGATCATGAAGGCGTTCCGCGACGCCACCTGGGCGCTGGTACTGCCGGTCATCATCCTGGTTGGCCTGCGCATGGGCGTGTTCACGCCCACCGAGGCGGCCGTGGTGGCCGCCGTCTACGCCCTGTTCGTCTCTACCGTCATCTACCGCGAACTCAAGCTCCCGCAACTCTACGGTGTGTTCGTCGCGTCGGCCAAGACCAGTGCCATCGTGATGTTCCTGATCGCCGCGGCCATGGTCAGCGCCTGGCTGATCACGGTGGCCAACCTGCCGGGAATGGTGGTGGACCTGCTCAAGCCCTTCATGGACAGCCCCATTTTGCTGATGGCGGCGATCATGGTGCTGGTGATGCTGGTGGGCACGGCGATGGACATGACACCCACCATCCTGATCCTCACGCCGGTGCTGATGCCCGTGATCAAGGCCGCAGGCATCGACCCGGTCTATTTCGGCGTGCTGTTCATCATCAACAATTCGATCGGGCTGGTGACGCCGCCGGTGGGCACGGTGCTCAACGTGGTGGCGGGGGTCGGCAAGATCAGCATGGACGACGTCACCAAGGGTGTCATCCCGTTCATGATCGCCGAGTTCGCGGTGATGTTTTTGATGGTGGTATTCCCCAAACTGGTCACGGTTCCGGCAAGCTGGTTTTACTGAAGTTCTACTGAGGTTCGACGATATGGCACTTTTAGGCAAGGCTGCAGTAGCGATGTGGTGGGACATCCTGCCCGCGCAACGCGAGGAGTTCCAGGAGTGGCACTCCCGCGAACACTTTCCGGAACGCATGGGCATTGAAGGCTTTCTGCGCGGCTCACGCTGGTCCAACATTGACGGTGGAACGGGATTTTTTGTGATGTATGAGCTGGCATCGTATGAAACCCTCACCTCCGCGGGATATCTGCAGAGCCTGAACAACCCGTCGCCATGGTCGGCGAAGATGATGCCGCACCACCTGCACATGGTGCGCAGCCAGTGCAAGCTGCTCAGCAGTTTCGGTGCCGGACTGGGCCGGGCGGTGCTGACGATTCGCCTGTCACCTGCGGATGGCCAGGCAGGGCCCTTGCTGGCCTGGCTGGAGAAGCTGCTGGCGCGCCAGGCGGAAAGCAGAGGCATCGTCGGGGCGCACCTGCTGCAAACCCGAACGCCGGAGGCAGCCATGACCCAAGAGCAAAAAATCCGCGGCGGGGATGCCGCCGCCGACTGGATTGTCTTGCTGTCGTCCTATGAGACGGAGGCCCTGCAACACGCCCTGGCCAACGAGCTGTCGCCGCAGAATCTCAAGGCTGCAGGCGCCCTTGCGGCCATGACACACGGCATCTACGTTCTCTCCTATTCACTGGGGACGCATGACTTGCATCCTGCCGCGCAGGGCGGGGCAGCGTAAGTCCCCGTCAATCCGGTTTCTTTTCTTTCAGCCACGCTTTGGTTCTCGAATGGGTGCAAAGATCAATGCGGTCACGTTGTTTGGGTTCCACTAAACAGGCGACCGGAACTGTATCAATTTGCTTCTTCCGTGCTATCCTGAAATTTAAAATTTTTAAAACAGGCACCGGAAAAATGAAAAATACTCCACGCGTTGCTTTCGCACTTATCGCGTTAATTGCTGGCGGGCAATCTTTCGCTGAAGAATGCTATGTCCATGCCTTAGTATCTTCGGCTGACCGTAAAGTTGGGATCGTTCTTGATGTTGTGCGAGTAAAAATCGACCAACCTTTCAATAGTCCCAATAAACTAAATCTGAATCAAGCGATCCAGAATGACCTGAATGCTCGCGCACTTGATTTCACGAAACGAAATTTGAAGCGCGCTGAGGGGAGCATCGATCCAGGCACAATTTTTAAGAGGGTCGAGCTAAGCTATGGGGACGAGTGTTACGCAGATGCGGCGGCTGCTGAAAGGTTTCGAAACATTAACCTAAAGTCTAACGACAACGTATTGCACGGCAATTGGGGTGAGGGCAGCAAGCCTGTCCAGGCCCAAAATGCTCCGACCGCGGCAAAAAACAACGGGCCGGCCGTAAAAGCTTCGAACAATTCCCCAACTCTCACGGGGGTGCCCGCCGATCAGAAGGCGACGGCCGCGAGCAAGTCTGGCGCGAAGCCGGTTGTTGAAAAGAAGTCCGACTCGACTGTCGCCAAGACTCCACCTGAACAAAAAGTTTATAAATTCAAAGCTGCCAGAACCATCCGTACGCCGAATTATCTTAGCGAAGAACAGGCGAGGAATTGGGTGAAAGAAGAGCGTGCGAAGCTCACCTCCGCACCCGGTGTGAACATCAGTTCGACCGTTATTGGTGAAACCCCTGTCTCCTGCAAAGCAGGACGGTCAAGCGGGAAGGTCCAATGTGAAATGACTGTGACATGGAATGTGGAGTCACATTTCAATCCCGCAAAAGGAAAGGCTGGACCGTCAAAGACGGTTGCCAGATAAACGACGATTCATTTGAAGGCTGCCTGCTTTACATGGCAGGCTGGTTGGCTGCATTCCGCAGCTTCCGGCAAGCCCCGGACATTGGTAAACGTCTTCAAGCGGTGGTCGGGCGGCTGAAAACGGAACTGTTCTACCCTCGGGACTGGAAAACCACAACCGTTGAGCAGTTCATTCAGGTAGTCGATTCCTGCATCCGCTGGTGCAACGAGAAGCGGATCAAGATCTCTCCTGGCTCTCCTGGCTCTCTTGGCTTTCTTGGCTTTCTTGGCCCCATCGAATACCGGGAGAGCCTTGGATTTACGACATAAACCAGTCCAGGCAATTGTCCGCACCCCCTTGCCGCGCCAGGTGGGTCGGATTTCGACGGAATCCAACAAGAAAAAAGCCCCTGTTTCTTGCGAAACAGGGGCTTTTATTGGTGCCGGAGAGATGAATCGAACACCCGACCTTCTCATTACGAATGAGCTGCTCTACCGACTGAGCTACACCGGCGTTTTATGGAATACAGCCCGAGATTATAGCCCGGAGTGGTAGGAGGTCACCCGTTCGACCTCATTTTTGGAGCCGAGCATGACGCTGACGCGTTCGTGGAGCTTGCCGGGCTGCAGGTCGAGGATGCGCTGTTTGCCGTTGGTGGAGGCGCCGCCGGCCTGCTCGACCAGCCAGCTCATGGGGTTGGCTTCGTACATCAGGCGCAGCTTGCCGGCCTTTTCGGGCTCGCGTTTGTCCCAGGGGTACATGAAGACGCCGCCGCGGGTCAGGATGCGGTGCACGTCGGCCACCATGGAGGCGATCCAGCGCATGTTGAAGTCCTTGCCGCGCGGGCCGTCCTTGCCCTGCAGGCATTCGTCGATGTAGCGCTTCACGGGTGCATCCCAGTGCCGCATGTTGCTCATGTTGATGGCGAACTCCTTGGTGTCCTCGGGGATTCTGACGTTCTCTTCGGTCAGCACAAAGGAGCCCTGCTCGCGGTCCAGCGTGAACATGGCGACGCCGTCGCCCACCGTCAGCACCAGGGTGGTCTGTGGGCCGTAGATGCAGTAGCCGGCCGCGACCTGCTTGTTGCCGGCCTGCAGGAAGTCTTTTTCTTCGACGCCGGCATGGCCTTCGGGCTTTTTGAGCACGCTGAAGATGGTGCCGATGCTGACGTTGACGTCGATGTTGCTGGAGCCGTCGAGGGGGTCGAACAGCAGCAGGTATTCACCCTGGGGGTAGCGGTTGGGCACCACGTAGATGCTGTCCATTTCTTCCGAGGCCATGGCCGCCAGGTGGCCGCCCCATTCGTTGGCTTCGATCAGCACCTCGTTGGCGATGATGTCGAGTTTTTTCTGGATTTCGCCTTGCACGTTCTCGCTGGAGGCGGTGCCGAGCACGCCGCCCAGCGCGCCTTTGTTGACGGCCTGGCTGATGCTCTTGCAGGCGCGCGCGACCACTTCCAGCAGCAGCCGCAGCTGCGAGGGGATGTGGCCGTCCATGCGCTGCTGCTCGACCAGGTAGCGGGTCAGGGAGATTTTTTGGGACATGGGGGCTCCGTTGGATGAAAGGTTGGATCGGTTGGCGGCGATGTTGTTGTCGGGTATGGCCGGGCGAGGTGATCAGCGGGGCTTGCCTTGCGGTTTGCGCTCTTCAAATTCGGCCAGCGTGGCCAGGGCGCTCTCCAGCAGGTACTCGTCGTCCTTGGCGCGCGCAATGTCCACGCGTTGCTGGAAGAAGGCGCGTGCTTCGGCAGTCCGACGTATTTCGTGCGCGAGCACCCCGAGCTGGAACAAGGCGTCGAGCACGATGTCGGTGTCCTCCAGGGCCTTGCCCAGCGCCAGGCGCTGCTGCAGCCAGGTTTTTGCCTCGGCATGTCTGCCCAGCTCGTAGGCATTTTGCGCCAGGTTGTTGATGACGCCGGACAGGCGCTTGTCCGTGCCGAAGCCGAAGGCGGCTTGCGCATCGGTGAGCAGTTGCCGGTTGTGCGCCAGCGCTTCGGCGAAGCGGCCGGCCTCGTGCAGGGCGTAACCGATTTCTTCGCGCATACCCAGCTTCTGCTCGACGCTCAACGTGACGCCTTCGTGCGCGGCCCAGTGGGCCGACTGCTGAATGTGTTCGATGGCGGTGTCGTATTCCTTGGCCTCCAGGGCCGACTCACCGATGGCGTAGTGTTGTTCATAACGCCCGGTGGGGGTCAGCTTGCCTTTGGCGGCGCGCATGGCCAGGGCGCGCAGGCCCAGAGGCAGGCCTTCGGTGTCCTGCTGGCGTTTGTGGAACACCGCGAACTGCAGCCACAGCAGGTCGGCCATTTCGTCGGAGTCGGCTCCCACGGCTTCGGCCAGGGGCTGCAGAGCGGCCAGGTCGGCCGACATGCGTGAACCGCTGAACACGCCGCTGGCGTCGTACACGGTGTCGCTCAACCGCTTGAACTTTTTCGCAAACCGCTGTGCGGGGGTACCGAATGAGAAGAATGCCATGGTGGTGTCGTCCTCGTTCAGTCGGCCAATGCGCGCGAGACCACTTCGTGGGTGTCTTTGCTCAAATCGGTTTTGGCGGCGACGCGGGCAATCGCTTCACGCGCCGCGCTGCGGTAGGGCTCGGCCAGCTTGCTCCAGCGGTCCAGGGCGCGCGCCAGGCGGGCGGCGACCTGCGGGTTGATGGCGTCGAGCTCCATCACGCGGTCGCTCCAGAACACATAACCGGCGGCGTCGGCGCGGTGGAAGGCGGCGGGGTTGCCCTGGCAGTAGGTGCTGACCACGCTGCGTGCGCGATTCGGGTTGCGCAGGCTGAAGTCGGCGTGCTTCATGAGCTGCTTGACGGCCGGCAGGATGTTGCCGTTGCGGTCGGGCGCGCCGGCCTGCAAGCCAAACCATTTGTCGATGACCAGGGCTTCGTCCTTGAACATGGCGTGGAACAGCGGCAGCGCCTCGCCGGCCAGGGCATGGCCGCTGGAGACCAGCGCGGCCAGCGCGTTGAAGCGGTCGGTCATGTTGCCGGCGTCCTTGAAGCGCTGCAGGGTCTTGCCGGGCCAGGTGCCATCGCCCGTGGTTTGCGCGGCCAGGCACAGATAGGTCAGCGCCATGCCTGCGAGCGCGCGGCGGCCGCTGGAGATGGGGTCGGGTGTGTAGGCGCCGGTGTCGTGGTTGGCCTGGTAGGCGGCCTCCCAGTCGGCGGCCAGGGCCGTGGCCAGTTGCAGGCGCATGGACTCGCGCACCGCGTGGATGCGTTGCGGGTCGACCACTTCGAGTTGTTCGGCCAGGTAGGTCTCGGACGGCAGCGTGAGCACCAGTTCCTTGAAGGCCGAATCGAGCGTGGGGTGGCGCAGCACCTGGCGCATGGCGTCCAGGTAGGCTTCGTCGAGCACGGCGGCGGGGGTGGACACCGCGGTGATGGCCGCGATGGCGCGGTTGACGGCCAGGCGCTGGCCGGCCTCCCAGCGGTTGAAGGGGTCGCTGTCGTGCGCCAGCAGGTGCAGCAGCTGGGCATCGGTGTAGTCGAACTCGAGCACCACCGGGGCGGTGAAGCCGCGCAGGATGGAGGGCACGGGCTCGGCATCGATGTTGGTGAAGGTCAGTGTTTCGCTGGGCTGCGTGAGCACCACGGTGCGCGTGCTGGCGGGCGGCTGGCTTTCGCCGGCGAGCTGCAGCGGCAGGTCTTGCCCATCCGCGCCCAGCAGGCCCAGGCCGACCGGGATCACAAACGGTTGCTTGACCGGCTGGCCCACCGTGGGCGCGCAGCTTTGCGCCAGCGTCAGCGTGTAGGTGCGGGCGACGGCGTCATAGCTGCCTTGCGCGCGCACGCGTGGCGTGCCGGCCTGGCTGTACCAGCGCTTGAACTGGGGCAAGAGGCGCGCCAGGTCCGACATCGGGTTGGCGTCGGCAATCGCCTGCGCGAAATCGTCGCAGGTCACGGCCTGGCCGTCGTGGCGCTCGAAGTACAGCGTCATGCCGCGCGCAAAACCCTCGCGCCCGACCAGGGTCTGCATCATGCGCACGACCTCGGCGCCTTTTTCGTAAATGGTGACGGTGTAGAAGTTGCTGATCTCGACATAGCTGTCGGGCCGCACGGGGTGGGCCATGGGGCCGGCGTCCTCGGGGAACTGGGCGGTGCGCAGCACACGCACGTCCTCGATGCGCTTGACGGCGCGGGCCGAGGGGGCGCCGGCCAGGTCCTGGCTGAACTCCTGGTCGCGGAACACCGTGAGGCCTTCTTTCAGGCTCAGCTGGAACCAGTCGCGGCAGGTGACGCGGTTGCCCGTCCAGTTGTGGAAGTACTCATGGCCGACCACGCTCTCGATGTTGGAAAAATCCACGTCGGTGGCGGTGGCCTGGTTGGCCAGCACGTACTTGGTGTTGAAGATGTTCAGGCCCTTGTTTTCCATGGCGCCCATGTTGAAGTCGCTGGTGGCGACGATCATGAAGCGCTCCAGGTCCAGCGGCAGGCCGAAGCGGGCTTCGTCCCAGGCGACAGAATGCATCAGCGAGGTCATGGCGTGCTCGGTCTTGTCGAGGTCGCCGGGGCGCACGTAGACCTGCAGCGTGTGCTGCTTGCCGGCGCGCGAGGTGATGCGCTGCTCACGGCTGACCAGCTGGCCGGCCACCAGGGCGAACAGGTAGCTGGGCTTTTTATGTGGGTCCACCCACTTGGCGAAATGCCGCGCGCCGTTGGGGCCGGGCTCCAGCGGGCCCTGGTCGACCAGGTTGCCGTTGGACAGCAGCACCGGGTACTGGGCCTTGTCGGCGCGCAGGGTGACGGTGTAGCTGGCCATCACGTCGGGGCGGTCCAGGAAGTAGGTGATGCGGCGGAAGCCCTCGGCCTCGCACTGCGTGAAGAAGGAGTCGTTGCTGACGTAGAGGCCCATCAGCTTGGTGTTTTTGGCCGGGCAGGTGGTGGTGAAGATTTCGAGGTCGAAGGGCTCGTGGCCTTCGGGCAGGTTTTCCAGCACCAGCTGGTTGCCTTCCATCTTGAAGGAGGTGCCCTGGCCGTTGACCAGCACGCGCGACAGGTTGAGTTCCTCGCCGTCGAGCTTGAGCGGCTGGGCCGGCACGCCGGGGTTGCGGCGCAGGCGCATCTTGTTGAGCACGCGGGTCTTCGCCGGGTCCAGGTCGAAGCACAGGTCGACGGTGTCAATCCAGTAGGCGGGGGCGATGTAGTCGGCGCGGTTGATGACCACCGTGGGTCCTTGTCCTGATCCACGGTCATCGGGCATTTGCAACATGGCTACTTCCTCAAAATCAAAACAGTCTAAAAACTCAAATCAAATCAGCAAACCCCGGCCGGCCGGCGTGGCCGCCCGGGCGGGCCTTTATCAGACGCCCTGCTTCAGCGAGGCCTCGATAAAGACGTCCAGGTCGCCGTCCAGCACTTTCTGCGTGGCCGAGACCTCGACGTTGGTGCGCAGGTCCTTGATGCGGCTGTTGTCCAGCACATAGCTGCGGATCTGGTGGCCCCAGCCCACGTCGGTCTTGGTGTCTTCCAGCTTTTGCTGGGCTTCCTGCTGCTTGCGCAGCTCGAAGTCGTAGAGCCGCGAACGCAGTCGCTTCCAGGCCACGTCGCGGTTGCTGTGCTGGCTGCGGCCGTCCTGGCACTGCACCACGATGCCGGTCGGGATGTGCGTCAGGCGCACGGCCGAGTCGGTCTTGTTGATGTGCTGGCCGCCGGCGCCGCTGGCCCGGAAAGTGTCGGTGCGCACGTCGGCCGGGTTGATCTCGATCTCGATGGAGTCGTCGATCTCGGGATAGACGAAGACCGAGGCAAACGAAGTGTGGCGCCCGCCGGAGGAATCAAACGGCGACTTGCGCACCAGGCGGTGCACGCCGGTTTCGGTGCGCAGCAGGCCGAAGGCGTACTCGCCCTCGATCTTGATGGTCGCGCCCTTGATGCCGGCGGTGTCGCCGGGGGACTCGTCCTCGACGGTGGTCTTGAAACCCTTGCGCTCGGCGTACTTGAGGTACTGGCGCAGCAGCATGCTGGCCCAGTCGCAGGCTTCGGTGCCGCCGGCGCCGGCCTGGATGTCCAGGAAGCAGGGCAGGGGGTCGGCCGGGTTGTTGAACATCCGGCGGAATTCCATTTTTTCGACCTCGGCGGCGATCTTGGCGGCATCGCCTTCAATCGACACCATGCCGGCTTCGTCGCCTTCGCCCTTGGACATCTCGAACAGCTCGGTGTTGTCGGAGAGCTCCGACGTCAGGCGGTCGATGACGTGGACCACGTCTTCCAGCGATTTCTTTTCCTTGCCGAGTTCCTGCGCGCGCTTGGGGTTGTCCCAGACCTTGGGGTCTTCCAGCGCGGCGTTGACTTCGTTCAGTTTTCGTTCTTTGGCAGGGTAGTCAAAGATACCCCCGAAGCTCGTTGACCCGGTTGCTGAGGTCGACGAGCTGGTTGCTGATGAGGTTGATGCGTTCTGCGTCCATGGTTCTTCTGTCCTGAAAGTGGTGGCCGCAGGGGGCGGCCTAACCCGCTATTTTCTCACGACACAGAGGCGTTTAGCCCAGAAAGCCCTCAATCAGTGTTGCCAGCTGTTCCGGCTGGTCGTGGTGCAGCATGTGGCCGGCGTCCTGGATCACGGCGACGCGGGCCTGGGCCACCTGTTTGAGCCTTTCGTGGTAATCGGCCAAACTGTATTTGCCCTGCCACCAGCGGGCCAGCGAATCGTCGGAGGCCTCGACGGCCAGCGTGGGGGCGCCGATGCGGCGGTAGATCGCCAGGGTTTCGTCGACGCGGTAGAGCTGCGCGCTGCCGATCTTGTGCGCGGCTTCGCCCAGGATTTGCCATTTCCCCGCGGCATCCGGCCGCGCCCAGTGGCCGGCCAGCCAGCCGGCCTTGTCGGCCGACAGGCGCGGGTTGGTCTTCATCAGGCGGCGCGCCACGCCGTCCACGTTGTCGTAGGCCTTGAGTTCGAGTTCGCCGCGCCGCAGGCTTTTGAGCTCGTCCATCCATTTGGCATAGCGGCCCGGTGCCTGTTCGGGCTGGCTGGGCGGCAGGCCGAAGCCTTCGAGGTTGACCAGCCGGCGTACGCGAGTGGGCCGCACGCCCGCATACAGCATGGCGACATTGCCGCCCATGCTGTGGCCGACCAGGTCCACCGCTTGCTCACCGACATAGTGGTCGAGCAAAAAATCCAGGTCGGCCAGGTAGTCGGCAAACCAGTAGTTGTCAGCGGGGCTGCCCTCTGGGCCGGAGCCGGTCAGCCCGAAGCCGCGCCAGTCGGGCGCGATGATGCTGCGGCCTTGTGCGAAGGCATCCGACAGGGCGTCGACCATGAACTGGTAGGAGGCGGCGACGTCCATCCAGCCATGGACCAGAACCAGCGGCGGCAGCGCGGGGTTGGTGCCGGAGGGGCTTTCCCAGAGGCGAACGTGGTAGCTGAGGCCGCGTATAGGGACAAACTCGCTGCGGGAAGATCGTTTTTCTTTGTACATTGGACCCCATGATAAAGAGACACGAAGCCAAGCGCAGTCAACACAGGGACAAGCCGGCCGTCCCCCAATCCCAAGCCGACCACTACGCGGCACTGCACACCGGTTTTCGCTGGCAGGTGGATGAATTTTTCAACATCGCCGAGGCCTGCTGCGGCCGCTGGGCTCGGGCCGAGGCGCGGACAGCCATACGCATACACAAGCCGGGCGCAAAAACCGTGCTGCACAGCTACCAGGAACTGCAGAAAGCCGCCGATGCGCTGAGCCAGGTGTTGGCGGGGCTCGGGGTCAAGCGCGGCGACCGTGTCGCCATCGTGATGCCTCAGCGCCTGGAAACCGCGGTGGCCTATATGGCGGTGTTCCAGATGGGCGCGGTGGCCATGCCGCTGTCCATGCTGTTCGGCCCCGAGGCGCTCGAGTACCGGCTGCAGGACAGCGATGCCGTGGTGGCCATCTGTGACGAAAGCTCGATGGCCAGCCTCAAGGCGATCCGTGGCCATTGCCCGGCGCTGCGCACGGTGATCGCCGCCGGCACGGCCCAGGGCCAGGGCGATCTCGATTACGGCAGCGCGCTCGCGGCGCAGAAGGGCGTCTTCACGGCCGTCAAGACCAAGGCCGAGGAAGGCGCCATCCTGATCTACACCAGCGGCACCACCGGCCCGCCCAAGGGCGCACTGCTGCCGCACCGGGCGCTTATCGGCAACCTGCCGGGGTTTGTTTGCAGCCACAACTGGTTTGGCTTTGACGGCAAAACCAACAAGAAGTCCGACGCGGTGTTCTGGTCCCCGGCCGACTGGGCCTGGACTGGGGGCCTGATGGATGCGCTGCTGCCCAGCCTGTATTTCGGCCGTCCCATCGTCGCCTTCAACGGGCGCTTCAGCCCCGAGCTGGCGTTCAGCCTGATGGCGGCGCAGGGCGTGACACACACCTTTTTGTTCCCCACGGCCCTCAAGGCCATGATGAAGGCCTATCCCAAACCGAAGCAGCATTTCAGGATGACGCTGCAGGCCATGATGAGCGCGGGCGAAGCGGTGGGCGACGCCGTGTTCGCCTACTGCCGCGAGCAGCTGGGTGTGACCGTCAACGAAATGTTCGGCCAAACGGAAATGAATTACGTGGTCGGCAACTGCAGCCGCCTGTGGCCGGCGCGCCCCGGCAGCATGGGCAAGGCCTATCCGGGCCACCGCGTGGCGGTGATCGACGACGAAGGGAATGAATGCGCGGTGGGCGTGCCGGGTGACGTGTCGGTGAACCGTTACGACGTCCACGGCGATCCCGATCCGATCTTCTTCCTGGGCTACTGGAAAAAAGAGGCCGCGACCCGCAACAAGTTCACCGGCGACTGGTGCCGCACCGGCGACCTGGCGCGCCGCGACGCCGACGGCTATCTCTGGTACGAGGGCCGCGCCGACGACGTGTTCAAGGCCGCCGGCTACCGCATAGGCCCCGGCGAGATCGAGAACTGCCTGGTCAAGCACGCGGCCGTCGCCAACGCGGCCGTGGTGCCCAAGCCCGACCGCGAGCGCGGTGCGGTCGTCAAGGCCTATGTGGTGATCGCGCCCGACCAGGCCGCGGCCCGTGCGGCGCATCCAGGCGGCGCGGCGCGCTTTGACGAAGAGCTCACGGTGAAACTGCAGGCCCACGTCAAGAACCTGCTGGCGCCTTATGAGTATCCGAAGGAGATTGAATTTATTGATGCGCTGCCGATGACGACGACGGGCAAGGTACAGCGGCGGGTTCTGCGATTGCAGGAAGAAGAGAGATTCAGGGCTCAGTCATAGCCCTGAGGCAGACATAAAAAAAGCACCCGAAGGTGCTTTTTTTATGGGTTAGCCAATGCTCAGCGGGCTGCGACATGTTCGGCGACGTAGATTTCAACGCGGCGATTTTTGTCGCGGCCTTGCTGCGTGCTGTTGTCGGCAACCGGTTCGCGCGAACCGCGGCCGTCTGTCACGATGCGGGTGCGGGCCACGCCGCGGCTGACCAGGTAGTCGCGGGCCGAATCGGCACGGTCCACCGACAGCGGGTTGTTGATGGCGTCGGAGCCGGTGTTGTCGGTGTGGCCGATGATGGTGACCGTCGTGACCGGGTTCTGGTTCAGGCTGGTCGCGAACTGGTTCAGGATGGGCGCGAAGTTGGGCTTGATGGCCGAGCGGCCCACGTCAAACGAGACGTCGCTGGGGATGTCCAGCTTCAGGCGGTTGTCGGTGGTCTGGCTCACGGCCACGCCGGTGCCGGCGGTGGCGCGTTCCATCGCGGCTTTCTGGTCCTGCATTTTCTTGGACCAGATGTAGCCGCCGCCCGCGCCGACCGCACCGCCCAGCACCGCGCCGGTGGCGGCGCCCTTGGAGCCGCCGGTGGCCGCGCCCAGCAGCGCACCTGCGACAGCGCCTATGCCGGCGCCCTTGGCCGTGTCGGACTGGGTTTCCGTCATGTTGGCGCAGCCGGAAAGCATGGCGGCGGCCAGGACGGCGCAGCTCAGGGAAGTGGTGGTCAGTTTGTTCATGGAAGTTCTCCTCGGGAAAAATTGGACGATTGTCGTTTTGAAGCTGTATATGAAGCCGTGTTGGCGTTTCAGGATTCAGCCACGAGCGATTAAATCGTTGGAGTGTGAATACTAGGCAGGCAATTGGTGAGCAGTTGTAAGACAAAGGCCCGAATTGGCCCTCAGCAAGCCGCGCGTTAAGCCCTTAAACTAGCCGCTTTGTGAACTTCGTCACACCGCTTCTTCATTGACGCAACACTGCCTCAAGCCCGTTTTTATCCATCCCTTATCTCATCCCCAACCGCATCAAGCGCAAATCCCATGAATAAAGTCCAACTCGGCTCCAGCGACCTGCAGGTGACACCTATTTGCCTGGGCACCATGACCTTCGGCGAACAGGTGGATGAAAAAACCTCGCATGCCATCCTGGACCGTTCGCTGTCGCGCGGCGTCAACTTCATCGACACGGCCGAGATGTACTCGGTGCCGGCGCGCGCCGAAACCTGTGGCTCGACCGAAACCATCATCGGCAACTGGTTTGCCAAAAATCCGTCGGCGCGCAACAAGTTGGTGCTGGCTACCAAGGTGGCCGGCCCCTCGCGCGGCATGCCCTGGGTTCGCGACGGCAGCGGCATGACGGCCAAGGACATCGTGGCTTCGTGCGATGCCAGCCTCAAGCGCCTGCAGACCGAGGTGATAGACCTCTACCAGATCCACTGGCCCGAACGCCACGTGCCGGCCTTCGGCGCGCTGTACTACAACCCCGCGCAGGAGCGTTCCGCCACCTCCATCCATGAACAGCTGGAGGCGCTGGCCGGCCTGGTCAAGGCGGGCAAGGTGCGCGCCATTGGCCTGTCGAACGAAACCCCTTACGGCGTGCATGAGTTCGTGCGCCTGGCCGAACAGCACGGCCTGCCGCGCGTGGCCGCGGTGCAAAACCCGTACTGCCTGATCAACCGCACCGTGGAAAACGGCCTGGATGAAACCATGCACCGCCTGGGCGTTTCGCTGCTGGCCTATTCGCCGCTGGGCTTCGGCCTGCTGACCGGCAAGTACGACGAATCGGGTTTCGAAGGCCCGGCCGCGCCGAAAGAGGCGCGCATCGCAAAATTCGAATCGACGCGCAAGCAGCGCTGGGGCCGCCCCGAGGCACTGGCCGCCGCGCGGCGCTACAACGCGCTGGCGCGCGCCAATGGCCTGACGCCCACGCAGCTGGCCCTGGCCTTTTGCTACACCAAGTGGCAGGTGGCCAGCACCATCATCGGCGTGACCTCGGTCGCGCAGCTGGATGAAGACCTCGATGCCTGGGGCACAAAACTGTCACCCGAAGTGTTGGCCGAGATCGACAAAATCCGCTGGGAATCGCGCGATCCGGCACTGTAAGCCCAGGTTTGTCGCGCGCGCTGCACCATGGCCAAAAAAGACGGCAAAAAGGATCACGTTAGCGAGACTCCGGCTACGCAGTTGTTGAAGGCGAATAAGGTCGACTTCACCGAGCACCCCTACGAGTACCTGGAACACGGCGGCGCCCAGCACAGCGCCGAGGTGCTGGGTTTTGACCCCTTCACCGTCGTCAAGACTTTGGTGATGCAGGACCAGGACGCCAGGCCGCTGGTGGTGCTGATGCACGGCAACCGCAAGGTCTCGACCAAAACCTGGCGCGGCAGATAGGCGCCAAGTCGGTCGAGCCCTGCAAGCCCGAAGTCGCCAACCGCCACAGCGGCTACCTGGTGGGCGGCACCTCGCCCTTCGGCACCCGCAAGGCCATGCCGGTGTATATCGAGGAAAGCATCCTGGCTTTGCCTAGAATCGCCATCAACGGCGGGCGGCGCGGCTACCTGGTCGGGATAGACCCGCAGGCCTGTGTCACATTGCTCGGTGCAAAATCGGTGAACTGCGCGCTCAGCCTGGACAATGCCGCCGGCTACGGCTGACCCCGGCCCCAGGGTCCGCAGCCACCACATATATAAAGAGGGAGACCCATGGTTTACGCATACTCAATTGGCGCCACGCTGCTGGCCTACCTGCTCGGCTCGCTGTCTTTCGCGGTCATCGTCAGCAAGCTCATGGGCCTGAGCGACCCGCGCAGCTACGGCAGCAAAAACCCGGGGGCCACCAATGTGCTGCGATCCGGCAGCAAGCCGGCCGCCGTGGCGACCTTGCTGCTGGACGGCCTCAAAGGCTGGCTGCCGGTGGTGCTGGTCAAATGGTTCGGCGCCGACTACGGCCTGGGCGACGGCACGGTGGCCGCCGTCGGCTTTGCGGCTTTCCTCGGGCATCTGTACCCGGTGTTCTTCCAGTTCAAGGGCGGCAAGGGCGTGGCGACGGCGGCGGGCGTGCTGCTGGGCGTGAGCTGGATCCTGGGTCTGGCGACGCTGGCCACCTGGGTGATCATCGCTTTCTTCTCGCGCTATTCCTCGCTGGCCTCGCTGGTCTCGGCGGCTTTCGCGCCCCTGTACTACCTGTTCGGTGACCGCGAGGCCTGGTATGTCGACAAGGCCATCCTGGTGGTGATGTTCGCCATCAGCGCGCTGCTGGTGTATCGCCACCGCGAGAACATCAGCAAATTGCTCAAGGGGACCGAGTCGAAACTCGGTAGCGGCAAGAAGGGCTGAGCCCCTCAAAAACCCTCCTGGCGTTGTTGCGCCGCCTTGCCGTACTGGTGTACTGTCTGCGGCGACGCGCCTAGCCAGGACCGCTTCGCTGGGTTTTGTGAGTGGCTCTTGATCGAAGCAGGGTCAGAAGCGCCGGGTCAAGACCATTTCTTCATTGGTCCGATTCATTTGGAATCGTGTCAGGAAGCTGTTGCCCAGCAGGATGAAGGGCATGTCGCGCGCGGCCACCACGGCCGGCACGTTGAAGACTTCCACATCACCGACGCGCACCGAGGCGAGCGTGGTCTGCCAGCCGAGGATGGTGCCGTTGGCCGTACCCAGCTGCACGGGCCGGCCCGATTTGTAGTCAATGCCCATGCGCTCGGCATCGGCCAGCGACATCGAGACGGCGCTGGCGCCGGTGTCCACCAGGAACTGGGCCATCTTGCCGTTGATCTGGCCCTGGGTCATGAAGTGCCCGCCGCTACCGGCCGTCAGCACGATGCGGCTGCCCTGACCGGCTTGTGTGCCGGGGCCTCCATTGGCACCCACGCTCATGGGCGCATCCCCGATACGCAGGGAATGGCGCTTGCCGTCGAGGTCCACCACGGCCTGGTCGCCGGAGGTAGAGACGACCTTGACGCCCTTGTGCGTTTCCCCGGGGGCGACGGTCTTGGGCGGGCCGCCGTCCACGATCAGCAAGGCCTTGTTGCCCAGCATGCCGGCCAGGCCCACGGTCTGGGCCTGCGCGGCGGCGGGCAATAGCGCGAGCGCCAGCAGCAAGCGTGCCGCACGCGAAGTGCCAAGCATGGGAGTCATGGTTATTTCTATCTAGTCGCGGAAGTTGTTGAAGCTCAGCGGGAAGTCGCTGATTTCGGCGCGGATCATGGCCATGGCGGCCTGCAGGTCGTCGCGCTTGGCGCCGGTCACGCGCACCGCGTCGCCCTGGATGGAGGCCTGCACCTTGACCTTGCTGCCCTTGATGAGCTGCTGGATTTTCTTGGCCTGTTCGGCCTCGATGCCGTTGCGCACCTTGGTCACCTGCTTGACCTTGTCACCGCCGATTTTTTCGGACTTGCCGACATCGAGGAAGCGGATGTCGACGCCGGCCTTGGTGAGCTTGTTGCGCAGGATGTCGTTCATCTGGTCGAGCTGGAAGTCGCTGTCGCCGATCAGCGTGATGTCTTTTTCCTTCAGCTCGATGGAGGCGGAGGTGCCCTTGAAGTCGAAGCGCGTGGCGATTTCCTTGCCGGTGTTTTCCACGGCGTTTTTGACCTTGACCAGATCGGCTTCAAGAACGGTGTCGAAAGAGGGCATGATGCGAGTCTTTGTTACGGGTGTTGGGGTGAGACAATCCCCCGGATGTTAGTCGAGAAAAACGTTCCACTCCAGCATTCCAACAGCTTTGGCATCGTGGCCAAGGCCCTGAGCCTGGTCCGCATCGCCGGGGAGGCGGATATCGCCGCCGTGCTGCAGGACCCGGCCCTGAAGGCCGCCCCGAAGTTCGTGCTGGGCGGCGGTAGCAACATCGTGCTGACCGGCGACGTCAAGCCGCTGGTGCTCAAGGTCGAAATCATGGGCAAGCGCCTGGTGGGCGAAACCGCCAAGGCCTGGATCGTGGAGGCCGGCGCCGGCGAAAACTGGCACGAGCTGGTCACCTGGACCCTGCAAAACGGCTACCCGGGGCTGGAAAACCTGGCGCTGATCCCGGGCACGGTGGGCGCCTCGCCGGTGCAGAACATAGGCGCTTACGGCGTTGAACTGCAGGACCGCTTCGAGTCGCTGGACGCCGTGGACCTGACGACGGGCCAGCCCTTCACCCTTGAAGCCGCCCAATGCGCTTTCGGTTACCGCGATTCGGTGTTCAAGCACAGCAGCGCGGCGCCCGGGCCGGGCGGCCACGGCTTCGGCTTCGGCTTGGCCGACAAGGCCCTCATCACCCGCGTGCGCCTGGCCCTGCCCAAGGCCTGGAAGCCGGTGCTGGGCTATGCCGACATCGAGAAAAAAATGCAGCAGTCCGGCATCCACGCACCTGATGCGCAGCAGATTTACGAATGGATCTGCGAGATCCGCAAGGCCAAGCTGCCCGATCCGCAGGTGATCGGCAACGCCGGCAGTTTTTTCAAGAACCCCACGGTGTCGCCCGAGCAGTGCGCCGACATCATCCAGCGCGAGCCCAAGATCGTCCATTACCACCTGGCCGACGGTTCGGTGAAGCTGGCCGCGGGCTGGCTGATAGACGCCTGCGGCTGGAAAGGCAAATCCGTCGGCAACGCCGGCGTTTACGAAAAGCAGGCGCTGGTGCTGGTCAACCGCGGCGGCTCCGCCGACCCGGTCACCGGCGGCGAGGTCATGACCTTGGCCAAGGCGATCCAGACCAGTGTGTATGAACGCTTCGGCATCCTGCTCGAGCCCGAACCGGTGGTGGTCTGATATATGGCACGTTTGGGTAAGGTTTACATGGGGCCGCAGGTGTCGTTCGGACGCCGGTTGGCGCTGAAGTATTCAGGCCTGGCCGCTACATTACTGGGCCTCCTCTGGGTTTGCTTGTTTCTAGGCTCGATATTTTCCGGCTGGCGTCGTCCGGACGGGGCACTGCTGCTCATTGTTGCGTTGGCCGGCATGCTATCTCTTGTCGCAATGTGGGCGACCTGGGAGCGCGGCCGGCTGGTCCGTGAAACGCCGCTGCCCAGGTTCCTGCGGCGCAAGCTAATGGACACCTATCCGCACCTGAGCCTCAGGGATGCCGAACTGGTAGAACGCGGGCTGCGCCAGTTCTTTATCGCCTGCCAGCGCAGCAACAAGCGCTTTGTCGCCATGCCCTCGCAGGTGGTCGACAGCATGTGGCATGAGTTCATCCTGCACACCTCGGCCTACCGCGAATGGTGCGACCTGGTGATAGGGCGCTTCATCGACCACGTGCCCGCCGAAGTGCTGGGCCGCAAAGCCTCGACCAACGACGGCCTGCGCCGCGCCTGGTTCTGGTCCTGCCGCGACGAGTCCATCAACCCCAAGCAGCCGAGCCGCCTGCCCCTGCTGTTCGCGCTCGATGCAAAGTTTGCGATTCCCGGCGGTTTCATCTACATGGCCGATTGCAAGGGCGTGCGCCGTGATGGCGAGCAGGGCGGCGCCCACTGCGGCGAAAGCTTTTCGGACGGCAGCTACAGCGGCGATGCCGACGGGTTTGGCGGCAGCGAGTCGTCCTCCAGTAGCAGTAGCGATAGCGACAGTTCCGGCAGCGGCTCCGACGGCAGCAGCGGATGCGGCTCGGGTTGCGGCGGCGGGGGCGACTAGCTGCGAGCCACCACGTACGGGCGCCGTCCGGAGTACCTGGTCAGGCAAAAACGGCTGTGTTGGCGTGCGCCGGGGTGGGTAGGCTAAATTTTTCTGGGCATCTGCGCCCTGTTCAAGCCTGTTTTCATACTTGCGCTTCACATTAAAGATTGGTTTAATGTGACTCGACTCCATTAAAGACTTCTTTAGCACCATGCGCAGCACCGGTACCTACACCACCTCCACCACCTCGGGCGAGCCCGTGCAGGCGTTCGTGCCCCACGCACTGCCGCCCGCCAAGCCAGCGCTGGCGCCCGAGTCCTTTGTGGAGGCCAACCGTGCGGCCGAGCTGGCGCTGGCCCGCTTGTCCGGCGTGGCCGGGCTGGTGCCGTCGGTGGACTGGCTGCTCTACAGCGCCATCCGCAAAGAAGCGCTGCTGACCTCGCAGATTGAAGGCACCCAGGCCACGCTGGCGGACCTGTTTGACGAAGAAGCCGGCTTTGCAGTCAGCAACACCGACGACGTAGAAGAGGTCACCAACTACCTGCGTGCCTTTCGGCGGGTGCAGTCGCAACTGCGTGACCCGGCTGGCTTGCCCTTGAGCGTGCGTTTGCTGTGTGATGCCCACCGGCTGCTGATGGACGGCGCCCGCGGCAACGGCAAGCAGCCAGGCGAGTTGCGCCGCTCTCAAAACTGGATTGGCGGCACCCGGCCCGGCAATGCGGTGTTTGTGCCAGCACCGCCCGAGCGGGTGCCCGCCTTGCTGGCAGACCTCGAGCGCTTCATCCATGACGCAGCGCAACCCTTGCCGCCGCTGGTGAAAACAGCACTGGTCCACCTGCAGTTTGAGACGATTCACCCGTTTCTGGATGGCAATGGCCGCATCGGGCGCCTGCTGATTGCCGCGCTGCTGGAGCATTGGCGCTTGTTGTCAGAGCCATTGATGTACCTCAGCGGCTACCTCAAGCAACATCAGGCCGAGTACTACCGCCGCCTTTCCAACGTGCGCACCGAAGGCGATTGGGAAGGCTGGGTGGCGTTTTTCCTCGAAGGCGTGGCCGTCGCCGCGCAGGATGCCGAACGCAACATTGTGGCCATCGCCACGCTGCTGGCTTCAGACCGTCGCAGTTTGCTGGCTTCGCCCAAGGCAACGCCCAGCAGCTACCGCCTGTTTGAAATGCTGCCCATGATGCCGCGCTTCACAATCGACCAGGTGCGCCAGAAGCTGGCCACCAGCTTCCCAACTGCCACCGCGGCGGTGAAGGTGCTGGAAGATTTGGGCATCGTCACCGAGCTGACCGGGCAGAAAAAAAACCGCAGCTACAGTTACACGGCGTACATTGCACTGCTGGCTGAATAAGAAATTCGAGGGGAGGGAGTCATGCTCATCAAATCAGCGGACGACAAGTCCAAACGCCTGGCCTTGCTGCAGGATTTACAGCAGTCACCTCTGCTGGACGCCCGCCAGAAAGAGTGGCTGCGCGTTGAACTGCGCAACCTGACCGCCGGCATCAAGGGCGAGCGAGAAGCGGCCTTCCACCTCGACGGCCATTACAAGGATGGCCAAAACAACGTGCTGTTGCACGACTTGCGGTTCAAGATCGATGGTGAGGTGGCCCAAATTGATCATTTGGTCATCAATCGCACCGGCTACATGGTGCTGATTGAAACCAAAAACTACTCAGGCGACCTGGAAGTCAACACCCATGGCGAATTTACCGTGCGATACGGCAGGGAGCGCTACGGCATTCCCTCCCCTTACGAGCAAAGCCGCCGCCACGCACGCATCCTGGGCAAGCTGCTGGAACGGCTTGAAATCAGCACTCGTACCGACAAGCTGCCCGAGTTCCATAACGTGGTGCTGATGCACCCGCAAGCCATCATTCAGCGGCCAGACGCCAAGGCCTTTGACACCAGCTTTCTCATCAAGGCAGACCAGTTCCGCGCCTGGCATGAAAAGCTGGTGGACCGCATCGGTACAGGTGCTGTGCTCAAGGCTATGCTCAACATCCGAAGCCCAGACACCATCAAGGAATGGGGCGAGAAGCTCAAGCGCCAGCATCGACCGCCAGACCTGCTGGAGCTGCCGGACTTTATGCAGCCCAAGCCCGAGTTGGCTAACGCCGTGATGGAGCCTCAATCCGCGGCGCCAGTGTTTGTAGCAGCGCCCGCCACCCCGGCGCCCACACAGCCCGACGCCTCATTGGCCAAAAAGCTGATCTGCGCCCACTGCCGTGAGAAGATCAGCTTCCCCGAAGGCAAGTTCTGCTGGAACAACGCCAAGCGCTTTGGCGGGTTGCAGTATTGCCGGGAGCATCAAGGGTTGTTTGCCTGATTCCGTCTAAATCGTATTAATACAGCTCCAATGGTTTACCGCGACAAAACTGAGGCTGAAACTCGATCAAATCTGATTGATCAGCAGCTCGCGCAGGCAGGCTGGTCTCGGAATCGTCGCACGTTGCTTGAAGAGGTTTTACTTAGTGCCTCTGAGCCAGATAGTGCTTATGGTAGTGAGCAGTTCGCTGACTACGTACTTCTCGGTTCAGACGGGAAGCCGATTGCGGTAGTCGAGGCCAAGCGATCATCCCGAGATGAAATCGCCGGAAAACGTCAAGCTGCGGACTATGCCGATGCGATCAAAGCCAAATTTGGCACTGATCCATTCGTATTTCTCACCAACGGCAAAGAGATTCAATTCTGGGATCGCGAACGGTACGCGCCACGAAAAGTCTCCGGTTTTTTCACTCGGGACGATCTGGAACGACTGCGACATCAACGCCAGTTTGCCGAACCGTTGAGCGGCGTTTCCATCAACCCCGACATCGCCGGCCGCGACTACCAAAACGAAGCTATCCGCCGGGTTACGGAGGGAGTGGATGCAGCCAAGCGCAATTTCTTGCTAGTAATGGCGACGGGCACCGGCAAGACTCGAACGACCATTGCTCTTGTAGATACATTGTTGCGTTCAAAGCGCGTGCAACGGGTGCTATTCCTGGCTGATCGCCGCGAGCTAGTGCGCCAGGCAATGTCGGAATTCAAGTCACATCTTCCCAGCGAAAGCTTGGCTCGAATCGAGTCCGGCGAAACCTCAGGTGCGCGCATCCAGTTCTCGACCTACCCCAGCATGATGCAGGTGTATTCGCGCTTGTCGGTGGGTTACTACGATCTGATCGTTGCCGACGAAAGTCACCGTTCCATCTACCAGCGCTACAAAGCTATCTTCGACCACTTCGACGCTATCCAACTCGGTTTGACCGCGACTCCGACTGACTACATCGACCACAACACGTTTAAGTTGTTTGAATGTGGTGACGGAGCACCCAGCTACTACTACAGCTATGAGCAGGCGATTGCTGACCGGAACTTGGTGAACTATCGAGTACTCGACGCGCAAACCAATTTTCAGCTTCAGGGTATTCAGGGTGACGCATTGCCAGAGCCGCTGAAACAGATGGCCCGCGATCAGGGTGTAGAGCTAGAGGAGCTGAATTTTGAGGGCAGTGATATCGAGAAAGGCATCGTCAACTTGGGCACTAACGATGCCATGGTGCGGGAGTTCATGGACAAAAGCCGCAAAGACGTGCGCGGCTTGCCGCACAAGTCCATCATTTTTGCGGTCAGCCATGCCCACGCCAAACGGCTTTACGAAGGTTTTAACCGCCTGTATCCGGAATTGCAACGCCAAGGCATGGCGGAAATCATCGATAGCCACATGGAGCGCGCCGACGCGACGTTGGACGATTTCAAATACCGCACCATGCCGCGTGTGGCCATCTCGGTAGACATGCTAGATACGGGTGTGGACGTTCCTGCTATACAGAACCTAGTTTTCGCAAAGCCCGTTTTCAGCAAAGTCAAGTTCTGGCAGATGATCGGGCGCGGCACTCGGCTACATACTGATAAGACCACAGGCGAGATCAAGAAAGACTTCCTGATCATCGACCATTGGAAGAACTTCGCATATTTCAAACTCAAACCCGATGGCGAGGTAGATCACCCCAGCGAACCGCTACCGGTGCGCCTTTTTCGCCTACGACTGGAAAAATGGCAGCTGCTGCATGCCCAACAGCTAGAAACACAAACAGCTATTGCCGATTTACTGGCTATGCTTCAAGCGTTGCCTCGCCACAGCATCAATGTGCGTCCGCATTGGGATGATCTCGATGCATTGGTAGCGCAATGGCCGATCCCGAGCCAAAGCGCGATGGAGCACCTGTCCAAGACCATCGCACCTTTGATGCGACTTGCCCCATTTGCTGGTCTGGATGAGCTTCAATTTCGCATCTGGTGCGAACGCCTCACCGTTGCCTGGCTCAAGGGTGATGCCTCCGAACAAACCAAGGTGCGCGAACGCGTCCAAGAGGCTGTAGGCAGCCTAGCCGAGAACATCCCTGAGGTGCAACGAGTGGCTGAAAAACGCGCATGGGTGCAGTCAGTTGGCTTCTGGCAACACCTGGATGGCGACCGTTTGACCACACTTCAGGCCGTATTCGCCCCGCTAATGCGCTTCCGCACCACAACGCCTAGCCACACGGTCGAAATCAATCTGCCAGACAGCATCACCCAGCGTAGTTGGATCATTTACGGGCCTACTGGCGAAGGCGCATTTGCAGAAAGCTATCGCGAGCAGGTTGAGGCACTGGTGCGACGGCTAGCCGACCAACTTCCAGAGCTCGCCAAACTCAAGCAAGGCGAGCAGTTGGGCGATGACGAACTGGAGCGAATCAGCGACACGCTGAACCAGACGGATCTCTTCGTCACCGAAGACACCTTGCGCAAAGCTTTTGAGGCCCCTGCCGCGTCGTTGACCGATGTCCTGCGTCACATACTGTGCGAGGGGACGAATCTGCCCAACCGCGAGCAGCGCATCAATACCGCGTTTGATGCATTCATTGCCGCTCATGGATACTTACGTGCCAACCAACTCAACTTCCTGCGGGCTGTAAAAGCTGCTGTGCTACGCCACGGGCGCATTACCCGCGCTGCGCTTAGCGAGCCGCCGCTATCGCGCGTGGGCCGAGTGGAAACACTTTTTCCGCCGCAGGACATCGACGAACTCATCAACCTCTCCAGCCAGCTGTTGGATGAGGCTGCCTGAACCATCAAGGACACCACTGAATGCTTGCCCCTCATATTAAGAAAAAAGTCGACGAACTCTGGAGCCGCTTCTGGGCCGCAGGTATTACGAACCCGCTCGTCGCAGTAGAGCAAATCACATATCTAATTTTCTTGCGGCGTTTGCAAACTATTGACGTCAACCGCGCTACTTCAGCTCAAAAGGCGGGTAAGCCCTACGTGTCTATTTACGAAAAGCGAGAAAGTGACCCACCTGAGTGGAAGCCGGATAGATGCAAGTGGAGCTACATCCGCGAAGAAAAGACGGATGTTAAAAACCTGATCGACAACGTCTTCCCTTGGCTGCGCTCAATCGAAAGCCGGCTTAGTGGGGCGGATTCAACCGGTAGCGACGAACTTAATAGCCTGCATAACCGCATGGCCGATGCCTACTTTCAGCTCGATCCCAACAAGGGCAAGGTGCTGAGCGACGCCATTGATGCCATTGATCAACTATTTGTCCGCGCCGGTGAAGGTTCTGCTGCCCAAGACATCATGGGCGACACCTTTGAGTATCTGCTGAGCGAAGTGGCCACTGCCGGCAAGAACGGCCAGTTTCGCACCCCGCGTCATTTGATCCGCTTTATGGTTGAGTTACTCAACCCCGAGCCCGGTCAGCGCGTTATAGACCCGGCTGCCGGAACGGGTGGTTTCTTGTTCAGCACCCAGCAACATCTGATGCGCAAATACTCGGCGCAAGAAAACCTCGTGCTGGAATGGGACGGGACCCCGCACCGCACCGATGGCGCTGCCGCCACACCCGAGCAATACGCGGCTATCCACAACGGTGCCAACTTCATTGGCCTAGATAACGACCGCACCATGGCGCGCATCGGCTGGATGAACCTTGTGCTGCACGACGTGACCGATCCGCATTTGTTGCAGGGCGATTCGCTCAGTAGACGCGAGGGCAAGGCCAAGCTTAAGGAACTGCTAGAGCCGGGAACCTATCAATACGTCCTCGCCAATCCACCCTTTACCGGAACGGTTGATAGCGGCGACCTGGAGCCTGACTCTGTATTGTTCCCGCGCGTCGGCGGCGGCGGCAAGAAGAAAGACGAATCGATCACCAATAAGAGCGAGCTGCTTTTTCTATGGTTGATGCTCGACTTGCTGGATACTGGTGGGCGCTGCGCGGTGATCATTCCCGAGGGTGTGTTGTTCGGTAACACCGATGCTCATGTGCGGCTACGTCGAGAGTTGCTTGTAGAGCATGTGGTTGAGGGCATCATTTCCCTTCCTGGTGGTGTGTTTCAGCCCTATACCGGTGTCAAAACCTCCATCGTGATCTTTCGCAAAGTCACGCGCCGCGATAGTAAACAGACCTTGCCCAGCAACGCGGTACCACTCAGTGAACACGTATGGTTCTATGAGGTAGAAGAAGATGGCTATTCGAAGGACGCCAAGCGCAACGCCCGCCCCGGTCAGCAAAACGACCTTTGGGACGCGCTCGAAAAGTTCAAGACGTGGATATCCCATGGGCGCTCAGGCGCTAAGCGCAATGAGAAAACCTTGTTGCAACCCAGCTTTCACCTCGAGCGTTGGCGCCAGGCTCTTCTGCGCGATACCGCCGACAAAC
Source organism: Polaromonas sp. P1_H6 (assembly GCF_056405195.1). NCBI lineage: Bacteria > Pseudomonadati > Pseudomonadota > Betaproteobacteria > Burkholderiales > Comamonadaceae > Polaromonas > Polaromonas sp. P1_H6. Next base: position 131,889 of record NZ_JBFUCN010000006.1, read on the forward strand.
TCACTCCTGCAGGTGAAGCCTTTGCCTCGCTGCCTGACACCAGCATGTGGGACGGTCAGGTTTGGGGTATTCACGAGCTGTTTCCTGACATTCCGAGGAATCCCAAAGAAGCCGAAATCCAAGTGCGAAACAGCGCAAGTCGAATGCTGTATGACCAAGTAATTGCGTTCTTTGCACCAGCGACCAAGCCTGTGTGGGAAAAGTGGAAAGATGCTGGCACCGCTGTCAAACAAATGGACGGCGACAAAGCATTGGCCGAATGGCAAAAGGCCGTCAAGGTGCCGCAACAGGAATTCAACCGCGCCGCGCGCGATGTGCAGCGCTTTTTTGAATCAGAGGACGGCCCGGCACTCCAGCTATGGAAGGACATGGTTAAGGACGCACTCAACGCGGGCCTTACCTATCACAAGCACGCTGCCACACAAGCGCCCACGGTGCTGTTTAGCCCTCATGAGCCGGTTGCCGACCTCAACGCAGCGCTGGAAGTCATTGCCCGCGAAGTTGCCAAGGTCGATGGCTTCGATGTCACCCTGCGCAGCTTGGCCGTCGACCAGGCCACTGACCTCAAGGCTGCCAAGCACTGGGTGGTGGCTGTGCGCGACTGGGCGCGCAATGACGAATGGCAAAGTAAAGATGGCCAGCTCATCGGCTCGCACGATGCCGACGGCTTGGTGCGTCCGCCGTATGTGCAAGCTATATTGGCCGACGGCCTCTACGATGACAAAGGCACGCTCAAGGAAGGCCTGCTCGACCCCGACTGCATCGAGGCCCGCGACTGGAACCTGTCCGCTGGGCAGTACAAACCTTTTGACTTTACCCAACTTAAGAGCGAAAAAAGCGTGGCTGAGCTGATCGGCGCACTGAAGACCACCGAGCACGACATCATCAAAGGCTTGGACCAGCTGCTGGCGATGGTGGAGGGGCGGGCATGAGTTTGCCTGAAACCTGGATACAGACCACGGTGCGCGCCGTGGTTGAGGATATCCAACCCGGCTTCGCTCAAAAGCCTGGCGATGAAGATGAAGGCACAACGCCACAGATCCGTACGCACAACGTCACACCGGATGGCAAGATCAGTTTGGAAGGCATCAAACACATCACAGCCAGTGAAAGAGAGACGGCACGCTATTCGCTGGCGATCGGTGATGTGATTTTCAACAACACCAACAGCGAAGAGTGGGTAGGAAAAACCGCAGTCTTTGACAAAGAAGGCGAATTCGTTTTTTCTAACCACATGACGCGTTTACGGGTATGCCGAGATTTGGCCTTGCCCGAGTATCTCGCTTGCTATCTGCACCTGTTGTGGTCGATGGGATATGCTAAAACTCGCGCGAAGCGCTGGGTAAGTCAGGCGGGTATCGAAAGTGATGTACTCGCCTCGTTCAAGATTCCACTCCCTACACTTCCCGAACAGCAGCGGATTGTCGATCTGCTGCGGCAGACGGAGGAGGTGGCGAAACTTCGACATGACTTTGATGAGCTTCTCGTCAGAGCCAAGCGTCAGTTGTTCGTTGAAATGTTTGGTGATCCAAACCCTAAATTCAATGCGCGGTGGCCTGTCGTAAAGCTTGGGAAATTTGTCACCGTCGCGACGGGTGGAACTCCACCGCGCGAGCAAGCCGACAGCTATGGGACTGCCCATGCCTGGGTGAAGTCTACTGATCTTAAGGATGGCTTGATCGTCACAACTGAAGAACGAGTATCAGAGCTCGGCATTCAGCGTAGCAATGCCAAGCTTTATCCCAAACAAACGATTATGTTGGCCATGTATGGGCAAGGGCAGACGCGAGGACGCACAGGAAAGTTGTTGATCGATGCTGCGTGCAATCAGGCTTGTGCAGCATTGTTGCCAAGTGATGAACTGATTCCGGACTACCTTTGGATCTGGCTGCAACTTTCTTACGAAGCTGTGCGAGCGCTGGGGCGTGGAGGGCAGCAAGAGAACCTTAACCTGGACATCGTTCGCGGCATACAACTTCCAAAGCCACCTGCCACGTTGCAGCAAGAGTTTTCTAGGCGCCTAACAGGCCTGCTGGACTTGTTTAAGCAGTCGCGGGTGGCTAGGGAGCAGTTTTCTACGATGCAGGAAGTGTTGCAGATAGAGGCACTCACAGGCGATGCAACAGCCGCTTGGCGCGAGCTGCACTCGTCCGAAGTCGCAGAGGCGGCGCACAGGCGGGACACCCTGCTTCGCGAGCGCGGAACTAAGGTCGCATTGGCCGGAACAGCCAAAATCAGTTTTGCGGCACAAGCTGACCTAACCGCACGCCCCGCGCGCCACTGGTTACTGGGTGAGCTCAGTGAGTTCCAGCGTCAGGTACTGGCGGCCTTCACCGAATATTGCCAACAAAGTGGCCTGCCCTTGTTGGTGGAAGACCCAGACATATTTGCCCGCTTTTGCGACGACGCGGCCTTGACCGAGCGTTTGCAAGCCTTCGGCCAGTCCCACGGCAATCGCATCCGCCGTTCCCTCAGCCAATTGGCGGCGCTGGGGCTGATCGCCAAAATCACCCTGCCTAAGCAAGACCCGGATAGCGGGGAGCACGACTACCTAAAGGCCTTTCGTCCCCTGCGACCGGAAGAATTCGCGCGCATGGCAGACGTGAAGACCTTACGGACGGCTTTGGCGCGCAGTACAGATGAGGAGCTCGAGTAATGCGTCTGCGCTACTTGCACCTGAAGAACTACCCACCGATCTCCGACATCAAGGTGTGTTTTGCCAGCGGTTCGCCGCTGGCCCGTGAATGCGCCATTCGCTTTGTGGTGGGGGTGAATGGCAGCGGAAAATCCAACTTGCTGCGCGCTGTGGCCGAGGTATTTCTTGCGCTGGCGGACCTACGTGTGCCGGCATTTCCAGTGAGCTTGGTGTATGAACTGGGCGCGCGCGGGTCGCCGAACCACCGTACCCTGCTCCTACACTGCCCGGGCAGCCGGCAGCGAGCCAGCTTGTGGCTGCACGAGCGCTTTGCCTTTGACGATCAGAATGGCCAGGAGGTGTTCGATGCCTGCATCGAACACCTGGACCTCAAGGGTGTGCCGATAGTGCCCGGTTTCTCGGCACTGATTGCCCTCGGCAGCTGGCCGCTTCGCGACAGCTCGCCACCGCAGATTGCATTACCGTCGGCTGTGCTGGCCTACACAACTGGTGACCTACGCCCTTGGCGCTCGGTGTGGAGTCGAAACCAGAACGCGGACGGGTGGCAGCTAAACATTGACAACGCCGAAGATGAGGAGCGCCCCGCGGGTTGGACTGCTGCGCACGAGCGCGCGCTACTTGCGGTGAGACCACCCTTCCGCGCAACGCAAGACACCGATAAGGGCGTGTCAGTTTCCGAGACGCAAACATTTCGACGCCCAGTGCTGCTGGATGCAACGCTGCTCAAGTGCGCATTGTTGGCAGTGGCCCTGCCGCAGGCCCTTGTTGAAGCAGCAGACACTCCGCTACGGGCGGAAGCTGATGCCGTGATGGCCAAGCTGCGTGGGCGTGAAAACAATAGGAGCCCGTTGCAAGAGCTACTGGAGCGTGGCGGCTGGCATCATTTGGTTTCAGTCGCGTTCCGCTCGCGCCTGCAAACAGATCAATGGGATGGCAAGCTGTGCGAGACCGCCCACGATTGGTGGCTGTGCGCGAGCGAGGTGATTGTCGAGCCGCATCCGGTGGAACCGCGTCGCACAGTTTGGTTCGACCTCAACGGACCATTCGACACTCAAGGGCAGTCTTTTTTGTCTCCCGCCCGCGATGAGTTGCAAACCTGCATCAGCCAGGGCGAAGCCTTGTGGGCCTTGCTGGGTGGCGCAAAGGATGCCAGAAGCTTTGAGCTCTTTACCCGCTTGCTAGAGTTGAACCAGGCTGGCTTGTTTGACGATGTGCTGCTGCGCTTGCGCCGCGCGGCCGTGCCTGCCGGGAGCGCCGAGCCCGGTTCGCCCGACATTGGCGTATTGCGCTACGAGGAACTTTCGGACGGAGAGCAGATGGTGCTGGGCCGCATGGCGCTGTTTCACTTGCTGCAAGGCCAGCAGGACGCCTTGCTACTACTCGATGAGCCCGAGACCCATTTCAACGATAAATGGAAGCGCGAGATTGTCGACATCATCGACGACGCCATTGGTCACACGTCCAACGACGTGTTGATATCCACCCATTCGGCCATCGTGCTCTCGGATGTGTTCAACAACGAGATCGTGATGGTGCAGAAAACGCAGAATGGTTCGACCGTCCGCAGTGTGGACGAACCGACGTTCGCGACCGATCCCAGTGCGCTAATGATGACGGTGTTCGGGGCGGAAGATAGCATTGGCAAACGCGCTCAGGAGTTCATTGAGGGCAAGCTCCGTCAAGCTACCGGCACGCCAGACGAAGTGGCCGACTTGGAGCGCCTGATCGCCCGAATGGGCTCGGGCTTCTATCGCAGCGAGCTGCGCACTTTGCTCAATACTTGGCGGGGGGGCAATGCTTAAACCCATCCATCGCGTTGCGTGTTCTCCGGCTCTGGCTGCCTGCCAGCAGTTGATGCGGCGTTTTGCGCTGTGGTTGTGTGATCCTGCGATCACAGGTGCCCACATCAGCCTGCAGGGTTTACAGCCCCCCGTGCTTGCCAGCACGATTGAGGCGAATTGGTTGTGGGAATTTCTCCAGCGCGTTGACGCCGGTCAATCGTTATTGAGTCGTGCACAAACGGTTGCGGCCATGCCTGCGGCGCAGAAGACAGCCTTGGGGGCTTGGATACAGACTGTCTCTGCTCTTGCAACCCAATTTCAACCCATACCAACACCGTGGCCAATCAATCGCCCGGTTGCAATCGAGTCGGACTGGATCGCTTTCAAAGAGCTATTTGAATCCTTCTACCAAAAGGGATTTGAGAGTGGCTTGCCTTACCTGCCCAATGGCACGCCCACGGCTGCTGCTGGCGTGAACTACGCCGACTACGTGACCGCCTTTCGCAATACCCATCGCCTGAATCCAGCCCCCGATGCGCGTGAGGTTTGCGTACTATGCGGCGGCCTGCTAGGCGACACTCCGCAGGTTGATCATTGGGTTCTCGAGAGTAGGTTTCCGCTGCTGAGCGTTTGTGCAGACAACCTCTTTTTAATTTGCAGCACCTGCAACGAGGCACCGAACAAGGGTAAAAAACCTGTTCATTCCAACGGCAGCTTTGCCGATTGGTTTCATCCATACTTGCGTCCGGGCAATGGCACGGTGCGTTTGGGCTACGTGCTGGCTGATCTCTCTGTGCAGTGCTCGGCCGTCACCCCTGCCGATCAGCCCAAAGCAGCCAAGCTAGACGCACTACTCAATTTATCAAGTAGGTGGACACGTGAATTCAAGGCCGAATATGCCAAGCAACAAGGTGTGCTGTCTGGACGTGAACGAAGAAGAATAGCGCAACAACAACTAAGACAAACACAACAAGACGTCGAGCTCCATGTGCAGCAATGGAAAGATGATCTGCTACTCAGTGAGCCTCATCACGAGGTACATGATTTGTTGGGGCTGGCCTTAATGGAGCCCGCGCGGGTCCAGGCTTGGTGTGCAGAGCTTGCATCGATTAGTTGAAAGGTAGTGTTATGGCTGAAATTACACGCCGCCGTACCGGCGAACTGTTACGCGAGTTGTTCAACATTCTTATGTCCAAGACCGATGGACTGCGGGCCAGCGAGGCGCTGCAAACACTATCGGAGCGGGTCACGCTCACGCCCTATGAGACAGACACCTATGAGTCTGGAGGGCGGCGCTTTGACAAGATCGTGCGCTTTGCAACGGTGGATTGTGTCAAGGCAGGTTGGCTGCTTAAAGACAAAGGCATTTGGTCCATCACTGACGAAGGTCGCAAGGTGCATGCGGAGCTACAAGATCCGGAGGCCTTTTATCGCCAGGCCGTAAAGCTCTACAACGCCTGGCGTTCTGCCCAGCCAGATGCAGGGCCCGTGCCTGCTGTAGGCGCAGGAGACGCAGAGCCGCTAGACAGCGACAATGCGGCCAAAGCGGTAAGAATTACGTTTGAAGAAGCCGAAGAACACGCTTGGGCCGAGATTTCGCAGTACCTGCGCAACATGCCGCCGTACGAGTTTCAAGAGCTGGTGGCAGACTTGCTGCGCGCCATGGACTACTACGTGGCCTGGGTGTCGCCGCCGGGGAAAGATGGTGGCATCGATATCTTGGCGCAGCCAGACGTGCTGGGCACACGTCCGCCGCGCATTAAGGTACAGGTCAAACGGCAACAGCAGGCCGTGAGCGTGGACGGTTTGCGATCGTTCATGGCCCTCTTGGGCGATGAAGATGTGGGCCTATTTGTGTGCACTGGTGGTTTTACCAAAGACGCCATTTCCGAGGCGCGCACGCAAGAGAAGCGCCGCGTCACCCTAATCGGACTAGAAAAACTGTTTGATCTGTGGGATGAGCACTATGACCGCTTGTCCGACACGGCACGTAGGCGTCTACCCTTACGATCTATCAAATTTCTGGCACCTGACGGGGCTTGATACCTAGAAAAAGAAAAGCCCGCTTTCGCGGGCTTTTCCATTAAAGCTATTGATCTTGGCTTACTTACCCAACTTCAAAAAGTCATCCCCCTTGCCCAGCTCCAGCATCCCGGCATTGGAATAAATCCCCAGCTTGGCGCGCGTATCGGTGATGTCCAGGTTACGCATCGTCAGTTGCCCAATACGGTCCAGCGGCGAAAACGGCGCGTCTTCCACCTTCTCCATGCTCAGACGCTCAGGCGCGTAGGTCAGGTTGGGTGATTCGGTGTTCAGCAGCGAGTAGTCGTTGCCGCGGCGCAGTTCCAGCGTGACGGTGCCGGTGATGGCGCTGGCGATCCAGCGTTGGGCGGTCTCGCGCAGCATGATGGCCTGGCTGTCAAACCAGCGGCCCTGGTACAGCAGCCTGCCCAGCTTGCGGCCGTTGTCGCGGTATTGCTCTATGGTGTCTTCGTTGTGGATGCCGGTGACGAGGCGCTCGTAGGCGATGAACAGCAGCGCGAGGCCGGGGGCTTCGTAGATGCCGCGGCTCTTGGCTTCGATGATGCGGTTTTCGATCTGGTCGCTCATGCCCAGGCCGTGGCGTCCGCCGATTTCGTTGGCCTTGAGGATCAGGCTCACGAGGTCTGGGTATGCGACGCCGTTCAGTGCGACGGGGCGGCCTTCTTCAAAGGTCACGCTGACTTCTTCGGCCTTGACGACGCAGTCGTCTTTCCAGAAGGGCACGCCCATGATGGGGTTGACGATCTTGATGCCGCTGTTGAGGTTTTCCAGGTCCTTGGCTTCGTGCGTGGCACCCAGCATGTTGCTGTCGGTGCTGTAGGCCTTCTCGGCGCTCATCTTGTAGCCAAAGCCGTTGGCCGTCATGAAGGCGCTCATTTCAGAGCGGCCGCCCAGCTCGTCGATGAACTGCTGGTCCAGCCAGGGCTTGTAAATTTTCAGCGCGGGGTTGGTCAGCAGGCCGTAGCGGTAGAAGCGCTCGATGTCGTTGCCTTTGAAGGTGGAGCCATCGCCCCAGATGTTGACGTCGTCCTGCTTCATGGCCGACACCAGCATGGTGCCGGTGACGGCGCGGCCCAGCGGCGTGGTGTTGAAGTAGGTGACGCCGGCGGTGGTGATGTGGAAGGCGCCACTTTGCAGCGCTGCAATGCCTTCAGCGGCGAGTTGTGGGCGGCAGTCGACCAGGCGCGCCTTGATGGCGCCGTATTCCATGGCCTTGCGCGGGATCTCGTCGTAGTCGGCTTCGTCGGGCTGGCCCAGGTTGGCGGTATAGGCATAGGGCAGGGCGCCCTTCTGCTTCATCCACAACAGCGCGGCGCTGGTGTCCAGGCCGCCAGAGAACGCGATGCCGACCTTTTGGTTGGCGGGGATGTTTTGGAGAATGGTGTTTGACATTGAATGTGCCTCTAGCCCGTGTGAAATATGCGCAAGCAGCTATGAATAAAGGAGCGGTTTTGGATGGCTCCAGACGTTTTTTAACCGAAGTGGCAGATGTAGTGGTAGGCCGCTTCGCCTGCGGCAACGCGGATCTCGAATTTGGCATTGCCGGGGACGCTGAATTTTTCGCCGGCTGAGGACTTCATCCAGCTGTCGCTGCCGGCCAGCTTGTATTCGCAGGCGCCGGCCACGCATTCCATGATCTCGGGCGCGCCGGTGTTGAAGGTCAGGGTGGCCGGCAGGATCACGCCCACCGATTTTTTGCTGCCGTCGGCGAAGGTGATGCCGTGGCTCACGCATTTACCGTCAAAGTACACATTGGCCTGGGTGCTGACGCTGACGTTGTCGATTTTTTCGGTGGGCATGAAGAAGGGGTCTGAAAAAAGCAGGGAAGGGCGGGAAAAGGCGGGAAAGGACGGGGAAAAGGGCTGGGGCGGCACCAAAAACCCCTGATTTTAGGTCACGCCGCGCCCCGGGGGCGGGTCGCCGTGAATCCGTTGGGCCTTCTGTCGCGTATCCCCTGTCAATACCTCACAATGTTCGCCATGAAACCAGAAAGCCCGGACCTCCAATTGATCGCGCTGATCGACCGTGTGGCCCGGGCCGATGAAGCAGCCCTGCGGCAGCTGTACGACCTGAGTTCGTCCAAGCTTTACGGTGTCGCGGTGCGGGTGGTGGGCAATCGCGAATGGGCCGAAGACGTGCTGCAGGAGGCTTTCCTGAACATCTGGCGCATTGCCGGCGACTACAAGGCCACGCTCTCGCCACCCATGGCCTGGATGGGATTGATCGTCAGGAGCCGCGGCCTGGATTTCCTGCGCCGCCGAACGTCCGACCGGGCCGACCTGATGCAGGAACTGGACGACGTGCTGTCGGACACCGTGGCGGGCGACTCGCCCAACCCCATGGACACCACACAGGCCAGCGAACAGGCCTGGGCACTGCACCAGTGCCTGGACAAGCTGGAACAGAAGCAGCGCGAGGTTGTGAGCCTGGCCTACCTGCGGGACCTGAGCCATAGCGAACTGGCGGAACAATTGAAGCTGCCGCTGGGGACGGTCAAAACCTGGATACGCCGCGGACTTGAGCAGCTGCGCGGCTGCATGGCGAGGTTTGCGTAATGAACATCCGCAACAACCCCTCCCTCATGGATCAACTCGCGGCCAGCTATGCGCTGGGCACCTTGCGCGGCGGTGCGCGCCGCCGCTTCGAGGCCTTGGCGCGCGACGACGCCACCCTGCGCGCCGCGGCCCTGGTCTGGCAAAGCCGGCTGTCCTCCGTCGCCGAGCTGCAACCGCAGGCGGCGCCCAGCCCGGCGGTCTGGACGCGCATTGAAAACCTCGTCAAGGCCGACAAGGAGGCACGTGCCATGCAGGCCGCACGCGGCGCTGCGCCGGCAGCGGGCGGCTGGTGGGCCAGCCTGGGGCTGTGGCGCGGCGCCAGCGCTGCCGGTGCTGTGGCTGCGGCGCTGGCGGTCGTTGTCGGGCTGAATGTGAACTCGCGGCTGAGCGGGCAGGTCAGCGAGCTGTCGGCCAGACTCACGGCCACGCCGGAGATCGAATACGTGGCCGTGCTGACGGATGACAAGGCCTCGGCCTCGCTGCTGGTGACCTTTGACCCGAAGAACAAAACCCTGGTGCTCAAGCGCGTGGGCGGCTTCCGCGAGCAGCCGGACAAATCGCTGGAGCTGTGGGCCTTGCCGCCCGGCGCGGCGCCGAAGTCGCTGGGGGTGCTCAATGCCGACCCGGTGGTGCGCCTGGCCGCCGCGGGCACCGACATGCGGCAGGTGCCGACACTGGCGATCACGCTGGAGCCCAAGGGCGGTGTGCCGCCGGGCAGCGGGCCTACGGGGCCGATGCTATTCAAGGGCGCACTCATCGAGACGCCGAAGTAAGAGCGCTCTTGCCACCATGATTGGCAGGCAACAAAAAAAGGGCGCTGGTAGCGCCCTTTTTTGATGGAACCGGAAGCCGCGGCCTCAGGGCCTTAGCGCCAGTGATGGTGGCCGTAGCCCCGGCTGTAGCCGAAGTTCAGCGACAGGCCGATGGGTGGGTAGTAGGGGCGGTAGTAGGCCGGTGCGTAATAAGCCGGATAGACCACGGGCTGCACATAAGCCGGTTGCACATAGGTCGGGGATTGCTCGACGTAAGCCGGTTGTACGGGAATCGGCTGGCTGTAGGCTTGCGGCTGCTGGGGCGCGGACTGGAAGGTCTGCGGAGCGGGTGTCATGGCGCCGACCGGCGTGACCTGCAGGCGCACGTACTGGCCGGGATCGTTGGCCATCTGCGTGCTGTACTGCGTGCCCTGGTATTCATAGACCACGTTGTAGTGGCTGGGGCGATTCTCGTAATAGGTCTGCGTCGTGCACTGCTGCATGTTCTGGACCTGGTTGTTCGAGCCCTCGATGCGGTCGCCAATCATGGCACCGCCGACCAGGCCAATGACCGTGGCCACCGCACGGCCGCCGCCATTGCCGATGGCGTTGCCGGCTGCACCGCCTGCGATGGCGCCCATGAGTGCGCCGGCGCCTGAATTGGGAGATTGCGTGATGACCGGCTGGTTGGTGCAGACCTGGCGCGGCACGGCGACCTGCTGCACCACCGGCGTGCTGGAAATCACCCGCGCCAGGATGTCCATGGCGGAGGCGGGTACGGCGGCAAGGCCTGCGGCCGCGGCGAGGGTGGAGAGGACGAGTGCTTTTTTCATGGTTCGAATCCCTTTTCAGCAAATGGCTGAAGTTGCGCCGCCTGGTGGTGCTGCCCGGGGTGCGGGCGGCGGCGCTGGCGGCTAGTGCGATTTTAGTAAGTCAGAGCCGTTTTGGGGCGCGGAGTTCGGTAAATCGGCTGTAAAGCTCTTCAGGAACGGTAAAGCGCTGCGAAAGCGGTCCAAAAAGCGTGGAAAAACACCTATTTGTGTGAAGGTGCGCGGCATGCGCATCGGCGTTCAGACCCGCGCCGCCCAGGCCGCGGCATCAAAGCCGACGGTGATGCCCTTGCCCCAGTCCACCACGGGGCGCTTGATGACGCTGGGGTTGGCCAGCATCAGGGCCTGGGCGCTCGCGCTGTCCTGCGCGCCGGCCTGGGTTGCCGGGTCCAGCTTGCGCCAGGTCGTGCCCTTGCGGTTGAGCAGCGTTTCCCAGCCGGCGGCCTGGGCCCAGCGCCCCAGCTGTTCGGGCGGCACGCCCTGTTTTTTGAAGTCATGGAACTGGTGCTCGACGCCATGCTCGGTAAGCCAGCCACGGGCCTTTTTGACCGTGTCGCAATTGGGGATGCCGTAGAGAATGATCATGCGGTGATTCTGGCAGATGTAGCGGCTGCACCTGCGGCCTGCGAGGCTGGAATAATCAAACGATGCTGCCACCCGGTAGCCCCTGTTCGCTTCAACATTTCACGGATGTCCCATTCATGACCGCTGCTTCGGCCACGCCCACCGACTCCTCCCAAACCGTCTTGTACCCGCCCATCGAGCCTTTTCGCACCGGTGTCCTGGAAACCGGCGACGGCCACTCGGTCTACTGGGAGCTGTGCGGCAATCCCAAGGGCAAGCCGGCGGTGTTCCTGCATGGCGGCCCGGGCGCGGGCTGCTCGCCCGAGCATCGCCGCCTGTTCGACCCCGAGCGCTACTGCGTGCTGCTGTTCGACCAGCGCGGCTGCGGCCGCTCGCGTCCCAGCGCCTCGCTGGACAACAACACGACCTGGCACCTGGTGGCCGACATCGAACGGCTGCGCAGCCTGCTGGGCGTGGAGCGCTGGCTGGTGTTCGGCGGCTCCTGGGGCAGCACGCTGGCGCTGGCCTATGCGCAGACGCATCCGGCCCGGGTGTCCGAACTGGTGGTGCGCGGCATCTTCGCGCTGCGGCGCGCCGAAGTGCTGTGGTACTACCAGGAAGGCGCCTCCTGGCTGTTCCCCGACCTGTGGGAGGGCTTTCTCGCGCCGATTCCCGAGGCCGAACGCGGTGACCTGATGGCCGCCTACCGCAAACGCCTGGTCGGCAGCGACAGGGCGGCGCAGCTGGCGGCCGCGCGCGCCTGGAGCCTCTGGGAAGGCCAGACCATCACGCTGCTGCCGGATCCGGCTTTCACCGCGCTGCACGGCGACGATGATTTCGCGCTGGCCTTCGCGCGCATAGAAAACCACTACTTTGTGCACGCCGGCTGGCTCGAAGAGGGCCAGCTGATCCGCGATGCACACAAGCTGGCCGGGATTCCCGGCGTGATCGTGCAGGGCCGCTACGACGTGGCCACACCGGCCAAAACCGCCTGGGACCTGCACCGCGCCTGGCCCGAGGCCGATTTCCAGCTGGTCGCCGATGCCGGCCATGCTTTCAGCGAGCCCGGCATCTTGCATCGGCTGGTCGCCGCAACCGATCGCTTCGCCCGCTGAGTCCAGGGTTTTGGCCCGTGCGCGACAATTCGGGCCTGTATGCAAAACCTCAACACTCTTGAAGATTGGCTGGCTTACTGCGAGCACCTGCACCCTGTCGGCATTGACATGGGCCTGACGCGTATCAGCGCCGTCGCCAAACGCATGGGCCTGGCCTTTGACTGCCCCATCATCACGGTGGCCGGCACCAACGGCAAAGGCTCGACCTGCGCGATGCTCGAAGCCATCCTGCTGGAGGCCGGCTACCGCACCGGCGTTTTCACCTCGCCGCACCTCGTGCATTTTGAAGAGCGCTGCCGTGTGCGCGGCGATATCGTCAGCGCCGCCGACCTGGTGAAACAGTTCGCGCGCGTCGAGGCGGCCCGCACGCAGGGCGAGGCGATTTCGCTGACCTATTTCGAATTCACCACCCTGGCCATCCTGCAACTGCTGGCGGATGCGAAGCTGGACGTCGTCATCCTCGAAGTCGGCCTGGGCGGGCGGCTGGATGCCGTCAACATGCTGGACGCCGACTGCGCGGTGATCACCAGCATAGACCTGGACCACATGGAATACCTGGGCCCCGACCGTGAAAGCATAGGCCGCGAAAAAGCCGGCATCATGCGCGCCGGCAAGCCGGTCATCGTGAGCGACCCGGTGCCGCCGCAAAGCGTGATGGACCATGCCGCGGCGGTGGGCGCCGATTTGTGGCGCTTTGGCACGGACTTCAATTTTTCGGGCGACAAGCAGCAGTGGGGCTGGGCCGGGCGCGGGCGCCGGTACGCAGGGCTGGCTTACCCGGCGCTGCGCGGCGCCAACCAGCTGGTCAATGCCTCGGGTGTGCTGGCGGCGCTGACGGCGCTGCGCGACCGCCTGCCGGTCACGGCCCAGGCGGTGCGCAACGGCCTGTCCATGGTCGAATTGCCGGGGCGCTTCCAGATCGTGCCCGGCCAGCCCACGCTGGTGCTGGACGTGGCGCACAACCCACATTCGGTGGCCGCGCTGGCCGAAAACCTCGATGCCATGGGCTTTTACCCCTGCACCCATGCGGTGTTCGGCGCCATGGCGGACAAAGACCTGGCCCCCATGCTGGCGCGGGTCGCGCCGCTCATCGACAAGTGGTATTTCACCGATCTTCCGACACCGCGGGCCGCCACCGCGGCGGATTTGCAGGCGCGCTGGACGGCGGCCAACACCCGGCCCGACGCCACCTCCGGCACCCATCCGTCCCCCGAAGCGGCGCTGCAGGCGGCGGTCAAGGCCGCGACCCCCGCTGATAGAATCGTTGTGTTCGGCTCGTTCTACACAGTGGGCGGTATTTTGAAGGACGGCGTGCCGCGTCTTTCGGCCCCGCACCTGGCCAGCTGAAGCCGGACGCGCCGCCCCCGGCCCCGCGTTCCGGAGGGCCCGGAGCCCACCTTCACCGTTAACGCCACCCTTATCGGATCCAAGCCACACCATGCCGTTTTTCAACTTCCGCCGGGGCGGCTCCAACGCTGCCTCCAATGCCGGGCCAGCCGCTCAACCGGAAAGCGTGGAAGTGATGCGCAAGCGCGCCAAACACCGGCTGATCGGTTCGGCCGTGCTGGTGCTCATCGGCGTGGTGGGTTTTCCGCTGCTGTTCGACACCCAGCCCCGGCCCATCCCGGTCGACATCCCCATCGAGATCCCCGGCAAGGGCACGGTCAAGCCCCTGGCCGCGCCGGCAGCGCCGACCGCTACGGCCCCCGCGCCGGCGGCAACCGCAACACCAGCCCCCACGCCCGCTGACAAAGTGGCCGCAGCCGCGAGCCTGGCGCCCAAGGAAGAAATCCTGCCGTCCAAGCCCGCCGCTGCTGCGTCTGCGCCGGCAGCGGTCAAACCCGAAGCCAAGCCCGAGGCAAAACCGGCGCCCAAGCCTGAGCCCAAGCCGCCCGCCAAGCCTGAACCCAAGCCCGTCGCCAATGCCGATGCCGCTCGCGCCAGCGCGCTGCTCAACGGCAGCACGCCGCCGGCCGCCGCCAAACCGGCCGCCTCCGAGGCCGAAGGCCGGCTGGTGGTGCAGGTGGGCGCCTTTGCCGACGTCGCCAAAGCGCGTGAGGCGCGCCTGAAGCTCGAAAAAGCCGGGCTGAAAACCTATACGCAAGTCGCGGAAACCAAGGACGGCAAGCGCATTCGGGTCCGTGTGGGGCCGTTTGCCACCAAGGCCGAGGCTGAAAAGGCTGCCGGAAAAGTCAAGAGCCTTGATTTACCGGCCGCCATCCTGACCTTGTAATGATTCGTGACGGCTGTTGACTGGATTTTGCTGGGGGTGCTGGTGTTTTCCATGCTGCTGGGCGCATGGCGCGGGTTGGTGTACGAGGTGTTGTCGGTGCTGGGCTGGGTCGTGTCGTTTTTTKTGGCGCAATGGTTTGCGCCTGACCTGGCCACCCGGTTGCCGCTGCAGTCGGCGGCCGACCCGGTGCGTTATGCGGCGGCCTTTGTGCTGATCTTCATCGCCTCGGTGTTCGCGGCGGGGCTGCTGGCGTTTTTGGTCAAGAAACTGGTGGCCGCCGTCGGCCTGGCGCCCATTGACCGTGTGCTGGGCGCCGGGTTCGGCGTGCTGCGCGGCGTGATTTTGTTGCTGGCCGCGACCGTCGTGATCGACATGACGGCGCTGAAAACCAGCGACTGGTGGCGGGAATCAAAGGGCGCGCCGGTGTTGGCGGCCACGCTCAAAGCCCTGAAGCCGGTGTTGCCCGAACAGTTTGCGAAATATTTAACCTAACTTTGAAGAGTCAACTCATCATGATCGGAACACCATGTGCGGGATAGTCGGCGTCGTCAGCAAAGCCCCCGTCAACCAGCTCATCTATGACGGCCTGCTGCTGCTGCAGCACCGCGGCCAGGATGCGGCGGGCATCGTCACGCAGCAGGGGCGCAAGTTCTACATGCACAAGGCCAAGGGCATGGTGCGCGACGTGTTCCGCACCCGCAACATGCGCGCGCTGCCGGGCACGGTGGGCCTGGGCCAGGTGCGCTACCCGACGGCCGGCAACGCCTACAGCGAAGACGAGGCCCAGCCTTTTTATGTCAACGCACCTTTCGGCCTGGTGCTGTCGCACAACGGCAACCTGACCAACGCGGCCGAACTCAAGGCCGAGCTCTTCAACACCGACCACCGCCACATCAACACCGACAGCGACTCCGAAGTGCTGCTCAACGTACTGGCGCATGAGCTCGAGAAAACCACGCGCGGCCTGCCGCTCAAGCCCGTCGACGTGTTCGCCGCGGTGCGCGGCGTGCACAAGCGCGTGAAGGGCTCCTACGCCGTCGTCGCGCTGATCGCCGGCCACGGCCTGCTGGCCTTCCGCGATCCCTTCGGCATCCGCCCGCTGTGCATAGGCCGCGGCCAGAACGAGGGCGGCGCCACTGTCATGGTGGCCAGCGAATCGGTGGCCCTGGAAGGCACCTCGCACCAGTTCGAGCGCGACATCGCGCCCGGCGAGGCGGTGTATGTGGACATGGAAGGCGTGGTGCACGCCGAGCAGTGCGCGCCGAATGCCAAGCTCAACCCCTGCATCTTTGAATTCGTCTACCTGGCACGTCCCGACTCGGTGCTGGACGGCATCTCGGTCTACCAGGCCCGCCTGAACCTCGGCGAGACGCTGGCCAAGCGTGTGGTCTCCACCGTGCCGCCCAGCGAGATCGACGTGATCATCCCGATCCCGGAATCCAGCCGCCCCAGCGCCACGCAACTGGCGCATCTGCTGGGCATTCCCTACCGCGAGGGCTTCGTCAAGAACCGCTACGTCGGCCGCACCTTCATCATGCCGGGGCAGGGCGTGCGCAAGAAATCCGTGCGCCAGAAGCTCAACGTGATTGCCAGCGAGTTCAAGGGCCGCAACGTGCTGCTGGTCGACGATTCCATTGTGCGCGGCACCACCAGCCGTGAGATCGTGCAGATGGCGCGCGACGCCGGCGCCAAAAAGGTTTACCTGGCCAGCGCCGCGCCACCCGTGCGTTTCCCCAATGTCTACGGCATCGACATGCCCACGCCGGGCGAACTGGTGGCGCATGGCCGCACCATCGAGGAAATCCGCGAAGTCATTGGCTGCGACGCGCTGATTTACCAGGACGTCGAGGGCATGAAACGCGCCATCGGCTCGCTCAACACCAAGCTCGACGGCTTTGACGCCTCCTGTTTTGACGGCGTCTACATCACCGGCGACGTCACGGCCGAAACCATTGCCGCGATGAACTCGCAGCGCGCCGACACCGCCGAGAAGATCGGCGAGGACAGCGACGTCGATGTGTCACGCCTGGCGCTGCCCAATCCGCAAGAAGCCTGAGCATGACAAAAAGAAAACTGCCCGACAACCTGCACCGCGACACGCTGGCCGTGCGCGTGGCGCTGGAGCCCAGCCAGCACGGCGAAAACTCCGAAGCGCTGTACCTGACCAGCGGTTTTGTGCAGCCCGATGCCGAGACCTCGGCGCGGCGCTTTGCCGATCCGACGGAGGGCTACACCTACGGCCGCACTTCCAATCCCACGGTCACGAGTTTTGAGCGCCGCCTCGCCGCGCTCGAAGGCACGGAAGCGGCCATTGGCGCCTCCACCGGCATGGGCGCCATCCTCATGATGTGCATGGGCCTGCTCAAGGCCGGCGACCACGTGATTTGCTCGCGCTCCATGTTCGGCTCGACCATCGCGCTGATAGGCCGCGAGTTCGGCAAGTTTGGTGTTGAAACCACCTTTGTCTCGCAGACCGACATCAGCGAGTGGAAGGCCGCCTTGCGTCCCGGCACCAAGCTGCTGTTCGCCGAAACGCCGACCAACCCGCTGACGGAGGTCTGCGACATTCGGGCGCTGGCCGACCTGGCACACAGCGTGGGCGCCTTGCTGGCGGTCGACAACTGCTTTTGCTCGCCGGCCTTGCAACGCCCGGTGGAGTTCGGCGCCGACCTCATCATGCATTCGGGCACCAAATACCTGGACGGCCAGGGCCGTGTGATGGCGGGCGCGCTCTGCGGCCCGTCCAAACTGATCGTCGACGTGTTCGGGCCCATCGTGCGCACCGCCGGCATGACGCTGGCGCCTTTCAACGCCTGGGTCGTGCTCAAGGGCCTGGAAACCTTGAGCATCCGCATGCAGGCGCAGAGCGCGAACGCGCTGGCCGTCGCGAAATGGCTGGAGACCCAGCCCGCCGTGAAGCGTGTGTACTACCCCGGCCTGGCATCGCATCCGCAGCACGAACTGGCCATGCGCCAGCAGTCGGGGCTGGGCGGCGCGGTGCTGTCCTTCGACGTGCGCGGCGACACGCCGGAAACGGCGCGCGCCAATGCCTTCCAGGTCATCAACAGCACGCAGGTGCTCAGCATCGCCACCAACCTGGGCGACACCAAGACCATCATCAGCCACTCGGCCACCACCTCGCACGGGCGCCTCAGCGAAGAGCAGCGCCAGGCCGCCGGCATAGGCCAGGGCCTGGTGCGCGTGGCCGTCGGGCTGGACCACGTGGACGACATCAAGGCCGACCTCTCCCGCGGCCTCAGCCTCATCGCATGACTGCAGTAATGACTCAAAAGACCCGCACCCGCTTCGCCCCTTCACCGACAGGCTTCATCCACCTCGGCAACATCCGCTCCGCGCTCTACCCGTGGGCCTTTGCCCGCGCCACCGGCGGCGACTTCATCCTGCGCATCGAGGACACCGACGTGGAGCGCTCCAGCCAGGAGGCCGTCGACGTCATCATCGAAGGCATGCGCTGGCTGGGCCTGAACCACGACGAGGGCCCGTTCTTCCAGATGCAGCGCATGGACCGCTACAAGGCCGTGCTTGCGCAGATGCGCGCCGACGGCCTGGTCTACCCCTGCTACATGAGCGTGGCCGAGCTCGACGCCCTGCGCGAAAAGCAGATGGCCGCCAAGGAAAAACCGCGCTACGACGGCACCTGGCGCCCCGCGCCCGGCAAGACCCTGCCGCCCGTGCCCGAAGGCGTGTTGCCGGTGCTGCGCTTCATGAACCCGCAAGGCGGCAGCGTGGTGTGGGACGACAAGGTCAAGGGCCGCATCGAGATCAGCAACGACGAACTCGACGACCTCGTCATCGCGCGGCCCGACGGCACGCCGACCTATAACTTCTGCGTGGTCGTCGACGACATCGACATGGCCATGACCCACGTGATACGCGGCGACGACCACGTCAACAACACGCCGCGGCAGATCAACATCTTCAAGGCCCTGGGCAAGGAGCCGCCGGTCTATGCCCACCTGCCCACCGTGCTCAATGAGCAAGGCGAAAAACTCAGCAAGCGCAACGGCGCCAAGCCGGTCACGCAGTACGCCGCCGAAGGCTATCTGCCCGACGCCATGGTCAACTACCTGGCGCGCCTGGGCTGGAGCCACGGCGACGACGAAATCTTCAGCCGCGAGCAGTTCATCGGCTGGTTCAACCTGGACCATTTGGGCAAGAGCGCCGCGCAGTTCGACGAAGCCAAGCTGCGCTGGGTCAATGCCCAGCACCTCAAGGCCATGCCCGACGACAAGCTCGCCGAGGCGGTCACGCCTTTCCTCGCGGCGCAGGGCGTCACGGGCCAGGACACGGCATGGATCGCGCGCGGCTGCGGCCTCTTCAAGGACCGCTGCAGCACGCTGGTGGAACTGGCCGGCTGGCTGCAGCGCCTGGTCACGGGCGGCCAGCCTGGCGCTGAAGACCTGGCCACGCACGTGACCGATGCCGTGCGCCCCGCGCTCGCCAAACTCGCCGATGCCCTGGGCTCGGCCGAGTGGAACAAGGCCGCGATTTCCGCGGCCATCAAGCAGGTGCTGGCCGACACCGGCCTCAAGATGCCGCAGCTCGCGATGCCGGTGCGCGTGCTCGTGATGGGCACACCTCAGACCCCGTCACTCGACGCGATTCTGGAGCTCATGAAACGCGAAGATGTGGTCTCCCGGCTCAAGCTTGTCTGAGGATTTGAAAAAGATCAAATTTTCGGGCTATAATTCAAGGCTCGACACAATTGCAGGGCAACTTGCAATAGCTTGAAGGGGGTATAGCTCAGCTGGGAGAGCGCTTGCATGGCATGCAAGAGGTCAGCGGTTCGATCCCGCTTACCTCCACCAAAGTTTGTCGCGAAGAATTTGAAGTTAGCCGGGACTTTGTGTCACCACAAAAGCCCGTCGGAAATTCCAAGGTTTTGACCCTATCGTCTAGAGGCCTAGGACACCACCCTTTCACGGTGGCTACAGGGGTTCGAATCCCCTTAGGGTCGCCAGCATTCATCACCTCGTGTGGTGCCCAAGGCGCAAGTTGACAACCGCAGTCCCGCAAGGGCCAGCGACTTGGCTCGAAAGAGCGAATGTTGTCACTACCAGGAGTGGTAGTTCAGTTGGTTAGAATACCGGCCTGTCACGCCGGGGGTCGCGGGTTCGAGTCCCGTCCACTCCGCCAAATCCGAAAAGGGCCTGCAAGATTTCTTGCAGGCCCTTTTTTCGTTTTCGGCTTTTGTGTCCTGCGTGCGGACGGTGACGAAATGGTCGAACTCATCCGTCACCACCACGCACCCCAGGCAGCCCGGCACCTTCTGCATCGCTTTTTCGAAATCGGCGAAGGACTGCGGGGTGGACCGTCCAGCACTCCGCCGATCACGACCTGCATGCCAAGGTTTAGCGAAGCAGGATTGAGCAGCGCAACCCGGTCCAGGTCAGGCACCGGGTAATGGTTTCATTCTGTAAACGCACTTTTATTTCTTAATATTATTTAATTAAACAATTTTCGAAAATTTTTTATCGAATTATTCAAATATTTAACCTGAAAAGTCGATCACATTGCAACCCTGTTATACGGCCTCGGCGATAGACTTTGTTTCAACGCGGCCCATGCCGTATCAAAGAGGAGCAATGCGATGATGAACCCAAGGTATGAGAAGCGCTTCTTACTGGCCATGGCGCTGGTCTTGCTGGCCCCTTGGGCTGGCGTCCACGCGCAGGGCTATCCGTCCAAACCGGTCCAGCTGGTCATCCCTTTTCCGCCGGGAGGCGCCACCGACATCGCCGGACGCCTGGTCGCCAAAAAGCTGGGCGAGCGCCTGGGGCAGCCAGTGGTCATCGACAACCGCCCGGGCGCCGGCACCATCGTCGGTGCCGCATTCGTCGCCAAGGCGTCGCCTGACGGCTACACGCTGCTGATCAGCTCGGGATCCACCTTCACGGTCAACCCGGCACTCATGCCCAAGCTGCCTTACGACCCGATCAAGAGTTTCGAGCCTGTCGGGATGGTGGCGCGCGTTCCCCTGGTTTTGCTGGCTAACGTCGATGTCCCGATCAACGACCTGAAGCAGCTGATCGCGGCGGTGCAACGCGCACCGGACAAGTACGTGTACGGCTCCTTCGGCAACGGTACCACGGGACACTTCGCCGGCGAATTGCTCTGGAGCACCGCCGGCATCAAGCTGCAGCACATCGCATACAAGGGCAGCGCGCCGGCGATGACCGACCTGATGGCCGGCCAGATCCCGTTCGCGATTGACACCGTCGCAGCAGCGTTGCCGCAGCTGAAGGCGGCGAAGCCGAAGATCAAGGCCATCGCCGTCACCGGCGCCAGCCGCGCGACACAAATGCCCACCGTGGCGACTGTTGCGGAGAGCGGCTTCACCGGCTTCTCGGCCGATTCCTGGCTCGCCATTGCCGCGCCCAAGGGCTTGCCGGCGGACGTGAAAGCCAAACTGCAGAAGGCGCTGGCCGACACCATGAAGGATCCCGAGATCCGCGACAAGCTCGTCGCCAACGGACTCGAGCAAGCCTGGGAACCCGCTTCCGCGGTTGCGGCGCGCATTGAAAACGAACTCCCCCGCATGCGCGCGGTCGTCCTGCGTTCCAACATCCGGGTCGATTGAGCGTGGCCGCCGGCGGGGAGTGTTGCCCGCGGGACCGGATTCGCCATCGACGGTCTCAGGCATGGCTGGTGAAAGCGTTGCACGTGAGGGTTGGACCTCGTGAAGGAAACTGGAAATGAGAACTGGTCAGTGGATCGCCCGCCTGGCGGGCTTGGTCATCGCGGGCGGCATAACGTCGTCCGTGCCGGCCGCGCAGCTTGTCGTCGGTCAAGTGGCGCCGTTGACCGGTATCGACGCGAGCCAGGGCCGCGCCTACGCGGCCGGCATGCTGTTGCATTTCAACGCCGTGAACAAGGCCGGTGGGGTCAACGGAAACACCTTCACCCTGGCGCGCCGCGACGACGCCGGGCGACCCGATGAAACACTCACCCAGACACGCGCGCTTCTGGCCGAGGACAAGCCGGTGGTGCTTGCCGGCTACTTTGGAAGCCGCAATATTGCTCAACTGATCAGCGCGGGCGTCTTTGAGCGCGAGCGCATCGTGCTGGTCGGCTTCCGCGCGACCGAACTGAACCTGGAGGCTCCGCAACTTTACGGCGTGCGTGCCACATTGCGAGACGAACTTGCCAGAATCACGGCGCACCTGGCCACGGTCGGAATCACCCGGCTGGGCTTGTTTCACGAAAACGGCTCCGGCGCTGCGCCGCTCATCGCCGCCGCACAGGAAGCCGCGGCGAATGCCAAGGCCAGGATCGTGCAAACGGCGGGTTATGACACCGGAACCAACCGCGTGAGCGCCGCCGCCGACGCCATGCTGCAGGCAGCGCCGCAGGCGATCATCATGATTGCCAGTGGAGGCGCTGCTTCGAACTTTGTGGAGAAATACCGTTCAGCCGGGGGAACGGCCCAACTGTTCGCGCATTCGGGCGCGGACATTGAGCAGATGTCGAAACGGCTGTCAGAAGAGCAGATGCAAGGCATCGCGATCGCCCAGGTCACGCCCAGCCCCTACAAAATGACAAACCGGCTCTCCAAGGAATTCAACGACATCGCGGCAACGGCAGGCGCGCAGGATGTTCCGATCAGCTACGCCATGATGGAAGGCTTCATCGCTGCAAAGGTGATCGTTGAAGCCGCCCGGCGGCAAGGCGCGCGTGTGACCCGTGAAGGTTTTGCGTCCGCTCTGGATGGACTGGAAAGCTATGACCTCGGAGGATACGTCATCGGATTTCGGCCGGGGATGCGCAATGGTTCGCGCTTCGTGGAGATGACCATCATCAGCGGGAACGGAAGAATCCGGCAATAAACATCCAGGGAATCGCCAAAAGCCGCCTGTCACGCCGAGGGGCGAGGGTTCGAATCCCGTCCACTCCGGCGACCCGCACGCGATTTTGATTGTTGGCTGCAGGGCAGGGCGCTGGTATCAAAAGTAACGCTGCCCGTCCAGACCGGAGCTCGCGCCACGCTTCGGCCATAATGAGAATAATTCCCATCTACGACGCGCGCGCCTGGTCAGCCACCGCCACATCTCGTCTGCCGCTTGGAGGGGTTCGTCACTTCCCATGGCATTGACCGACCTGTGCTTGAGCGCTATTACCAAGAACTGCTGAACTTCTGTTCCCGCACGGTGCGCAACCGCGATGCCGCGGCTGATGTCGTGCAGGAGAGTTATGCGCGCGTCCTGGCGGTGCAGCATTCCGGCCAGGCAGTGCCAGAGCCACGCGCGCTGCTCTACCGCACGGCGCGCAACCTGCAGATCGACCAGCACCGCCGCAGCGAAGTGCGCGGCGAAGCGCTGCACCCGGACGCCGAAGCCTCGGCCGCCGAACTCGACAACCTTGCGGCGCCGCAGGCCTTCGAGCCCGATGCCGCTGCCTCTTCCGCGCAGGGAGTGAATGCCCTGCTGGCCGCCATCGATGCCCTGCCTTTGCGTTGCCGAGAGGCCTTTGTCCTGCACAAGTTCGACGGCTTGCCGCATTCGGAAGTGGCCGAGCAGATGGGCATATCGCGCAAGATGGTCGAGCAGCACATCAAACTGGCCATGGATGCCTGCAGGCGCTGCAGGGATGGCTTGGATGGAACGCCTGTTGCCGCCCCAGCCCCCAAGCTTCGAAGAAGAAAACCTCCCCGCGAATGACTTTTTGTATGCGTTCCTGCTTTCCCGGCCTAGGGTTTTGCTGTGCTCGTGCGTCTACATCCAAGAGCCGATAAGCACACCATGACCATCCCGCCGCCAGCCCACCCGCCAGCCGCACCGTCCACTGACCCCGACGAAGCGGCGCTGGACTGGTTCGTGCGGCGCGCCGGCGGGCTGCTGGCTGCGGCGGACGAGGCCGCATTCCAGGCCTGGCTGGCGGCGGACAGCGCCCACTTCGCGGCTTTCGCGCGCCACCAGGACGACTGGCGCGCGCTTGATGCGCTGCCGGCGGAAGGCCTGCGCACGCTCAGGCAGAACCTTGCCGACGACAAGGCCGCCGCCGCACCGCGCCGGCAAGCCTGGTGGCGCGAACTGGCCGCCTGGGCGCCGCAAGGCGCGCTGGCCGCCGTGGCGCTCATGGTCTCCTGCGGCGGCTACCTGGCCTGGGGCCTGTGGCAGCAGCAAGCTTTGTTCACGCAGACCTTTGCCACCGCGCGCGGCCAGCAACTCGAGGTGACCCTGCCCGAAGGCAGCCGCCTGAGGCTGGACACCCTCACCAGCGCCGAGGTGGCGCTGTACCGCGGGCGCCGCGAGGTCCGCCTGCCGCAGGGCCAGGCCATGTTCCAGGTCAAGGGCGATCCGGCGCGTCCCTTCGACGTGCTGGCCGGTCCCCTGCGAATCACGGTCGTCGGCACGCGCTTTTCGGTGCGCTACACACCCGGCGTTCCGGGCCGCGCCGGCGTCCAGGTCGCCGTGGAAGAAGGGCGGGTGCGCGTGGCGCGCGCCGAACGCTCGGCCGCGGGCGATGCGGCGGTCGAACTTGTCGCCGGCCAGCAGATCGCCAGCGACATGACGGGCCTGCTGGGCGCCGTGTCCGCGGTTCCCGCCGCGGGCATCGCGCCCTGGCGCGAAAGCCGCGTCAGTTTCGACGACACGCCGCTGGACCAGGCCCTGGCCGAGTTCGGGCGCTACGGCCCCGTGCACCTGACGGTGCGGGACCCGGTCGTCGCCGCGCTGCGCGTGACCGGTACCTTCGACCCGCGCCGTCTCGACAACTTCTCGCGCATCCTGCCGCAGGTCTTGCCCGTGCGCTTGCGCGAGCGCGATGGCGAAGCCGAGATCGTCTCCGCCGGCCACTGAACGCCAACTGGCTGGCCGTTCGCCGGCCATCAAACTCCGTCAATTCACCGCGCGAAAAATTTTTGCGCCCGACCTAGGGTTTCCCAAACCCCATGCGTCTACATGAGAAGGATTCTTATTTGAACCCCATTTAACCCTTCTTCCGGAGATTGCACGCATGCCTCGTTCCCGTTTCCACCTGCCCCCTTTGGCCTTGTTTTTGGCCCTCGGCAGCCCGGTGGTTTATTCACAGGGCGCCGCCGGCGCGCGGGCCGCCACCCCCCTGCAGATCAGCATGGGGGCGCAGCCCCTGGCCCAGGCGCTCAACAACCTGGCGCAGCAGGCCGGGCTGGAGTTGATGGTCCAGCCCGCGCTGGTGGCTGGCAAGACGGCGCCCGTGGTGTCCGGCCGGCTGACACCGCAACAGGCGCTGGACCGGCTGCTGGCCGGCAGCGGGCTGGCAGCGAGCATAGACGGCAATGTGTTTGTCGTGAAGGCGGCTTCGGCCACGACGGGCGCCCAGACCCTGCCGGTGGTCACCGTGACGGCCGGCGCGGAGGAGACGGCTACCAGTGGCGGCAACGGCTATATCGCCAAGCGCAGCGCCTCGGGCTCCAAGACCGACACGCCCATCATCGAGACGCCCCAGTCGATCTCGGTGGTGACCAAGCAGCAGCTTGAAGACCAGAAACCGCGCAGCGTTCCCGAAGCCTTGAATTACGCGCCCGGCGTTTTCACCGGGCTGGTCGGTTCCTCCAACCGCTACGACTACGTGGCCCTGCGCGGTTTCAAGGACAGCAGCGTGGACAGCACCCTGCTCGACGGCCTGCGCATGCTGAGCGACCAGGGCAGCTACACCTCCATGCAGGTCGACCCTTATTTCCTGGAGCGCATCGACGTGGTGCGCGGCCCGGCCTCGGTGCTGTACGGCCGCGCATCGCCGGGCGGCCTGGTGGCGCTGACCAGCATGACGCCGCAGTACCAGCCCTACCGCGAAGTGCAGCTCACGGTCGGCAACCGCAACCGCCGCGAAGCCGCCGTTGATCTTTCGGGCCCCATCGACAAAGACGGCGTGATGGCGTTCCGCGTGACAGCGCTGGAACGCTCGCTGGACTCGCAGTTCAGCACGGTCAAGGAAGAGCGCCAGGCGCTGGCCGCCTCCCTGGCGATCAACCCGTCCACGGACACGCGATTGCTGCTGCAGGCCTACCTGCAGGACGACCCCGAAGGCAGCTATCACAGCGGCGTGCCGGCGGACGCCAGCCTCAACGCCAGCCACAATGGCCGGCTGATTTCGCGCTACTTTTTTGATGGGGACCCCAGCGTCGAGAAATACCAGCGCAAGCAGCGCTTCCTCGGCTACCAGTTCGAGCATGCCTTCAACGACGCCTGGAAATTCCGCCAGAACTTCCGCCACGTGCGGGCCGACACCACGCTGCGCCAGATTTACGGCTACGGCTGGGCCAGCGCCAACGAGCTGACCCGCTTTTATTCCGGCGCCAACGAATCGACGCGCGGCAACACCATCGACAACCAGCTCGAGGGCCGCTACCAGACCGGTGCGCTCAAGCACACCGTGCTGGCCGGGCTCGACTACCAGAAGCGCCGCGTCAGCGGCAGCTGGGAATCGGGCAGCGCGCTGCCCATCAATGTGCTCACCCCCAGCTACGGCGCCCCGGGCCTGACCGGTGTGACCAGCGACCCGATTGACCGCAAGCTGGAACAGACCGGCCTCTACCTGCAAAACCAGACCGAGCTGGACCGCTGGCGCTTCACGCTGGGTGGCCGCATGGACTGGGCCAAGGCCTCCAACCAGTACGGCACCGGCAACCCGGCGCAGTGGAGCGGCTCCAAGTTCACCAAGCGGGCCGGCGTCGTCTACCTGTTCGACAACGGCGTCGCGCCTTATATCGGCTACTCCGACGGCTTCAACCCCAGCCTGCGCAACGACCGGCAGGGCAACAACCTGCAACCCGCCGAGACCAAACAGGTGGAGGTGGGTGTTCGCTACCAGCCCAAGGACTCCAACACCTTGCTGTCGGCGGCGGTGTACGAGCTGTCGCAGAAAAATGTCGCCACACGCCCGGTGGGCGCCGCCTACTTCGAGCCCACCGGCAAGGTGCGCTCGCGCGGCCTCGAGCTGGAGGCGCGTTCGCAGCTGAGCCGCAGCGTGTCGGTGATCGCCAGCTACACCTACACCGACATGAAGTTCACCGAGTCCTCGGACGGCTTCACCGGCAACACGCCCTACCAGGCGCCGCGCCACATGGCCTCGGTCTGGGGCGACTGGAACTTCACGCCGGGCTACACCATGGGCGCGGGCGTGCGCTATGTGGGCTCCAGCTGGGTTGACAACGCCAACAGCATGAAGGTGCCGCCCTACACGCTGGTGGACTTGATGCTGCGCGTCGACCTGGCCCAGCTGAGTCCGTCGCTCAAAGGCGCCAACCTGCGCCTGAGCGTCAACAACCTTTTCGACAAAAGCTACGTGGCCTCGTGCCTGAGCCAGCAGTACTGCTACTGGGGCGATGCGCGCAGCATGGCCGCGACCGTGACCTACCAGTGGTAGCGGCGCGGCCGGTTTTGCCGCCGGCCGCGTGCATTCTTTTCACCATCATGGCCGCCACCCGGCGTGCCGTTCCATCAGGGAGTTGAGTGCAATGAACAAGAATATTTATGACTTCGTGGCGATCGGGCTGGGGCCCTTCAACCTGAGCCTGGCCTGCCTCGCCGAGCCCATCGCCGGGCTGAACGCGGTCTTCCTGGAGCGCAACGCGGAGTTCAACTGGCATCCCGGGATGCTGATCGACAACACCACGCTGCAAAACCCCTTCCTGGCCGACCTGGTCAGCCTGGCGGACCCCAAGAGCTACTTCAGCTTCCTGAACTACTGCAAGGAAGAGGGGAAGATCTACTCCTACTACTTCCGCGAAAGTTTTTACCTCACGCGCGCCGAGTACAACGCCTACTGCCGCTGGGCGGCCGCGCGGCTGTCCAAGGCGCGCTTCGAGTACGACGTGCAGGAAATCGTCCATGACGCCGAATCCGGCTGCTACGTGGTGACCGGCGTGCAGGGGCCGCAGCGCGAGCCCTTCATCATGCGCTGCCGCAAGCTGGTGCTGGGGGTGGGATCCCGGCCGCTGTTCCCGGCCTGCTGCGCGCCCGGCGGCCACCGCTACCTGCACACCGCCGACTACATCACCAGCAAGGCCGAACTGCAGAAAAAACGCTCCATCACCATCGTCGGCAGCGGCCAGAGCGCGGCTGAGGTCTACCACGACCTGCTGAAAGAGGCCGAAGCGCACGATTACAGCCTGACCTGGATCACCCGCTCCTCGCGCTTCTTCCAGATGGAGACCACCAAGCTCACGCTGGAAATGTTCTCGCCGGACTACATCGACTACTTCTACAACCTCGACGACGGCAAGAAGGAGCGCATCGTGCGCGCGCAGGACAGCCTTTACAAGGGCGTCAACGCCAGCCTGATCAACCAGATCTACGACCTGCTCGACGACAGGCGAAAGCAGGGGCCTCTGCGCACCCACCTGATCACCAACTGCGAACTGCAGGGCTGCCGCTATGACGCCGCGGACGGCTGCTACGAGATCGAGTTCCGCCAGCTCGACAACGAGGCGCGCTACGCGCACCGCAGCGAGGGCCTGGTCTTCGCCACCGGCTACCGCGAGAACATCCCGGCCTTTGTCGACGGCATACGTCACCGCCTGCGCTGGGACGAGCAGGGCCGCTACCGGCTGGCGCGCAACTACGCCGCCGACTTCAACGGCAATGAGATTTTTGTGCAGAACGCCGGCCAGCACACCCACGGCATGACCAACCAGGACCTGGGCATGAGCTGCTACCGCAACTCCTACATCCTGCGCGAGCTCACCGGTGTCGAGCACTACAAGATAGAGCGGCGCGTCGCGATCCAGGATTTCACCATCCCGTCCACCGCGGACTTCGTCCTGCTCTGAGGCTGGAGGCGCACGGCATGAACCTCAGATTCCACATCATCACCATGACGGTGCTCGCCGTCATCAGCGACGCCATCCTGATTCCCTTCTACCCGCAGTTCTTCAGCGCGCGTTACGGCATCGACAGCCCCGTGCACGTGGGCGCCTACGTGGCGGCGATCTCCATCGCCGTGATGTGCACGCTGCCCTTCTGGGCGCGCGTGGCACGCCGCGTCGAGCCGCTGCATCTGCTGGTCTACACCCAGTTCGCCGCCGGCACCTTCAGCCTGCTGAGCGACTGGGCGCCCACCGTCGAGGCCTACTGGGTGCTGTCCATGCTGATGTTCATGTGCAAGAGCAGCTACCTGCTGATGTACCCCTACATGATGCGCCTGACCCCCAAGGAAGAGCACGCCGCCACCATCGGCATCCTCTCGGTGGTGGTGCACTTCGGCGCCATCTTCGGGGCGGTGGTGGGCGGCTTTGTGCTGCAGACCTGGGGGCCGCGCGCCAGCATTTTTGCCATGGCCGCCGGCGACTATTTCCAGATGGCCGTCTGCTTCTACCTGATACGCAGCGGAAAAATCATCCGCGTCAACACCGGCGAGCAGGCGCTGGCCGAAGCCACCGAAGCGAAGCGCGTCGGCCTGCTGGCTCGCCTGCCCATCCTGAAGCTGGCGCTGGTGATGCTGATATTCGACTTCAGCGCCTACCTGATCCGCCCCTTCTTCGCCCTCTACTGGCAGAAGATCACCGGCAACGACAGCGAGCTGCTGTCCGGCATGGCCTTCGCCATCCCCGGTGTGGTGGCCATCGTGGCGCTGCGCCTGCACGCCTGGATACGCGCGCGCGGCGGCCATCTGCCCGACCACACGCTGGGCAACCTGCTGCTGGGCGCCGTGGGCCTGTTGTTGCATGCCGCGCCCGATCCGCTGCTGGTGGTGCTGGGCCGCGTGCTCTACGGCTGGGCCTTCTTCCAGATCATCGTCAAGCTCGAAGTCAACCTGTTCCGCCTGTCCACACCCCAGCGCTACGCGCAGGACTACAGCATCACCAACTTCTTCCAGAACATGGGCGTGCTGCTGTCCTCCTTCGCGGCCGGCGCCATCGTCAATCGCTACGGGCTGCACCTGCCCTTTCTGCTGGCGGCCGGCGGTTTTGTGCTGACCGCGCTGCTGGACCGCCTGATCCTCAAGGTGCCCAGCGCCGGGCACCTGGATGAAACCGGCAATGCCGCCACTCTGAAGGAGCCCGCCCATGCCAATTGATACTGACACCCTCCACCGCCGCGCCGATGCCGAACTCAGGCCTTACCGCGACGAAGCCGGCTTTGTGTTCCGCCCATTGCGCATACCCGCCGACATCTCCACGCTGCACCGCTGGTTCACGCAGGAGCGCGCCGCCTTCTGGCTGATGCAGGACAAGAGCGAGGCCGAAGTCCGCGAGGCCTACCAGTGCATGCTGGATTCGGGCACTGCCACGCCTTACATAGGCTGGCACGAAGGCCGGCCCGCCTTCCTCGCCGAATGCTACGACCCCGCACAGGACCGCATCAAGGCCTTCTACGAGGTGCGGCCCGGCGACCTCGGCATGCACATTTTTATAGCGCCGCCCGAGCGGCGCATCGCCGGCTATTCGCGCAGCGTGTTCCATGCGCTGATGCGCTTCATGTTCGAACACCTGGGCGCGCAGCGCATCGTCGTCGAGCCCGACGCCAGCAATCACAAGGTCCATGCCTTGAACCGGTCGGCGGGCTTCGCCTACGACCGTGATGTGGTCTTCCCCGAGAAGATCGCCAGCCTCGCCTTTTGCACACGGCGGGATTTTGAACAGGCTACGGCCGCCACCTTAGAGGAAGTCCATTCATGAACGTCACCATCGCCCACCAGATCGCGCACGACCCGGCCCGCTTCGCCGCCCACCTGACACCCGAGGCCTGGGCCCAGGCCAACCGCCTGCTGCTGCGCAAGGCCATTGCCGAATACGCCCACGAGCTCATCGTCGAGCCCGAGCAGCTGCGCCCACGCGACGGCGGCTTCGCGCTGTACCAGCTGTTCTCGGACGACGGCGCCGCCTGCTACCAGTTCGAGGCACAGCGCCTGGCGCTGCGCCACTGGTTTATCAAACCGGAATCCATCCACAAATACGTTAAAGGCGCCGAGCAGCCGCTGGACGCGCTGCAGTTCATCATCGAATGCCGCCAGCGCTTGGGGCTTCGCGAGGAGCTGCTGCCCATCTACCTCGACGAGATCAGCAGCACGCTCTTCGGCAGCGCCTACAAGCGCATGAAAGCCGACGCGCCCAGCAGCGCCCAGCTGGCCGACGCCACCGACTTCCAGTCGATTGAAGTCGCCATGACCGAAGGCCATCCGGGGTTTGTTGCCAACAACGGGCGCCTGGGCTTCACCGCGGCCGACTACCAGGCCTACGCACCCGAGGCCGGCTCAGAGATCCGCGTGATCTGGCTGGCCGTGCACAAGGACCATGCGGCTTTTTCCAGCATCTCCACGCTCAGCTACGAACAGCTGCTGGCCGAAGAACTCGGGCAGGAGACTGTCGACGGCTTTACCCGCGAAGTGGCCGCGCTGGGCGTGGACCCGGCCGACTACAACTTCATGCCGGCCCATCCCTGGCAGTGGTTCAACAAGCTGTCGATCGCCTTCGCCGGCTATGTGGCCCAGCGCAAGATCATCTGCCTGGCCTACGGCCGCGACAACTACATCGCCCAGCAGTCGATACGCACCTTCTTCAACACCAGCGACCGCAGCAAGCGCTACGTCAAGACTTCGCTGTCCATCCTCAACATGGGCTTTATGCGCGGCCTGTCGCCTTATTACATGTCGGGCACGCCAGCCATCAACGAATTCATCAAGAAGCTGGTGTCCGGCGACGCCTTCCTGCGCGCCAACGGCTTCACCATCCTGCAGGAGGTCGCGTCCATAGGCTTTCGCAACCACTACTACGAGGCCGCGATACCGGCCGACACGCCTTACAAAAAGATGTTCTCGGCGCTCTGGCGCGAAAGCCCGCTGCCCCTGCTCAAGCCCGGCGAGCGCCTGATGACCATGGCCGCGCTGCTGCACGTCGACAAGGACGGCCACGCGCTGCTGCCCGAGTTGATCCGCCGCTCCGGCCTGGGCACCCAAGCCTGGCTGCAGAGTTACCTGAAGGCCTACCTGACGCCGCTGCTGCACTGTTTCTATAAACACGACCTGAGCTTCATGCCGCACGGCGAGAACCTGATCCTGGTGCTCGACAAGCACGTGCCCGTGCGCGCCATCATGAAGGACATCGCCGAAGAGTGCGCCATCCTCAACATCGAGGCCAAGGCGCTGCTGCCAGTGCGCGTGGACCGCCTGGCGGTCGACGTGCCCGACCACTTCAAGCTGCTCGGCATCTTCATCGACGTGTTTGACGGCGTGCTGCGCCACATCAACCAGGTCCTCGTCGAAAACACCTGCTGCACCGAGGACGACTTCTGGCGCGCCGTGGCCGACTGCGTCTCTGACTACCAGGATGCCCATCCCGAGATGGCCGCGAAGTTCGCGCACTACGACATGTTTGTGCCCGAGTTCCTGCATTCCTGCCTGAACCGCCTGCAGCTCGGAAACAACGTGCAGATGGTCAACCTGGCCGATCCGGCATCCAGCCTCAAGATGGCCGGCAACCTGGTGAACCCGATTGCCGGCATGCGCCGCCGCGCCGCCAGGCGGCCCGCGGCGGAAACTGCGGTGGAAAGCGTCGCATGAGCTTTGACATGCGGTCAGGGGATTCGGTGCACGACGGTGCGCCGATGCCGGCCTGGGCCTGCGCGCCCGACGCCGACCTTGCCCGCGTGTTGCGGCTGGCCGCCTCCATCGCCCCCGCGCTGCGCGGAGAGCAGGGCGATGCGCCGCTGCCCGGTGCGCTGCGCCACGGCGATGAGATCGCCGCCGGCACAGGCCCCCTGCGGGCGCTGTGCCGCCACTGGGAACAAGCCTATCCCGAAGCCGGCGCGCTTTATGTGGCGCTGCGCTGCTGGGGGCTGGCAATCTGGCAACCGGTCTACCTCTGCGTGATCGCCGCGCACCTGGACACCCACGTCCCGCGGCTCGCCGGCCTGGCGCAGCCCGTGGTGGACGGCTTTCCCAGCGGCTTCCAGTTGCCGTCGCATGCGCCCCTCAAGGCCGCGACCCTGGTTTCACGCCTGCGCCTGACGGCCGGCGAGCTGCGCGGCTTCTGCCAGTCGACGCGCGCGGCGCTGATGCCTATGGTGGCCCTGCATGCCCGCGCCGCCGACCGGCTGCAGGCCGAGTGTGTGCTGGGCGCGCTGCTGCTGGTGCACCGCGGCCGGCCGGGCCTGGCCGATGCCGAGGTCGCCGCGCTAGGGGAGGAGTGGCTGGCGCAACTGGGCATCCCCGGCGGCTGCGGCTTCTTTGCGTACCGGGCCCGCGACGGGACGCCTGCGCTAGCGTTAGACCGCAAGGTGTGCTGCCACTACTTTCGCCGCCATGACGGCGAGAAATGCAGCACCTGTCCCAAGCTCCCGCTCGACAAGCGCATCGCCCGATTGCTGGCCGATCCTTCGTAGTCCGGGCCATTGATTCCGCGATGCGGCCGTGCCTTTGCCAAGGCCGGTGTGCCTCGCCACGCCCTGGAGAGTTCCATGAACGACATCGCACGCCTGGTGCATCTCATGCCGGCGGACCCGCAACTGCCCGTCAGCGCTTATTTCGACGAAGCCCTGTTCGCGCGTGAACAGGCCTTGATCTTCAACCAGTCCGCCCGCTACCTCGGCCATGAAAAAGCCGTGCCGCAGGTCGGCGACTGGCACCGGCTCGCGCAGGAAGGGGGAGGGCGCGTGCTGGTGCGCAACCCCCAGGGCGTGGAACTGCTGTCCAATGTCTGCCGGCATCGGCAGGCGCTGATCCTGGGCGGCGAAACCGGCAACGTCAGCGGGCCGGCCAACCCCAAGGGCAACCTGGCGGCCGCCGGCGGGCACATCGTCTGCCCCTTGCACCGCTGGACTTACAACAGCAGCGGCGAGCTGCTGGGCGCGCCGCAGTTCGAACAAAAACCCTGCAAGAACCTGCAGCGCTTTCCCCTGCGCAACTGCCACGGCCTGCTGTTCGAAGGCCCGCGCGACCCGGCGCGCGACATGGCGCCCTTGTTCGAAAGGCCAGAGTTCGATTTTTCGGACTACGTGCTCGACCACGTGGAAGTGCACCCCTGCAACTACAACTGGAAGACCTTCATCGAGGTCTACCTCGAGGACTATCACGTCGCGCCTTTCCACCCCGGCCTGGGCAGCTTCGTGAGCTGCGACGACCTGAGCTGGGACTTTGCCGACTGGTACAGCATGCAGCGCGTCGGTGTGCACGAAGCGCTGAACGCGCCGGGCTCCGACATCTACAGCGCCTGGCACGACCGCCTGCTGCAATACCGCACCGGCACGCCGCCCGATTTCGGCGCGGTCTGGGTCACCTACTTCCCCACCCACATGATCGAGCTCTACCCGCACGTGCTGGTGCTGTCCACGCTCTACCCCAAAGGGCCGCAGGACACGGTCAACGTCGTGGAGTTCTATTACCCCGAAGAGATCGCCGCCTTCGAACGCGAGTTCATTGAAGCGCACCGCGCCGCCTATATGGAAACCGCCAGGGAAGACGACGAGATCGGTGAACGCATGGACGCGGGCCGGCGCGCGCTGCTGGCGCGCGGCACCTCCGACACCGGGCCCTACCAGTCGCCGCTCGAAGACGGCATGCAGCATTTCCACGAGTGGTACCGGCGCACCATGGGTGCTTCCAGCCCGCCTTGAAAGAAAGGCGGGCTTGAAGCCGGGGTGCCACCGGCCCCACAATGCGCCATGCGCAAACATTTCTCCGAAACCACAGGCCCGCAGCGGCTCACCCTGGGCCTGGTGGCGGGATTGATCGTGGCGGCCTTGCCGCTGCCCCTGGGCTGGCAGTTCTGCGGCCTGCTCGGCTGGTGCGCCGGCATCTCCGTTTACCTGGGGCTGGCCTGGTGGCTGTGTGTGCGCTTCGACGCCAAACGCACACGCGAACGCGCACAGGCCCAGGACGAGCCCAGCGTCGTGCTGTTTTTGCTGATGCTGCTGGCCACCATGGCCTGCGTTGCGGCCATCACGCTGATGATGCAGCAGGCCAAAAACCTCTCGGGCATGGAGCGCACGCTGCGCATCGCGCTTTCCGTCGCGGCACTGGCCGCTTCCTGGTTGTTCATGCAGACGATTTATGCGTTTCGCTACGCGCACCGCTATTACCACGAAGAAAAACGCAACGAACCCGACGGCCCCGGCCTGTGTTTCCCCGGCGGGCTGGACCCGGATTACTTCGACTTTCTGTACTACGCCCACGTGGTCGGCATGACCTCGCAGGTCTCCGACGTGCAGGTCACCTCGCGCGAAATGCGCCGGCTCACGCTGGTGCACAGCGTGCTGTCCTTCGGCTTCAACATGCTGATTTTGGCGCTCAGCATCAATGTGGTGGCGGGGGCGTTGCAGTAAATCCGGTTGGGCCGCTGCGAGATGCCCGGCGGCTCATGTGCGGTTGGCCTTTGCCGTGCTGTCCACTGACGGACGCACAATATCATTACCCCATCCAACAATAACGTATAAGAACGCAATAGAGTGTCTTCACACCTTGAATACCGCCCAGATATTGACGGCCTCCGTGCCATAGCCGTCCTCGCTGTTATTGGGTTCCACGCATTTCCTGAGTTCGTGCCGGGCGGATTCGTTGGCGTTGATGTGTTTTTTGTGATTTCCGGTTATTTGATTTCGGGAATCATCCTGAAATCACTTGATGAAAACACGTTCAGCATTTCAGGGTTCTACTCACGCCGTATAAGGCGAATATTCCCTGCTTTAATTATTGTTCTGTTGATTTGCTTGATTGGAGGCTGGTTCCTCCTCTTTGCCGATGAATACAAGCAACTTGGAATGCACACAGCTGCTGGATCGTCCTTCGTTTCAAATTTTGTCCTTTGGAGGGAAGCGGGCTACTTTGATGGAACTGCAAGTTCAAAACCTTTGCTGCATTTATGGTCTCTCGGAATCGAAGAGCAGTTCTATTTACTCTGGCCAGTACTACTCCTGGTGCTGTACCGGGTTCATCCGCGCTCAATACCGTTGGCCATTGCCGGAATCGCGTTGTCGTCTTTCCTTTTAGGTGTCATCACTGTCGACCTGGATCCTGTTAAAGCGTTTTATTCTCCCGCTTCCAGACTATGGGAGCTTCTCTTTGGGAGCGCTTTAGCCGCCAAATCCGACGGGATGGATCGCTTCTTTGGCGCAAGCTCGCGAAACTTCAGATCAGCCTTGGGGCTTGGTTGCATGGCCGTCGCGATTTTTGCTTTTAACAAAGATTTTTTATTTCCCGGCTGGTGGGCATTGTTGCCTGTTGTCGGCGCATTCCTGGTTGTCTCTGCCGGTTCTACGCATGGGCTGAATAGAACATTTTTATCCGCGTCTCCCCTTGTCAAGATTGGTCTTATCAGCTTCCCTCTATATTTATGGCACTGGCCGCTGATTTCCTTTGCACACATTATCGAATCCGGCCAGCCAAGCGCACTTGTTCGGAGTACGGCTGTTGCAGCAAGTTTCCTGCTGGCCTGGCTGACGTATCGGTATATTGAAATCCCAGTTCGTCATAGGCCCAATCCTAAGGTGACGATTTATCTCCTGACGTCGCTGGTAACGGTAGGAGTAATTGGATTTCAGGTTACGAGCCTTGGTGGAATTCCGTCTCGTAGCATTCAAGATGCACAACATTTCAATATAGAGAAAATTGGCAAAGAACGACTTGCTTCAATGCGAGCTGGCCGTTGTCATTTCTATCGACCCGAAGATACCTTTGCGGGGAATATGGCAATCATCGGTGATTGCCTTTCCTTGGACGCTCACCGGAAAAACATATTGGTTATCGGAGACTCACATGCCTTTGATCTAAGGACCAGCCTTAGTCAAGCGTACAAAGAGATCAATTTCCTGCAGGTCACCGGATCGGGCTGCACTCCAATTGAGGCGGTGCATAAGCCGGACCCAAATCGATGTGGCGAACTCATCCGCTACGTCAAATACGATTTCAAAGAGCTCGTGAAACTGGATGGGGTAATTCTGTCTGCGAGATGGTCAAACGACTTCAAAGCACTGACCAGCGATATCGAATATTTCCAGATGCGCGGGATTCCCGTCGTTGTTTTTGGACCAACATTTGAATTTAGCGACGACGTGCCAAAAATCCTCAGCCGCAATAGATCGCACAAACCAAATCTGATGCTTTCATCCTACTTGCTTAAAGATAAATTCAGATTGGATAGTCAAATGGAAAGGTTCTTCAGTGACGTCGGCGTACCCTACATTTCAAAAATAAATAACCTATGCACTGGAGGAGTATGTCCAGCCCTAAGTGAGGGCGAGGAATTGTTGACTTTTGATTACGGCCATTGGAGTGCGGACGGTTCAAAATATTACGGTGAGATATTTCGAGCCAATCACGTGCTGGAAAAATGGCTGTACCCCAAGGAGTAACTGGCGGGATCTTTCTTTCCGTTTCGCACGCGGATCATGAACCTGGCGAGATCGGTGGCAAGTCGTGAGTTGCGGACTTTGAGTCCTGCCGTTTCCGTCAAGACTATCGAATCTCTCCCGCATGGGGCAGAGGCTTCTTTTTCGCCTGATTTCTGCCGTCACTCGCTACGCGTGTGGATTTCCGCGCTTGTTTGATCCGTTTTTCCATCGAACGCTGAGCCATTGGTGAAGCCCCTTTGCACAAAGCAGGACATTCACATTTCGGGGTTGAGATAGGGTCAGGCTGCTGTGAAAAAAGCGGGTCACTTTGACGTGAAACTCAACAAGCAGAGTTTTTCCGCTTCAGGGGCCACGGGGTGCCTCTTCGTAATCGCTGTCGCTGCATTTCTAGGGCTCTGGTTCGTCTATCGCGTGTTCGCAAGTGTTTGCTGGATATGCAAGTAGCATGTGCCCGGCGTTCAGGCCTCAGGTTCCTGGCAAACCACCTCAATGTTGTGCCCGTCCGGACCAATGACAAAAGCCGCATAGTAGTTCGCGTGGTAGTGCGGGCGCAGGCCGGGCGGGCCATTGTCTTTGCCGCCCGCCTTCAGGGCCGCGCGATAGAAAGCTTCGACTTGCCGGCGATTTGCGGCCGCGAACGCCAGGTGAAGATGCGCCGGCTTCTCCCCGGTCTGGAACAGGCATAAAGAAGCCTTGGCCTTTGAGCCACTCAGTTCGACGCCGTACGATGGCGGCCCCTCCGAGGCAACCCCTACACCGAGCGGCTCAAGTGCCTTGAGGAAGAAGGCCTTGCTCGCTG
This sequence comes from Polaromonas sp. P1_H6, assembly GCF_056405195.1. Classification (NCBI taxonomy): domain Bacteria; kingdom Pseudomonadati; phylum Pseudomonadota; class Betaproteobacteria; order Burkholderiales; family Comamonadaceae; genus Polaromonas; species Polaromonas sp. P1_H6. The sequence goes on from NZ_JBFUCN010000006.1 coordinate 169,500, forward strand.
CATAGTCGCTGACGCCGAATTTGACGTGGTCAAACATGGATTCTCCTGGAGCGTATTACAGCTGAAACAGCTGCTTCTTCAGCGCCATCTTTTCCTTCTTGCGCAGGCTCGCTTCAGACTTGCGGTGCGAGCCGGCCTTGCGCTGCGCCGCAGGCGCCACCAAAGGGTTGCGCGGCTTGGGCGCGGTCAGCTTGAGTTTGGTCTTGCGAGCCGACGTCATGCCTTCTGCTGCTGTTCAGCTTTGCGGCCCAGCTTGAGCAAGCCGGTCGACAGCGCGGTGCCAATCACAATCACCACGGCGCAGATCACCATCCAGGCCGTCACATGCTCGCCGAGGAAGAGCACGCCGTAGATCACGGCGAACACCGGCACCAGGAAGGTGACCGACAGCGCACGCGGCGGGCCGGCGTTTTCGATCAGGCGGAAAAACAAAATATAGGCCAGCCCGGTACAGACCACGCCGACAGCCAGCAGCGCCAGCCAGGCGTGCGCGCCCGGCATCTGCGCGGGCCACAGCCAGGCGGCGGGGAGGGCCAGGCCCAGGGTCGCGCCTATCTGGCTGCCGGCGGCGGTCACCAGCGGTGGCATGCCCGTCAGGTAGCGTTTGGTGTAGCTGGCTGAGATGCCGTAGCAGATGCAGGCAAACAGGCAGGCCAGCACGGCCCAGCCGGGCGCCACACCCGAGGCGTCGGGCTTGAAGGTGGCCTTGTCCCAGGCCAGCATGGCGACGCCGGCAAAACCGACGATGAGGCCCAGGATGCGCGAGGCATTGGGTTTGTCCTTGAGCCACAGCCAGGCGATCAGCGCGCCGAACATGGGCACGGTGGCGTTGAGAATCGCCGACAGGCCGGTGGTGATGGATAGCAGCGCGAAGGAAAAGCAGGCAAACGGAATGCCCGAATTGAGGATGCCGATGAGGAAAATTTTCTTCCAGCTTTTCTTCAGCTCGGGCAGCAGGCCGCGCAGCCACACGATGGGCAGCAAGAACAGCGCGGCGATGCCCACGCGCACGGCGGCGGTCGGCAGCGGGCCGAACTCCACCGTGCTGATGCGCATGAAAAGGAATGATGAGCCCCAGATGGCGGCCAGCATCACAAAATCGGCGGCCCAGCTTTTGGGTTGGGTGGCGGCCGCGCCCAGGGGCGCGGCGATACCGGAAGGACTGGAACTCACAGCATGCTCTCCTGTAGTGCGCCTTCGAGTTTAAGCAAGGCGGTCTTGCGGTGCAGCCCGCCGGCGTAGCCGGTGAGCGAACCGTCGGAGCCCAGCACGCGGTGGCAGGGCACGATGACGCTGACCGGGTTGCGCCCGACGGCCGCGCCGACGGCGCGCACCGCTGCGGGTTTCCCGATGTTCTGGCTGACCTGGCCGTAGCTCAGGGTGCCGCCTTGCGGGATGGCCAGCAAGGCCTGCCACACCGACTGCTGGAAGGCTGTGCCATGGCCCAGGTCCAGGGGCAGGTCGAACTCTGTGCGCGTGCCGGCATAGTATTCGGTCAGTTGCTGGATGGTCTGCTTGAGCACCGGGTGCTCCGGGTCTTCGCGCCACACATAGGGTTTCACGAGCTGCGGCGGCAGGTGGCGCTGGCCTGCGAACCAGGTGCCGGCCAGGCCCTTGTCGGTCGCGGCAATGATCATTTCGCCCAAAGGGCTGTGGAAGGTCGTCTGGACGATGGAGTTGTCGAATTTCATCTGGGTCACCTTTTGAATGGTTTCGAGTGTCTGCCTTGCCAGGTCCGTTTAAGTCCTGGAAAGGCCGCTTTGGCTGGCTTGTTGTTTCGCGGGCAAAGGCCGGCTCGATCATTCACCGGCGATGTTCGCGCCTGGGCGCTGTACCGTCCAATGAAATCGAGGCGCCGCATTCATTCCGCCCGCGCATGAATGACTGTCGCACCGTCAGCCGGGGCGCTCCAGCGTTCCGCTCCAGGCGCGTATCACCGCGTAACTGCGCCAGGGTTTCCAGGCCGCCGAGGCGAGTTCGGCTTCCCGCGCCGGGTTCTTCAGGCCCTGCACGCCCAGGGCCTTGTGCAGCGCCACGTCGCCCGCCGGAAAGGCGTCTGGCCAGCGCAGCGCGCGCATGGCGATGTATTGCGCGGTCCAGTCGCCTATGCCGGGCAGCTCCTTGAGCGTGGCCAGCGTGGCGCTGACGTCGGCGCCGCTGTGCAGCTGCAGGCGCTTGTCGGCCACGGCCTGCGCGATGCCGACAATCGCGGCCTGGCGCTGTTTGACGATGCCCAGCTGCCCCAGCGCGTCGCCGCTGGCCGCCGCCAACACGCCCGGTGCGGGGAAGAGGCGGGTCAGCTTGGGCCACGGCGTTTCGATCGGTTCGCCGAAGCGGTCCACCATGCGCTGCGCCAGGGTGCGCGCGGCGGCCACGGTGATCTGCTGGCCCAGCACGGCACGCACCGCGAGCTCGTAGCCATCGAGCGCGCCCGGCACGCGCAGGCCGTCGCCTTCGGGGAAGGCGTCGTGCAGCACGCTGTTGATGGCCGTCGGGTCGGCGTCGAGATCGAAAGTGGTGCGCGCGCGGCGTATCACCAGCGGCAGCACCTCGCGCAGCGAGTCGCTCACGCGCAGCACCAGGCGGGAACGCTCTTCCTCAAAACTGGCCAGCAGCCAGCCGGTGTACAGCTTGCCGCCGGATTCGATGCCCAGGGTCCGGCCCAGGCAAGGCAAGTCCGCCTCGGTGTCGATGAACTCGATGGTGCTGATGCAGCGCTTGCTGAAGAAGGCCAGTATGGCCTGCACGTCGTAGGGCGGGCGGTAGCCCAGCCGTATGGTCGCGCCTTCGCCGACGTCGCCGCTGCGCGCCGGCCCCTGGCGCCGCAGCTGCGTGGGGTTGAGCTTGTAGTGCTCGACAAAAGCGGCGTTGAAGCGCCGAACGCTGGCGAAGCCGCTGATCAGCGCAATCTGCGTGATCGGCAGGTTGGTGTCGGCCAGCAGCTGCTTGGCGGTGTGCAGCCTGTGCGTCTGCAAATACTGCATGGGCGAGACGCCGAACTGCGCCTCGAAGATGCGCCGCACGTGGCGGTCGCTGACGCCCAGCCGGGCGGCGAGCTTCTCGACCGAGGGCGCTTCCCCGGCCCAGACTTCGGGCTCGTCGAGCAGGCGGGCCGCCTGGTGGGCCAGGATGTAGGAAGCGTCCTGGATGGACCACACCACCGAGTGCGGCGCCAGCTCGGGCCGGCAGCGCAGGCAGGGGCGGAAGCCGGCGTTCTCGGCCTGCGCCGCATGGTGGAAGAAACGGCAGTTCTCGCGCTTGGGCGTTTTCACGCTGCAGACCGGCCGGCAATAAATGCCGGTGGAGGTCACGCCGGTGAAAAAGCTGCCGTCGAAACGCGCGTCCCGCGCCTTCAGGGCGAGGTAGCAGTCGTTGTCGGCAAGAGGGGTGTTTTCGCGGTCCATGGAAGAAATGATACGCCGCTGGCTGGTTTCGACTGGCCGTTTTCGGACATGTCCCTCACCCCTCCGTGGACCCCTTTTTCGGCCGGTTTCCGGCTTTCGGGGAGGTCCGCAATAGTCTGAACGGACTGGCCGGAAACGGCTGCCGCCTACAGGAAGCGGCAGGGCCGCCCCCCTACAATGAAACTCGCTTCTCCGGGCCATCCCATCATTCGAAGCCCATACCCCTACTTGCAGGAACCAGGAACCGCACCCGATGCAAATCAACCCGTCCATCTTCAAGGCCTATGACATACGCGGCGTCGTGCCGTCCACCATCCATGAAGCAATGGCCGAGGCCCTGGGCAAGGCCTTTGGCATGGCGGCGCTGGCGGAAGGCGAAAAAGCCGTGGCCGTGGGCCGCGACGGCCGGCTTAGCGGGCCGTCGCTAAGCGCGGCGCTGATGCGCGGCCTGGCCGCCACGGGCATCGACGTGATCGACGTGGGCATGGTGACCACGCCCATGCTGTACTTTGCCGCCAGCACGCTGGCCGGATCCGGCATACAGGTCACGGGCAGCCACAACCCCAAGGACTACAACGGCTTCAAGATGGTGCTGGCCGGGCGCGCGATCTACGGCGAGGAGATCCAGGCACTGCGCCGTGTCATCGCAGGCGACAAGTGGGTGCTGCCTTCGCAGGGCGGCAGCATCCGCCAGGTCGACGTGGGCACGGCCTACCGCGACCGCATCGTTTCGGGCATCAAGCTGGAACGCCCGCTGAAAATCGTCGTCGATTCCGGCAACGGCATTGCCGGCGCGTCGGCGCCCGCCATCTTTCGCGCTTTGGGCTGTGAAGTCACCGAACTCTTCAGCGAAGTGGACGGCAACTTTCCCAATCACCATCCCGACCCGAGCAAGCCCGAAAACCTGCAGGACCTGATCAAGGCCTTGCAAAGCGGCGATGCCGAACTGGGCCTGGCCTTTGACGGTGACGGCGACCGGCTGGGCATTGTCACCAAAGACGGCCAGAACATCTACCCCGACCGGCAGATGATGCTGTTCGCGCGCGACGTGCTGTCGCGCGTGCCGGGCGGGACGATTCTGTTCGACGTGAAATGCTCGCAGCGTCTGGCGCCCGAGATCGAGGCCGCCGGCGGGGTGCCCATGATGTACAAGACCGGCCATTCGCTGATCAAGGCCAGGATGAAGGAAGTCGATTCGCCGCTGGGCGGCGAGATGAGCGGCCATATCTTCTTCAAGGAGCGCTGGTACGGTTTTGACGACGGCACCTATGCCGGCGCCCGCCTGCTGGAAATTCTGAGCCGCGTGCCGGATGCCGGCATCGTGCTCAATGCTTTGCCGACCAGCTTCAGCACGCCTGAACTCAATGTGGCCTGCAAGGAAGGCGAGCCGCATACGGTCGTGGAGGCCTTGATCAAGTCCGCGAAATTTCCGGCGCCCGCGAAGATATCTACGATTGACGGCGTGCGCGTCGACTGGCCCGACGGCTTTGGCCTGATCCGCGCGTCCAACACCACGCCGGTGCTGGTGCTGCGCTTTGAGGGGCATACCCAGGCGGCGCTGGAACGGATCGAAGCCGACATGCTGACTTTATTACGCAGCGTTAAGCCCGACGCGAGCTTCGCGGCAGCTGCGCACTGAAACACCCCCGTCTGGCCGCAGCCTTAGCGTTCGGGCTGAGGTATCGAAGCCTTTTTGATGGTCTTTATCTGCGTAAATCTGCGAAATCTGTGGATATAAATTCATCCGCAGGTTTCGCAGATTTACGCAGATTGAAAACCGGACAAAGGCGACGGGCGGAGAAGCAAGCGGCTCGCGAACCCTTCTCCGCTCGGGTTCAATCCTGTTCCGTTCGGCTGAGGTATCGAACCCATCCCTGTAGCGCATCGGCCCTTCGATACCTCAGGACGAAAGGGTAAGGTGAGGCCTGCACCTAAAATCAGCGTTTTCCGCTTTCACGGCCTTCATGAAAATTCTCCTGGTCAAGCTCTCGTCCCTGGGCGATGTGGTGCATACCCTACCCGTGGTGCAGGACATACGCACCGCATTCCCCGAAGCGCAGATTGACTGGGTGGTGGAGAAGTCCTTTGCCTCCCTGCTGGCGCGCAGCCAAGGGTTGCACCGCATCATTCCCTGCGAGATCCGGCGCTGGCGCAAATCTTTCTGGACGGCCGCCACGCGGCAGGAATGGCGCGCTTTCAGGGCCGAGCTGCAGCAGGAGGCTTATGACGCCGTCATCGACCTGCAGGGCCTGACCAAGTCCGCGCTGGTGGCGCGGCTGGCCCGGCTGGCCCCCGGCGGAAAACGTTATGCGCTGGCCAACCAGACCGACGGCTCGGGCTACGAAGCCCCCACGCGCTGGGTGGCCGATGTGGCGATCGCCGTTGAGCCGCACATCCATGCGGTGCGGCGTTCGCGCGAACTGGCGGCGCGCGCCCTGGGCTACAGCCCCGCGGCCACCACCCGCTTTGGCCTGAAGGTGCCCGCGGCGCCGGCAACGAGCAGCGGCAGCTCCCCCAAGGGCCGCATCGCTTTTGTCCACGGCACCTCGCGCGCCGACAAGGAATGGCCGCTCAGCCACTGGGTGGCGCTGGGGCAGCGCCTGCACACCGCCGGCTACCAGCTGGTGCTGCCGCACGGCAATGCCGCGGAACTGGCCACCAGCCGGGCGATTGCCGAAGCGCTCAACGGCGTGGCGGCGAATTCTGCCGTGGTCTTGCCCCCGCTGGCGCTGGATGCGCTGACCGAAGAGCTCGCGCAATGCGCCGGCGTGATCGGCGTGGACAGCGGCGTGAGCCACATCGCCGTCGCGCTGGACCTGCCGCATGTGCAGATCTACAACTTCGACACGGCCTGGCGCACCGGGCCCGATCAGCAGGACCACGGCGGCCGGCAGCGCAGCGTGTTTGCCCAACCCGCACCCGGCGTCGAGGACGTCTGGCAGGCCTGGCTGGCCTGCAGCGCGGCCGGGGCCGCCGCATGAGCGCCCTGGCCCTGAAGCTTTATTCGCTGCTGATGTGGTGCGGGCAGCCGCTGCTGCGCCGCAAGCTGGCACGCCGTGGCAAGCAGGAGCCCGGCTACCTGGAGGGGATCGAAGAGCGCTTTGGCCGCTATGCCCAGCCGGCTGAAACGACCTCTGAACTCATCTGGGTGCATGCCGTGTCGCTGGGCGAAACCCGTACCGCCGCCATGCTGCTCAAAGCGCTGCGCGCGCGCCACCCAGGCCTGCGCATATTGCTCACGCACGGCACCGCTACCGGACGCGCCGAGGGCGTCGCCCTGCTGCAGCCGGGCGACGTGCAGGTGTGGCAGCCCTGGGACAGCCCGGGCGCGGTGGCCCGCTTCCTTGAGCACTTCAAGCCGCGGCTGGGGCTGTTGATGGAAACCGAGGTCTGGCCCAATCTCGTGGCGGCCGCGAAAGCGCGTGCGATTCCCCTGGTGCTGGCCAACGGCAGGCTGTCCGAAAAATCCCTGCAAAAAGCGCTGAGGATGTCGCTGCTGTCGCTGCCGGCCTATGCCGCTCTCTCGGCGGTGTATGCGCAGACGGACGAGGACGCGCGCCGCTTTCGCCGGGCCGGCGCGGCGGTGGCCGGCGTGTTCGGCAACCTGAAGTTCGATGCCGCCGCTGACGATGCCCAACAGGAAAAGGGCAAGACCTGGCGCCGCGCGCTGGCGCAGCCGGTGCTGATGTTTGCCAGCTCGCGCGAAGGCGAAGAGGCGCTTTTCTTGAAGGAAATAAGTGCCGTGGCCCAGTCGGAACGCGTACAGGTCCAGGTGGAGGCGCCGCACGCGGAGGTTGAAGGAACAGGAAGCCGTTTCAAGGTGCTGCTGGTGCCGCGCCACCCGCAGCGCTTCAATGAGGTCGAGGCACTGGTGTTGCAGCACGGCCTGCGCGTCTCGCGCCGCTCCGGCTGGGACGATGCCGCCGGCGGCCCGGCGGCCGATGCTGCGCAGCAAGCCGATGTCTGGCTCGGTGACTCGCTCGGCGAGATGGCGCTGTATTTCTCGATGAGCGACGTCGCCTTGCTGGGCGGCAGCTTCGCTCCGCTGGGCGGCCAGAACCTGATCGAGGCGGCCGCCTGCGGCTGCCCGGTGGTCATGGGCCCCCACACCTTCAATTTCACCGAAGCCGCCGAGCTCGCCGTGGAAGCCGGCGCGGCCAGGCGCGTGGTCGACATGGAGCAGGGCGTGCGCGCAGCGCGCAAGTGGATGGACAGGCCCGACGCGCGCGCCGCGGCCGTGGCGGCCGGCCTGGCCTTCGCCGACCGCAACCGCGGCGCCACGGCGAAGACGGTGGATGCGCTGGAGTTTTTCCTGCCCCGATAAGCAGGGGCCGCGGAACCGGCTTTGCCGGGCCGCAGGCGCAGCGCCCCCTCGGGGGGCAGCGTATTACTCGAAGTGAAAAGCGTGGGGGCTAACGTCTCACTTGGTGGCAGGTGCAGTTACCCCACGCGTACATACGAAGGTGATGCGCCCAGTCGCGCAGCGTGGCCCAGGCGCCGCCGGTGGCGACTTCGTAAGGTGTGAGGCCGAACATACCCAGGCTGATGGAGGGCTCCACAGAGACCACTGAATGCCAGGTCCGTTTGGGGATGAACAGGGCATCGCCGGCTTCCACGCGGGCATGGTAGCCGTGGGCTTTTTCGAAGGACGCGAGTTCGCGGACTTGCTCGGGCAGGCGCGAGACGTTGATGTCGCTGAGCGTGGCGCCCCAGTCGTACTTGGCGGCCGGGCAAAGGTGCTGGCTCTGGTCGGGTGAAAAAAGGATGAACTCCTTGACGCCCTGGAGCTGCACAAACCAGTTGTGCGGGAAATCGTTGTGCAGGCCGGTCACGGTATTGGCCGGGCCCATGAATACGTATTCCCAGGTCATGCGGCCGGGCCACAGGCTCTTGATGAGCAGGTCTTCGCGCAACTCGGGGTATTTCTCGAGGATGTCCCATTGCGCCAGGTACAAGGTCGTCGGCTTGAACGACTGCATGTGGGCCCAGTTCAGGTGAAAGCGCTCGCCGGGTTTGTAGCCGTCCCGCACCGGCTTGGGCAGCAGGCCGGCCATGGGATCCGGCGCGCGCTGCGCCGCCTTGCCGAGTTCCCGCAGGTAGGGTGCGACCGGAAGAAAGGGGCGGCCCTTGGTCACGCCTTGTTCGACCAGGCCGTCGGTGAACTTGACCGGCACCTCGGCGCCCTTGCCGGCGCAGACGTCGGCGAGGAATTCAAACGACCATTTTTTCCAGGCCGGCCAGTGGTGGATGCCGCCCTTGACCAGCACGGGTTTGTCGAACGGCTGCGTGCGGCCCGCGCGCTTGAGTTCTTCCCAGGTGGTTTCCTCGATCCGCTCGAAGCTGGGGCCTTTGGGAACGTGTAGCGGCGCATCGGTCACGCGTTCGGCCTCAATCGGCAGGGGCAGGGGATTGTGTGCGGGCATCAACATGGAAATTCTGGCCGGAGGCCGGCCTTTGTTGGAGTGTTGTGAAGCGGGCAGCGACTAGGGATCAGGGGGCCAGCAGCGCGTTGATCTTGAGCAGGTCTTCGGGTGTCAGTGTGCCGTTGGCCTGGCGCAGTTTCAGGTCGCCGAGCAGCACGTCGTAGCGCGCCTTGGCCAGATCGCGTTTGGTCTGGAACAGCTGGCTTTGCGAATTGAGCACGTCGATGTTGATGCGCACGCCGACCTGGTAGCCCAGCCGGTTGGCGTCCAGAGCGCTCTGGCTGGACAGCTCGGCCGCTTCCAGCGCCTTGACCTGGCCCTGGCCCGACTGCACGCCGAAGTAGGCGGTGCGCGTGGCCTGGGCCACGGTGCGCCGCGCGCCTTCGAGGTCGCTTTTGGCCTTGTCGCGCAGCGACAGGGTTTCGCGCACGCGGTTTTGCGTGGCGAAGCCGGCGAACAGCGGCACGTTGAGCACCACGCCGACGGTGGTGGTGTTGGTGCGGAAGGCAAACGGCGGGATGGTGGTCGCCGTGCCCGAGGGGTTGCGCGTGACGTTGTAGCTGGCCTGTGCGTCCAGCGTGGGCTTGTGGCCGGCCTCGGCCTTGTTCACTTCCAGCTCGGCGATCTCGACATTGCTTTGCGCCTGGCGGATGCTGGGGTGCACCAGCTCGGATTGCTCGACCCAGGTATTGACGTCGGCGGGCGTCACGACCGGCAGGCCGACGGGGGTGGCCAGGGGCTTGGGCTGGGTTTCGGTCTTGCCGACCAGGGTGTCCAGCGCGATTTTTTTGACGCGCAGGTCGTTTTCGGCGGCGAGCTCCTGGGCGATCACCAGGTCGTAGCGGGCCTGCGCTTCACGCGTGTCGGTGATGGTGGAGGTGCCGACCTCGAAGTTGCGCTTGGCCGACGCCAGCTGTTCGGCCACCGCGGCTTTCTGGGCGCGCACAAAGGTCAGGGTGTCCTGCGCGGCCAGCACGTCGAAGTAGGCCTGGCTGGTGCGCACGATCAGGTCCTGGTCGGCGCCCTGCAGCTGGGCCTGGGCCAGTTCCACCTGCCGGGAGGCCTGCTGGTAGGTGGCCCAGTTGGCCGGGCGGTACAGCGGCTGCGACAGGTTGAGCGCGGCGTTTTGCGTGTTGAAGCTGCGGTCTATCACCGGGGCGGTGTTTTCAAACGAGGTGCGCGACGCGCCGGCCGAAATGCCCGCCGTCGGCAGGATGCCGGCCTTGGCCTGGTCGGCCCTGGCGAGGTTGGCGTCGTATTGCAGCTTGGCCGACTGGTAGGAGGCGTCGAAGGCGCGGGCCGACTCATACAGCTCGACGAGACTCTGGGCATGCGCCAGGGGCGCCATGGCCAGCAGTGCCACGGCGGCCGCAATCGACAAGGGCAACATCGCCGGGCGGGCCGGCGGTTTCTTGGGCGTGGTCATAAGGGTCCTGAAGAAATGGATGAATCGGCGGATGAAAAAAACGGCGGGGCTCAGTAAAGCGGCACGGAGCGGTCCACCTGCTGCGACCAGGCGTTGATGCCGCCCTGCAGGTTGACGACTTCGGTGAAGCCGCTTTGCATCAGATAGTTGGCCACCTGCAGGCTGCGCATGCCGTGGTGGCACAGGCAGGCAATCGGCTGGCCGGCGCCGGCTTCCTGCAGCTCGGCCAGGCGCTGCGGTATCTCGCGCATCGGAATGTGGACCAGCCTGAAGCCGTCTTCCTTGACCGAGGCCGTCTGCAGCTCCCAGGGCTCGCGCACGTCGAGCACCACGGGCAGGGCAGGCGCGCCGGCGCCGGCGTTGTCGCGCCAGGCACTGAAATCGGCGGGGTTGAGCTGGGGAATCATGGACGGTGCTTTCGGGCGTTGTTTCAGAAGCTGAAGACCGAGGGCTCGGGGAAGTTCAGCAGGCGCGGCGCGACGGTGTCCCAGGCCTGGGTGGTGCGCCAGGCGTCTTCGGCCACGCGCGTGACCAGGGTGGCGCGCATCATGGGCTCGAAACCGACGATGGCGCTCAGGCGGCCGCCGACCTTGAGCAGGGACAGCAGCGAGGCCGGCACCTCGGCGACGGAGCCGCTCAGCACGATCACGTCGAAGGGGCCGCGCAGCGGGTCGTTGCCGGCAACGGCTTGCGCCAGCTTGGCGGCGCCGTCGCCGGTGCGCACTTCGGCGTTGTAGAGGCCGGCGCGCTGCAGGTTGTCGCGCGCGGTTTGCGCCAGCACGGGGTCGATTTCAAGCGTGATCACCTGCTGCGCGCGGTGCGCCAGCAGGGCGGCCATATAGCCTGAGCCGGCGCCGATCTCGAGCACTTTTTCGTGCTTCTGCACGGCCAGTTCCTGCAGGATGCGGGCCTCGACCTTGGGGGCCAGCATGCACTGGCTGGGATTGGCCTGGGGCGGCAGCGGGATTTCCATGTCGACAAAGGCCAGCGCCTTGTGGGCCGCCGGCACGAAGTCTTCGCGCTTGACCACGGCGAGCAGGGAGAGGATCTGGTTGTCCAGCACTTCCCAGGGGCGGATCTGCTGTTCAATCATGTTGAATCGGGCTTGTTCGTAGTTCATGGCGGGCCTGTGGTTTGGCGAATTTTGGGGGGAAAGAGGGGAAGAACGGGTGTTCACGAGATAAACCTTTGATTTTAGCGGCCGGCCATGACAGGCACGGGAGGGGCCGGCGGTGTTTCAGAGGGATCAGCGACACGGGTTTTGCGGCCGAACTTGCGCTTGAACCATTGGCCCAGGTCGTCCAGGTAGCAGTAGGTCACGGGCACCACCACCAGCGTCAGCAGCGAGGAGGTGATCACGCCGCCTATGACGGCCTGGCCCATGGGGGCGCGCTGCTCCGAACCCTCGGTCAGGGCGAAAGCCAGCGGCACCATGCCGAAGATCATGGCCAGCGTGGTCATCAGGATGGGCCGCAGCCGCACTTTTGCGGCATGCAGCAGGGCTTCGCCGCGCTCCATGCCGGGCACGCGGTGGCCGTCAACGTCGAGCCGGTCGGCGCGCATGCGGATGGCGAAATCGACCAGCAGGATGGCGTTCTTGGTGACCAGGCCCATCAGCATCACCACGCCGATGATGGAGAACATCGACAGCGTGGAGCGGAACAGCAGCAGCGCCAGCACTACGCCGATCAGGGTCAGCGGCAGCGAGGTCATCAGCGCCATGGGCTGCAGAAAGCTCTTGAACTGGCTGGCCAGGATCATGTAGATGAACAGGATGGCCATCACCAGCGCCGACACCGCGTAGCCGAAGGACTCGGCCATGTTTTTGGTGGAACCGCTGAACTGGTAGCGGTAGCCCGGCGGGAAGCTGAAGTTGTCGAGCACGGCCTTGATGTCGCTGGAAACCTCGCCGGCCGAGCGGTTGTAGACATTGGCGTTGATGGAGACCTCGCGCGCCATGTCGCGCCGGTTGATCTGGTTGGGCCCGGTGGATTCCTTTACGGTCGCCACCTGGTTGAGCCGTATGACGCGGGAGGAGCCGTCGGCATTGCTGCCCATGGCGCTGCTCATGAAGGGCAGGCGCTCCAGGTCTTGCGGGGCGGTGCGGGGGCCGGGCGCCCGACCTCGATCACCGGCTTGTCGGCCTTGACGCTGGAGTCCAGGTCGACCAGGCCGGGGATGCCCCTGATTTTGTCGCTGACCGCGCGGGTGAGCCGTTCGAGTTCCTTGAGGTCGGTGCCCTGCAGGGAAAACTCCACCTGCTTGGCGCCGCCCACCGAGTCGAGCAGGCCGACGTGCGTCACCGTGATGCCGGGCACCTGCTTGAGCCGCTCGCGCAGCGCGCCCGACATCTCGTCGACGCTGCGCGTGCGCGCCTTGCGGTCCACCAGGCGCACATAGAGGCTGGCGTACATCTTGCCCTGGGCATTGCCGGTGTTGAGGGTGGCCAGCGTGAACCTTACCTCCGGAAATTCGCGCACGATGGCCTCGACCTGGCGCGCCTTGGCCTCGGTGTTTTCCAGCGATGAGCCGACCGGCGTGTAGAAGTTCAGGGTGGTTTCCGAGAAGTCGGCCTTGGGCACGAACTCGGTGCCCAGCAGCGGCACCATGAAGATGCTGGTGACAAAAATCACCACGGCCATCACCAGCGTCGCCAGCTTGTGGCCCAGCGACCAGCGCAGGATGCCCTGGTAGCTGCCGCTCAGGGATTCGGTGGCGCGGTCGAACCAGCCGGTGACGCGGCCTATGGTCTTGTCGTAGAAGGTGACGGGCGCGCCGCGCCGGCCGTGTGACGCGATGGCCGGGTCGTGCCAGATGCTGGAGAGCATGGGGTCCAGCGTGAAGCTCACGAACATCGAGATCAGCACCGCCGCCACGATGGTCACGCCGAACTCGTGGAAGAACTTGCCGATGATGCCGCCCATGAAGCCTATGGGCAGGAACACGGCCACGATGGAGAAGGTGGTGGCCAGCACGGCCAGGCCGATTTCCTGGGTTCCGTCCATCGAGGCGCGGTAGGGGTCTTTGCCCATCTGCACGTGGCGCACGATGTTCTCGCGCACCACGATGGCGTCGTCGATCAGCAGGCCCACGCACAGCGACAGCGCCATCAGCGTGATCATGTTGATGGTGAAGCCGAACAGGTTCATGAACAAAAAGGTGCCGATGATGGAGATCGGCAGCGTCAGCCCGGTGATCACGGTGGAGCGCCAGGAGTTCAGGAACAGGAAGACGATGAGAACCGTCAGCAGCGCGCCTTCGATCAGCGTGCGGCGCACGTTCTCGACCGCCACGCGTATCGGGCGCGAGCCGTCGCCGATGAGTTCCAGCCGCGCGCCGGGCGGCAGCAGCGGTTGCAGCTCGGCCACGGCCTTGTTCAGGCCGTCGACCACGGCAATGGTGTTTTCGTCCTGGGCTTTTTGCACCGTGAGCAACAGGGTGCGCTGGCCGTTGTAGAGCGCCATGCTGTCGAGTTCCTGCGCGCCGTCGGCGATGCGTGCCACCTGGTCGACGGTGACCGCCGCGGCCGTGCCGCCGGCCGCGCCCTTGCGCGCCACGATGATCTTGCCGAAGTCTTCGGGCCGCTTCATGCGCGCGTCGATCTTGACGACGCGCTCCTGCTGCAGCGAACGGATGGCGCCCACCGGCAGGTCCTGGTTTTCGTTGCGAACGGCGTTGACGACCTGGTCGGCGCTGATGCCCAGCGACTCCATGGCCTGCGGATTCAGGTAGACGTTGATTTCACGTTTGGTGCCGCCCACCAGCGTGACGGAGCCGGCGCCGCGCACGTTTTCCAGGCGCTTTTTGAGAACCTGGTCGGCCCAGTTGGTCAGCTCTACCGCATCCATGGCCTTGCCGCTGCCTGCCTGGGTCTGGGGCAGGACTGCCACAGACCAGATGGCGCGGCTGGCCGGGTCGAAGCGCAGCACGCGCGGCTCCTTGACCTCGTCGCGGAAGTTGGGCCTGATGGCCGCGATTTTTTCGCGCACGTCCTCGGCCGCGCGGCGTCCGTCGATATAGAGCTGGAACTCCATGATGACGACGGACTGGCCTTCATAGCTGCGCGAGGTCAGCGCATTGATGCCGGCGATCGAGTTGACGCCTTCCTCGATCTTTTTGGTGACTTCGCTCTCGACGATTTCGGGCGAGGCGCCGGGGTATTCGGCGGTGATCACGACCACCGGGAAGTCGATGTTGGGGAACTGGTCGACCTGCATGCGCTGGTAGGAGAACAGGCCCAGCACCACGATGGCCAGCATGACCATGGTGGCGAACACGGGATTCTTGAGGCTGACCTGCGTGAACCACATGCGCGTGAAGCCTCAGGGCGCCGGCTTGGTGGGCGTGCTGGCGGGAGGCTGCGCGGAACCGGCCGCGGACAGCTGCGTGAAGCGCACTTTGGTGCCTTCGCGCAGTGCGCCTATCTCGCCGCGAACGACGAGCGCGCCGTCCTCCAGGCCCTTCACCGCCACCACGGCATCGCCACCGGCGGCGCCGCGTGTGCCCAGTTCGACGGTCTTGTGCACCACCACGCCGTTTTCAACGACCTGCGCATAGGGCGCGGGCTTGTCGGTGCGCACCGCGCTGACGGGCAGCGACAGCAGCGAGGCGCGCGCCGTGCCCAGCGTGCCCTGGGCGAACAGGCCCTGGCGCAGCGGCGGGGCGCTGCCCTCGCCGGACGCGCCGGGATTGTCTATGGTCAGGTAGGCCAGCACGCTGCGGCTGCCGGCCTGCGCGCTGGGGTTGATGCGCGCGACCACGGCCGTCACCGGCTGGCGGCTGCCTTCCACCTGCAACTGGGCGCTCTGGCCCACGCGCACGTCCATGGAATCGCTCGCGCTGAGCGTGGCCTCGAGTTCGAGCCGGCTCAGGTCCACGATCTCCACGATTTTGGTGTCAATGCCCACGCGCTCGCCGGGCTGCGCCAGGCGCTGCGAGACCTGGCCGGCGATCGGCGCCTTCAGCACCGTGTCGTCCAGCGATTTGGCGGCGACTTCGGTGGCGGCCAGCGCGGCCTTGTAGGTGGATTGCGCGGCGTTGAGGTTGGCCAGCGAGGTGTCCAGGGCGGTCTTGGAAATGAAACCCTGGTCGACCAGGGCCTTGTTGTTGTCGTACTGGCGCTGCACCACCTCGACCTGGGCCTTGGCGGACTCGGCCTGTTCGCGGGCCTGGCGCACGCGTGACTGGTATTCGGCGGCGTCGATGCGCGCGATCACCTGGCCGGCCTTGACCACGTCGCCCTCGCGCACGGCCAGCCCCTGCAGCTCGCCGGCAACCCTGGCCTTGATGACGGCGGAGTTGACGGCCTTGAGCGAGCCCGAGACGGGCAGGCCCTGCACGACTTCGCGCACCTGGACCTTGATCACATCGGTGCCGGCCAGTTCCACCAGGCCCATGTCCCTGGCCGCGCTGCCGGCGGCCAGCGCCTGCTGCTGGGCCTTGCGCGCGGCCMGCGCGCGCAGCACCCCACCCGCGATGAGCAGCACGATGAGCCCGGCGATCGCCCACTTGACCCAGCGCTTCATGCCGCGGCTTTCCTGTGGGCCCGGACGGCGATGCCGGCCGGTGCGGAGATGCCGTTCAGGATGGTTTCCACCTGGAAGGCGATGTATTTTTGGGGGTCCAGCTCCGTGTCGCTGCTCAAACACACGCCGGCGGAGTGCCTGGACAGGATCAGGAAGATCATGGGCGCGATCACCAGGTAGACGGCATAGTCCAGGTCCATGGGACGGAACTCGCCGCGGTCCATGCCGCGCTGCAGGACGGCGCGAATCAAGGCCTGGCCAGGCATGATGACTTCCTGCTGGTAGAAGGCCGCGATGTCGGGGAAGTTCTTGGCCTCGCTCATCATCAGCTTGGTCAGGCCCGAGGCGCGTGTCAGGCCCACGCGCTCCCACCAGCTGTTCATGCAGTAGGCCAGCAATTCGGGGGTGGTGCCTTCAAAGGCGTCCAGCTCGGCGCGCCATTCGGTGAAGCGGCCCGAGATGTTTTCGCGCACCACGGCCTTGAACAGTTCTTCCTTGCTCTGGAAGTAGAGGAACAGCGTGCCCTTGGAGACGCCGGCGCGGGCGGCGACTTCCTCGGCGCGGGTCGCGGCAAAGCCTTTTTCGACAAAAAGGTCCAGCGCGGCCTCCAGCAGCTCGCCCGGGCGTGCTTCCTTGCGGCGCTCGCGTTTGGCGGCGACGGCCGTGGTGTCGCTGAAGAGTTTGGTAAGTGACATAGTTACTGACTGACTGGTTAGTAATATATCTGCTTACTTTCCGACCGTCAACCCAAACCCCGTAGGCTACACCGGCTAGCCGGGACGGCTGGACTCATCTGGTAAACCCACGGTAAAGCGCCCGCGGGTGCGACTTTGGCGCCACAACAGAGGCGCGGGTGCATATTCCACGCAAGGAAGCGCCGTCCCGGGACGCCGGTGACAGGGCGGCCGACGGCGGTGCCGGCCTGGCTACAAGAAGAAAAAGCGCTTCTTAATAGAAGGCCTGCAGGCCGGTCTGCGCGCGGCCCAGGATCAGGGCATGCACGTCGTGGGTGCCTTCATAGGTGTTGACGGTTTCCAGGTTGATCATGTGGCGGATCACGTGGTATTCGTCATGGATGCCGTTGCCGCCGTGCATGTCGCGCGCCATGCGGGCGATGTCCAGCGACTTGCCGCAGCTGTTGCGCTTGATCAGCGAAATCATTTCCGGCACGGCCTTGTCCTCGTCCATCAGCCGGCCCACGCGCAGGCAGGCTTGCAGGCCCAGCGTGATTTCAGTCTGCATGTCGGCGAGTTTTTTCTGGATCAACTGGTTCTGCGCCAGCGGGCGGCCGAACTGCTGGCGGTCCAGGGTGTACTGGCGGGCGCGGAACCAGCAGTCTTCGGCCGCGCCCAAAGCGCCCCAGGCAATGCCGTAGCGCGCCTTGTTGAGGCAGCCGAAAGGGCCCTTGAGGCCGCTCACGTTGGGCAGCAGGTTGGCCTCGGGAACAAACACGTCGTCCATCACGATCTCGCCGGTGATGGAGGCGCGCAAGCTCATCTTGCCTTCGATCTTGGGGGCGGTGAGGCCCTTCATGCCTTTTTCGAGCACAAAGCCGCGAATGCTTTCCTGGCCGCCGACTTTTCCGTCGGGATCTTCCAGCTTGGCCCAGACGACGAAGACGTCGGCGATGGGGCTGTTGGTGATCCACATCTTGGCGCCCTTGAGGATGAAACCGCCGTCCACGGGCTTGGCGCGCGTCAGCATGCTGGCCGGGTCGGAGCCGTGGTTGGGTTCGGTCAGGCCGAAGCAGCCCACCCATTCGCCGGTGGCCAGCTTGGGCAGGTATTTCTGCTTTTGCGCTTCGCTGCCGTAGGCGTTGATGGGGTGCATGACCAGCGAGCTCTGCACGCTGATGGCGCTGCGGTAGCCGCTGTCCACGCGCTCGACTTCGCGCGCCACCAGGCCGTAGCTCACGTAGTTGAGACCGGCACAGCCGTAGCCTTCAATCGTGGAGCCCAGGAAGCCCATGGCGCCCGCCTCATTCATGATCTCGCGGTCGAACTTCTCATGGCGCGCTGCCATCAGCACGCGCGGCTGCAGCTTCTCCTGGCAAAAGGCGTGGGCCGCGTCGGCGATGGCGCGCTCGTCGTCGCTCAGTTGCTCCATGAAGAAAAACGGGTCCTGCCAGTTGAAGGTGGTTTTCATGGTCTGTGTCTCCGGAAGAAGGGGAAGGGGCTTGGTTTGCAGTGTAGGCGCGCGGCCTGAGGCGCCGGCGGCCATGGCTGATTGTTTGACAAGCATGAATAGTTGTCTAATATCAAATATCGATGCAACGATATAAAAAACATATTCATGGAATTCCGCCACCTCCGCTATTTCCTGGTCCTGGCTGAAGAGCTGCACTTCGGCCGCGCGGCCCGGCGCCTGTCGATCTCGCAGCCGCCGCTGTCGCTGAACATCCAGCAACTGGAGGCCTCCATAGGCGCGAAACTGTTCACGCGCAGCAGCAAGTCCGTGCAGCTGACGGCCGCGGGCCAGGCCTTTGTGCCGGCGGCGCGCGCCCTGCTGGACCAGGCCGCGCAGGCGGCCGGCCATGCGCGTGACGTGGGCCAGGGTATGGCCGGCAGCCTGGCCATCGGTTTCTCGGGCACCATGCTGTACAGCGGACTGCCCCGCATCCTGGAGCGTTTCCAGGCTGAACACCCGCTGCTGCGGCTGACGCTGAAGGAGCTCAGCTCCAGCGAACAACTCATAGAACTGGCACACGACAGGCTGGACCTGGGTTTTGTGCACACCACGCGCGTGCCACCCGAGCTGTCGCAAATCCTGGTGTCCAGCCAGGCCTTCATCTGCTGCCTGCCGGCCGGCCATGCGCTGGCCCGCAAGCGCTCGCTGTCGCTTTCGGCTTTGCAGGGTGAGCCCTTTGCCGTGGTGTCGCGCGCGGTCTCACCCGACTACCACGAGCGCATCCTGGCGATCTGCACCGAAGCCGGCTTTTACCCCGAGATGCGTTATGAACTGCGGCATTGGCTCAGCGTGGTCTCGCTGGTGTCCCAAGGCATGGGCGTGGCGTTGGTGCCGGCCGCGCTGCGGCAATCGGCCATGGCCGGCGCAGCCTTTGTGCCGCTGGACGCGGCCACCACGCCTTACGACACGCATTGCCTGTGGAAGACAGCGCGTGGCGACCATGCGGCGCTGTCGGCGTTTGTACAGGCAGTGCGGGCGATGGCGCCGGCGGCAAAGGACTGAACACCCCGCATCCGGCGTCCGGCGAAAGACCTTGGGGAAAGTATGTCCACCGCCGGGGACCTAAAGCTGCCACCATCGGGCGGTTCATAGTCTTCAGGAGAACGGCATCAACCCGTATATCTGGTGTGTGGTGGGTGCTCTCCTCGGCGGCGCCGCCTGCCTGTTCGCAGGCACCCGCGAAAAAATCCTCGTTCTCGAAAACCTCGGTGTCGGCGTGTTTGGCGCCTACATAGGCGGCGACTTTGTGGCCGCCATCCTCAGCCATGGCAAGACCAACGACACGGTGTTCAGCATGGGTTCGCTCGGCCTGGCCGTGGGCGGGGCCATTGCCGCGCTGGCCCTGCTGCGGCTGATGCAACGCGCCGTCGGCCCCATGCAGCGCAGCAAGGCCACGCGCCGCCGCGATTGAGCCCCTGCCCGGCAAGGGCAAGCGGGGCGGCCAGGGCAGATGCGTGGCCCCCGGCGTAAGATTTCCGCTCATTTCACGACCAACGGTTTTCAGCGGAGATTGCCATGTCCTCATCCCTTCAAACCATCACCCTGGGCGGCGGCTGCTTCTGGTGCACCGAGGCGGTGTACGTCAAGGTGCGCGGCGTGACCGACGTTGAGTCCGGCTACAGCAACGGCCAGGCCGCGCGGCCCAGCTATGAAGAAGTCTGTACCGGCCGCACCGGCAGCAACGAAGTGGTCAAGCTGACTTACGACCCGGCAGAAATCTCACTCAAGGAAATCCTCGAGATCTTTTTCGTGATCCACGACCCGACCAGCCTGAACCGCCAGGGCAATGACGCCGGCACGCAGTACCGCAGCGGAATCTATTACTCGACGCCTGAGCAAAAAGCGGTGATTGATGATTTCATCCGCGAAGTCAGCCAGGACAAAACCTTCGGCAAGCCCATCGTCACCGAAGTGCTGCCGCTTGAAAATTACTGGCCGGCCGAGGCTTATCACCAGGACTACTTCGAGAACAACCCCAACCAGGGTTATTGCGCCTTTGTGGTCGGCCCCAAGGTCGAGAAATTCCGAAAGACTTTTGCCTCGCGCGTGAAGGACTGAGCCTGGCCCTCAGGCGCCCAGGTGTGTAGCCAGCTGGTCAAAGGTGCCGCCATAACCCTGGGCCATGGACGGCTGCAGGTCCTCGAAATACCGGCGTTCGGCCGCGCTCTCGCCGAAAGGCCGGGCGCGCAATGACACGATGGTGTTTCCATCGCGCTCCGTGAAGCTCACCGAGTTTTTGATTTCAAGCGGGCAGTCCTCGCTGAAGGGCGCGCGTGCCATGCCGCAGTTTTCATTCGAGAACGAGTTGAGCCAGACCAGGCGTTCCTGCGGGACGATCTCGCGGTAGTTGAAGCGCCCCCACATCGTGGGCGCATTCGGGAACTTCATGGCGTAGTGGAAAAAGCCGCCCGGCCTGAACTCAAAACGAAAAACCTCGATGGCGCAGCCCTTGGGGCCCCACCAGTGGCCGAGTTGGGCGGCTTCGCTCCAGGCTTGCCAGACGCGCTCGCGCGGCGCCTTGAACACACGGTCTATCAGGAAGAGGAAGGCCGGGCTGCCGGCCTTGGCGTCGTCATTTGGAGGCATTTTTCTTTCCTTTCGATGGATTGGATGGTGTGGGGGCTGTCGATTGCAAAAAAGCGTCCAGCCGTTCGAAGCTGTCTTCCCAGACATGGCGGTACAGCGCCATCCAGCTCGCGACTTCCTGCAGCGGCGCGGCTTCCAGGCGGCAGGGCCGGGTCTGGGCCGCCCGTCCGCGTGAGATCAGGCCCGCGCGTTCCAGCACTTTCAGGTGCTTGGAGATGGAAGGCTGGCTCATGTCAAAGGGGGCGGCCAACTCATTGACCGTGGCCTCGCCCGCGGCAAGCCGCGCGACGATGGCGCGGCGGGTCGGGTCGGCGAGGGCGGCGAAGGCCTTGTTCAGGGTGTCGGCGGAGGGTGTCATGTTCCTGCTTGGTTATATAGCTATTTGGATATATTAAGGCGGTGGCGTGGCGCTGTCAACCCGGCGCTCAGGGCGCCGGTCCGGCGTTTACACGCGCCGCTGCGCGAAGTAAAACCATTCCTGACCGACTTCGCCGCGCGGGTTGGGAAACACCACAAAGCCGTCGGCCGGCGCGGTGATGGCCTCGCCGCCGTGCCGCGTGCCTATGGCCTCGCCGGCCTTGACCGCGTCAAAGCTGCGCCATTCGCGGGTGAAGCTGTCGCCCACATGTTCGCGGTCTATCACGTCGACCAGGCGCAGGATTTTGCGCTCCATGGGGACCGGCGCGGCAGGCTGCGCCACCAGGCCCAGCAAACCCAGCGTCTGCAAAATCGCATAACGCGCCACCTGCACCGCCTGCGGGTCTTCATGCTGCCCGCATTCGAGTGTCACGCCGTAGCCGCCGCGCGAACGCATGTATTCCGTCGTGCCCACACCGTAGTTCGGGTCCGTCACCAGGCTTTGCGCGCGCGTGCCGCCGCTGGCTTCGGCCACCGCCGTGCGCCGCTTCACGCCGCGCGCATAAGTCTCCAGCCAGCCTTCGACGATGCGGTGCGGCCCGGTGTGCAGCGCCAGCTGCATTTCCTCGGGCGCATGGGTGAAGGGTTCCAGCGCGCCCTGGTTGTTCTGCGGGCCGATCATCACGAAGGGCGCGCCGCCGGTGTGGAAGGAATGCAGATCCAGCAGCACATCGTGCGCATCCAGCAGCGGGCACAGCACGTTGGCGATGCGGTCTTCAAAATCCTGCGGGATCGCGCTGGGCGCCATATTGCGGTTCAGGTTGCGTTCGCCCATGCGCTGCTTGAGGCTGTAAGCCAGCGGATTGGTCACCGGCACAAAGGTCACGGTACCGCGTTCGATGGCCAGCGCGCCGCTGTCGACTTCTTCGAGCAACTGCGTGATGGCCCGCGTGCCGCAGGTCTCGTTGCCGTGCACGGCGCCGGTGACCAGCAGGCGCGGGCCGGGGGCCAGGCCGTGATAGGTGTGGGCGCGCAGGTGGGTGGGGTGTTTGGGGGGCATGGGGTATTACCGTGGGATGAATGGGGAGGGCGGGGCGGCCGGCCCGATGCCGGCCATGCCGCGTTCATGTGACGTTATAGCGCAGGGCCGGGTGGGTGCCGTAAATTCACGGTATACATTAGCCCCAATCGTGGTCAAGCCCGCGGCCAACAAAAATCCCGTATGCACGCTGCCTGCAAAACCCTTTTCCTGGCGCTGCTCATCAGCCTGGTGCTTTTTGCGATTGCCTTCGGCACGCCTGTGCTGAGCATGTTCACTTCGGCCAAGGTCCTGGAATGGGTGGGCTGTGCATCGGCCGGTTTTGACACACCGGCCATACGCTGCGGCTACGGCGGTGGCGGCGCGGTCAGCGAGCGCTTTGGTCCGCTGAGCTACTGGTTCACCACCTTGCTGGCGCCTTATTTCCTGGTCAAGCACTTCTGGGATGTGATGCTGGCCTGGCTGGCGCTGATCCTGCTGTTTGGCGGGCTGGCTACCGTCTGCGGCAACAGCAAGCCTGCGCCGAAACGGCCTGCATGGCCGGACACGCGCCCTGAAACCTGAGCGCATATTTTGGCCTTTTTGCCTATGATGGATGCGTCGCTTGCAAAGACGGAGGCATCATGGACGCTGACCTTGAAAGCTTGTCGCGTGAACAGCTCATCGCTGAAGTGAAGAGATTGCGGCAGGGCATTCGCGAACACCGCGACAGCACCGGGCACGAGCTGTGCTGGCACCATCCCGCGCTGTGGTCGCTGCTGCCGGAAAAGACAGATCCGCTTCCGGTGGTGCCCGACTGGCCGCAATTTTTGCAGGGCTGCCTGCGCTACCGCCAGTCGCTCGACGAACAATTGCCGCAGGCCCCCCGGAGCGACAAGCCCTACCGGGACTGACTTTACAAAGCTGGGCTGGAAACAGGTGCAATTACGGTAATAATGCAACTAGATTGCGTTAATTGAAAATCAGTAGCCCTTCATCGCTGCGCCCAACTTTCCTTCCATGACTGACCGCCCGGCCGACCCGATAGACACCCTGCTTTCCGCCCACGGACTGCGCCGCACGGCGGCGGCGCGGCTGGTGCTGGGCTGGCTGCTGGCGCACCCCGACATCAGCTACACCCATGCGCAGCTGCAGGCGGCGCTGGCGGACGATGCCGAGCTGGCGCTGGACCGCGTCACCCTGTACCGCTTGATAGATCGGCTCACGCAGGTGGGGCTCTTGCTGTGCCGCGTCGATGCCAAACGCGTGCGGCGCTACCAGGCCATGCCCAGCAGCGTGCACGCGATCCCGCACTTTGAATGCCAGAGCTGCCACCGCGACAGCTCGCTGGACGGCGCGTTCTCAGGGGCCCTGAAAGCCAATGCCAATGACCTGGAGCGTGCCGCGCAGACCGCGCTGGAAGCGCTCAAGGCCCTGGGTTACCAGGGCACCAGCATGGACTTCGCGGTGCGCGGCGTCTGTGCCGACTGCGCAACGGCGGCGCCGGCGACGGCTTTTTCATGATCAGCACGCGCCAGCTGGTTTACCGCTACGCGGGCGGTGGCCCCGAACTGCGCTTCGAGGACGTGGACGTGGCCCAGGGCGGCGTGCTGCTGCTGCGCGGCGCTTCGGGCTCGGGCAAGTCGACCTGGCTGGCGCTGGCCGCCGGTTTGCTGGCGCCGGCCGAAGGCGAGATCACGGTGGCGGGGCAATCATTGAAGACATTGGGCAAGCTTGCGAGTGATGCCTGGCGTGCTGCCACTGTCGGCTTTCTGCCGCAGAAATTGCATTTGAGCGCGGCGCTCACGGTGCATGGCAACCTGGCCATGGCGCAGTGGGCCGCGGGCCGGCCGGCCGACGAAAGCCGCATCGGCGAGGCGCTGGCCGCGCTCGACGTGCAGGCGCTGGCGCAGCGCAAGCCGGCGCAGCTCTCGGGCGGCCAGGCGCAGCGCGTGGCGCTGGCGCGCGCGGTGCTGCTCAAGCCGCGGGTGATCCTGGCGGACGAGCCTACGGCCAGCCTGGACGACGAGGCCGCGTCGGCTTCGCTGGACTTGCTGCGGGCCACGGCGCGGCAGCAGGGCGCGACGCTGGTGATCGCCACGCACGATGCGCGCGTGGCGGAGTTTTTCAGGGACGAAAAAAGCCTCAAGGCCCTGCAACTGGGGCGCCGGCCAACATGAAGACGATTGCTTTCGCCTGGCGCTACCTGTGGTCGCGTCCGCTGGCCGCGGCGCTCAACCTGCTGCTGCTGACACTGGGCCTGGCGTCCATCACATTTTTGCTGCTGGTGGGCCACCAGATCAACCAGGCCTTCGACCGCGACCTGG
Source organism: Polaromonas sp. P1_H6 (assembly GCF_056405195.1). Lineage (NCBI taxonomy): Bacteria > Pseudomonadati > Pseudomonadota > Betaproteobacteria > Burkholderiales > Comamonadaceae > Polaromonas > Polaromonas sp. P1_H6. The sequence goes on from NZ_JBFUCN010000006.1 coordinate 193,753, forward strand.
CGGGCATCGACGTGGTGGTGGGCGCCAAGGGCAGCCCCATGCAGCTTATCCTCTCGGGCGTGTTCCACCTCGACGTGCCGACCGGCAATGTGCCGCTGGCAGCGGTGAAGGAACTCGAAAAACACCCGCAGGTCGCCAAGATCATTCCGATCAGCCTGGGCGACAGCTTTCGCGGCTTTCGCATCGTGGGCACCACGCCCGACTACATCAGCCACTACGAGGCGCAACTGGCGCAGGGCACGCTGTGGGCCAAGCCCATGCAGGCGGTGATAGGTGCGCAGGTCGCGCGGCAGACCGGCCTCAAAGTGGGCGACAGCTTCACCGGCACGCACGGCCTGGGCGGCGGCGGTGAAGAGCACAAACTGAGCCCCTATGTGGTGTCCGGTGTACTGTCGCCCAGCCGCACGGTGCTGGACCGCCTGGTGCTGACGGCCACCGAATCGGTCTGGCAGGTGCACGAGACCGATACCGCGCTGGACGACGACGACCGCAAGGTGCTGGAAGAAGACCGCGAAATCACGCTGGCGCTGATCCAGTACAAAACGCCGCTGGCGGCGGTGACCTTCCCGCGCTACATCAACAGCAGCACCGAGATGCAGGCCGCGGCGCCGGCGCTGGAGATCACGCGCTTGCTCAGCATGGTGGGCGTGGGCACCGACGTGCTGCGCGCACTGGCCGGCGTGCTGCTGCTCACGGCCGGCCTGAGCGTGTTCATCGCGCTGTGGGGCGCGGTGCGCGAGCGCCGGGCCGACCTGGCGCTGCTGCGCATGCTGGGCGCGCCGCCGCGCAAGGTGGCCGGCCTGCTGCTGTGCGAGGCACTGTGGCTGGCCTTGCTGGCCACTGTGCTGGGCGTGATGGCGGGGCAGGGCCTGACGGCGCTGCTGGGCTGGGCGCTGCAGCTCGAAAAATCTGTGTTGATCGGCGCGATGTCGTGGCCGGTCGAACTGGTAAGTGTGCCGGTATTGGCCCTGGGGGTGGCGCTGGCGTCCGCGCTGCTGCCCGCCTGGGAGGCCTACCGGGTCAGTGTGTTTGAACTTCTCCAATCAAGGTAACTTTTATGCCAAGCCTTCGTTTCGCCCAGCAATTCCTCAAGTTCTCGCCCGTCCTGGGCGGCGTGGCCGCGCTGGCCCTGAGCGCCACTTTTTCGCTGGCCCATGCGCAGCACAGCGACAAGGAAACCAAGGAAGACATCCAGCGCCACCGCGCCATGGCCGCCGCCCATGAAAACGCGGCCAAATGCCTGGAGTCGGGTAAAAAAGACGAGGTCTGCGAAAAAGAACTGCAGGCCGCTTGCAAAGGGCTGGCCGTCGGCAAATACTGCGGCATGAAGCACGTTCACTGAGCCTGGGGCATCATCAGGCCTGAACCGTCGCCACACCCCCAGGAGTCCCGCATGCACCCCATCCTTCGCCATTGCCTGAGCCACGCCGGCGCGCTGGCCTGCGGCCTGTCCATTACGGCCGCGGGCCTGCAGGCGCAGACCCTGTCTTCGCCGGTGGCGGGCGGCGCCAAGCCGGCTGCTGCTGCGGCGCCGGGTTTTGACCTGCCGGTGGGCCAGGGTGCGGGCGTGCATGGCGCCAACAGCCCGTTCCCGCCGCTGGCGGCCCGCACTGACGTGGTGCCCTGGTCGGTGCTGACGGCGGTGAAAACCAAAAGCGAGAAGAACCGCATCCTGCCGGTCTTTACCCTGGACCAGATGGCGCTGAACCAGAAGACGCAGCGCATCCAGGGTTTCATGATGCCGCTGGACCCGGGCGAAAAACAAAAGCATTTCCTGCTGTCGTCGGTGCCGCTGACCTGCGCCTTCTGCCTGCCCGGCGGGCCGGAGAGCATGGTCGAGGTCAAGACCAAGACGCCGGTGAAGTACAGCATGGAGCCGGTGGTGGTGGAGGGGCGCTTCCTGGTCCTCAATGACGATTCCTACGGCCTCTATTACCGGATCACGGATGCCACCAGCGTCAAATAAGCGCCGCTCACAAAACCCTCCTGGCGTTGTTGCGCCGCCTTGCCGTACTGGTGTACTGTCTGCGGCGACGCGCCTAGCCAGGACCGCTTCGCTGGGTTTTGTGAACGGCTTCAAGTCAGGACTCCTTCGTCCATGAATGCCTTGTCGCGCGTTCCAGCGCGGACCTTGCCCTGGCTGTTGGCCGCCGCGCTGCTGCTTGCGCAACTGCTGGGGCTGATGCACGGCGTGGTGCATGGCCCGCAGGCGCATGTCCATGCGCAATCACATGTGCATCACGACGGCCATCAGCATCAGCAGGAACACTCTGCGCTTGCGCATGCCGAAGAAGAGGGCGACGACGGCTGGCTGGCCTCGTTGTTTTCCTCGCATGACGGCGATTCGGACTGCCGCCTGTTCGACCAGGCCAGCCATGGCCAGGCGGCGCCTGCGTTTCCCCTGCTGAGTTTGCCGCTGGTGCTGTCCAGCGTGGCTTTTGACATCTCCCGCGGCGAAGCACTCGCCCGCTGGGCGGCGCTGTTCGACGCGCGCGGCCCGCCTTCCACTCGCTGAATTTCCCCTCTGCTTGTTTAGCGCCGGCCGCCAGGCCAGGCGCAGCTTTGCTCTTCTTCTTTTCCGATTCAGCGAGTCATCATGAAACCACCTTTTATCAGCCACGCGCTTTGCGTCGCGGCAACGCTCTCTTGCGGCCTGGCGAATGCCCAGACCGCCTCGCCGGCGCCCGCGCCCAGCCTGAAAGAAATCACCGTCACCGGCAACCCGCTCGGTTCCACCGATCTGATCGCGCCCGCGGCGCAGTACTCGGGTGCCGGGCTGCTGTTGCGCGCCAAAACCACGCTGGGCGAAACCCTGGACGGCGTGCCCGGTGTGAGCAGCACCTACTTCGGCCCCAACGCGAGCCGCCCCATCATCCGCGGCCTGGACGGCGACCGCATCCGCATCCTGGGCAATGGCGGCGCGACGCTGGATGCTTCCAGCCTGAGCTATGACCACGCGGTGACGGCCGATCCCATCAGCATCGAACGCGTCGAGGTGCTGCGCGGCCCCGGCGCCTTGCTTTATGGCGGCAGCGCCGTGGGCGGTGTGGTCAACGTCATCGACAACCGCATCCCGCGCGAGGCGCTGTTCGATGAAAAGGGCGGCGTGGGCGGCAAGGTCGACCTGGGCCTTGCCAGCGGCAACCGCGAGAAACGCAGCGGCGTGCTGCTCGAAGGCGGCAACAACCGTTACGCCCTGCATGTGGATGTGTTCAACCGCGAAACCGGTGACGTGAAGGTGCCCACGGACCTGGCCTGCGGCAAGGGCGGCGTGAACACCATTACCAACCGCATCTGCAATTCCGACAGCAAAGTCCGCGGCGGCGCGGCCGGCGGTTCGGTGTTTTTTGACCACGGCTACCTGGGCGCGTCGGTCAGCACTTACCGCAGCAACTACGGCACGGTGGCCGAAGACGACGTGACGATCGACATGAAGTCGAATCGCGTGGCGCTGGAAGGCGAGGTGCGCGACCTGGGCGGCTTCATCCGCAGCGTGAAGGGCCAGTTGAGCCACACCGACTACCAGCACACCGAGTTTGAAGGCCCGAATCCCGGCACCGTGTTCAAGAACAAGGGCAGCGATCTGCGGCTGGAAGCGCGGCATGCGCGCATCGGAAACCTGGAGGGCCTGGTCGGCTTCCAGGCCGAGAACAACCGCTTCTCGGCCGACGGCGCGGAGGCTTTCGCACCCTACAGCAAGACTTCGCAGAACGCCATGTTCGCTTATGAAGAGTACGCCACGGGCTGGGGCAAACTCAGTTTTGGAGGGCGGCTGGAGTCGGTCAAGGTGGAGTCGCTGGGCAACCCGCTGGTGGCGCGCTTCGCACCGCTGACGCGCGACTTCACGCCGCACAGCTATGCGCTGGGTGCTTTGTGGAACGCGGCGCCGGGCTGGCAACTCACCAGCAACCTGGCTTACACCGAACGCGCGCCCAAGGACTATGAACTCTTCGCCCAGGGCCCCCATGTGGCGACCAAGGCCTGGGAAACCGGCGACCCCACCCTGGGCAAGGAAAAGTCGACCAGCCTGGACCTGGGCGCCAACTGGAAGTCGGGCGCCAACAGTTTTAGCGCCAACGCCTATGTGCACCGCTTCAAGAACTACGTCGGGCTGCTGGCCACGGGCAACCAATACGGGCAGGAAGACGGTGCACTGAACCCCGCCGACCTGGATGGCGACGGTGTGGACGACAGCAACCCGGACAACAGCCTGCTGCCGGAGTTTGCCTACACCGGCGTGCGCGCGCGCTTCGTGGGCCTGGAAGCCAGCGGCAACATACGCCTGTTGGAAGGCGCGTCCAGCCTGGACCTGGCGCTGCGCGGGGACGTCGTGCGCGCCACCAACCTCAGCAACGGCCAGCCGCTGCCGCGCATCGCGCCGGCACGCCTGGGCGCCAGCCTGATCTGGGCCAGCGGGCCTTGGGGCAGCAGCATAGGTTTTGACCACTCGATGGCGCAGAACCGCGTGGCCGCCGGCCAGCGCGCCACTTCGGCTTACACGCTGTGGAACCTGGCGGCCACCTACCGCATGAAGGCCGGCGCCAGCAACGTCCTCTGGTACGCAAAGGTGGATAACCTGACCAACCAGCTGGCCTACAGCGCGGCCTCGGTGCTGACGACCACGGCTTTCCTCAAGGCGCCGCTGCCGGGGCGCAGCCTGAAAGTGGGAATGCAGCTGGCATTCTAGGCAGCCACCGGGAGCATGGGCCGGGCATGTCGCGGTGGTTCGCAAGCTAAGATTACGCCAATGAACACGCTTGTCTTTGAGTCCCTGTTCCCGGTTGTGCTGTTGATCGCCGCGGGGTTTTTCGCCGGCCGGGCGCAGTGGATCGGGGCGAATGCCATCAAGGACCTTTCAAACCTGATCTTCCTGCTGCTCACGCCGGCCCTGCTGTTTCGCACCATGAGCCGGGTGCGCATCGAGCAGCTCGATTTCAAGCCGGTGCTGGCCTACTTCCTGGCGGTCATCGTGCTTTTTGGCGGCACCCTGCTGGTGCAGGGCTTCAACCGCCGCGCCGCCGTGCTGGCGCTGGCCAACACCTTTTCCAACACCGTCATGATCGGCATCGCGCTGATAGGCTTGATGTACGGGCCCCAGGGCCTGGTGACGCTGTTCACGCTGGTCTCGGTGCATTCGCTGGTGCTGCTGACCAGCGCCACCGTGGTGCTGGAGCTTGCGGTGGCCCATGAACAAAAACTCGGCACCAGCGACGAAGTGACGAGCGCGCCGCGGCACCCGGTGGCTACCGTGATGATGGCCGTGAAAAACGCGCTGCTGCACCCGGTGCCGCTCCCCATCATCGCCGGGCTGCTGTTCGCGCAGACCGGTTTCACGATTCCCGCGGTCGTCGACAAACCCCTGGAACTGCTGGCCACCGCCTTCGGCCCGCTCGCGCTGGTGCTGGTCGGTGTGACGCTGGCCAACACGCGTGTGGGCGAGCACTGGCGCCAGGCGCTGGCCCTGGCCGGGGTGAAGAATTTGCTGCACCCGCTGCTGGTGTTCGGCCTGTGCCGGCTGCTGGGCGTGAGCGGCGTGCCCATGGCGGTGATGGTGGTGGCTTCGGCCCTGCCGATCGGCGCCAACGTGTTCTTGTTTTCCCAGCGCTACAAGGTCGCCGAAGAGCTGATCACCGCCAGCGTGGTGGTCTCCACCGCGCTGGCCCTGGTGACGCTGACCGTGGTGCTGATCCTGGTCGGCCATTTCGGCTGACGCCTAATCCGGAGTCTTTCTGATGCAATTCCTCCAGTCATTGCCGGTGTCGGCGCAGACCATAGGCCTGCTGCTGCTGTCCAACGTGTTCATGACCTTCGCCTGGTACGGCCACCTGAAGAACCTGGCGACCTCGCCCTGGTACGTCGCCGCGCTGATCAGCTGGGGCATCGCCCTGTTTGAATACCTGCTGCAGGTACCCGGCAACCGCATAGGCTTCACCCAGTTCAGCGTCGGCCAGCTCAAGATCATGCAGGAGGTCATCACCCTCAGCGTGTTCGTGCCCTTCGCGGTGTTCTACCTGAACGAGCCGCTCAAGCTCGATTACCTGTGGGCGGCGCTGTGCATGGTCGGCGCCGTTTACTTTATCTTCCGCTCCGCCTGATCCGCGCAATGGCTGTTTAGCCAAGCAGGGGCCGCGGAACCGGCTTCGCCGGGCCGCAGGCGCAGCGGCCCCCTCGGGGGGCAGGGAGCTACACGAAGTGAGCGACCGTGGGGGCGGGTTAAACTTCCGGCAGTTACAAAAACGTCATATTTTTGACTTAATTCCTGAGGAAACAACATGCTGTTTGGCAAATTGCTGCCGCGCGAAGGCAATTTTTTCGAGATGTTCAACCAGCATGCAGAACGCATCGTGGAGGCGGCCCACGCCTTTTCCAAGCTGGTCGCCAACTACAGCGACGTGGAAAAGCGCGAAGCCTTCAACCGCGAAGTCGACCATGCCGAACGCGCCGCCGACCGCATCACGCATGAAGTCAACCGCGCGTTGCACAAGACCTTCATCACGCCCATCGACCGCGAGCAGATCCACAAGCTCATCAACACCATGGACGACGTGGCAGACCTGATCCAGGATTCGGCCGAAACCATGGCGCTGTATGACGTACGCCACATGACGGAGGACATCGTCCGGCTGACCGACCTCAGCGTCAAATGCTGCGAGCGCCTGCAGGACGCCGTGGCGCTGATCGAAAAAGTCAGCGACGCCGCGACGGCCGAAGCCGCGCTCAAGACCTGCGAGGAAATCGACAAGCTTGAATCCGACGCCGACCGCGTGATGCGCTCGGCCATGAGCCGGCTGTTCCGCGAAGAGCCCGACGTGCGCGAAGTCATCAAGCTCAAGGCTGTGTACGAATTGCTCGAAACCATCACCGACAAGTGCGAGGACGTGGCCAACCTGATCGAGGGCATCGTCCTCGAGAACTCCTGAACCCGGGCGCCTGAATCATGCAAACCGTACAGGCCGCCCTGTGGGTGGTGTTCCTGCTGGTCTTCCTGGCCATCGCCTTCGACTTCATGAACGGCTTTCATGACGCGGCCAATTCCATCGCCACGGTGGTCTCGACGGGCGTGCTCAAGCCGGGGCAGGCGGTGTTGTTCGCCGCCTTCTTCAACTTCCTCGCGTATTTCATCTTCCACCTGAGCGTGGCGGCGACCATAGGCAAGGGCATCGTGATGCCCGGGGTGGTCGACACCCATGTGGTGTTCGGCGCGCTGGCGGGGGCGATCACCTGGAACATCGTCACCTGGTACTACGGCATTCCCAGCAGTTCCTCGCATGCGCTGATAGGCGGCATCGTGGGGGCCGTGATCGCCAAGGCCGGCGCCAGTGCGCTGATCGCTTCAGGCGTCTTCAAGGTGGTGGCCTTTATTTTCGTGTCGCCCCTGCTGGGGTTCTTGCTGGGTTCGCTGATGATGGTGGCGGTGGCCTGGGTGTGTCGCAGGACGACCCCGTCGAAGGCCGACCGATGGTTTCGCCGGCTGCAGCTGGTGTCCGCGGGCGCCTACAGCCTGGGCCATGGCGGCAACGACGCGCAGAAAACCGCCGGCATCATCTGGCTGCTGCTGATCGCCGCGACCACCAGCAACGTGCAGGGCCTGCCGGTCTGGATGATGGCGACCACCGAGCACCTGCCGATCTGGGTGGTCATCGTCTGCTACATCGCCATCGGCTTCGGCACCATGTTCGGCGGCTGGCGCATCGTCAAAACCATGGGCCAGAAGATCACCAAGCTCAAGCCCGTGGGCGGCTTTTGCGCCGAAACCGGTGGCGCGCTGACGCTGTTTCTGGCAACCGCGCTGGGCATTCCCGTTTCCACCACACACACCATCACCGGCGCCATCGTCGGCGTGGGCTCCACGCAGCGCGCCTCGGCGGTGCGCTGGGGCGTGGCCGGCAACATCGTCTGGGCCTGGATTTTCACCATTCCCGCTTCGGCCTTTGTCGCTGCGATCGCGTATTGGGTCAGTCTTCAGGTGTTCTGATCACTGGGATATTTTCTTCGCTTCTTCAACTTGATATTCGAAGTAGCGCTGGAAGCTGAACACGATGCTGGACATCAGTGAAATCGTGCCGAACAGCAGCGCAAACACCACCGCGCCTATGGTCAGCCAGTTGGTGTTGCCGGCCTGGGTGGCCGGTGTGCCGGCGTTGTGCAGCGCATTCCATTTTTCCGTCGGCATCAGGCCGTAGTAAATCGCGGTCAGGGCCGTGCCGGCCAGGGTGAAGCCCAGCAGGGGTATCAGCACCCAGGCGAGGTGGTCGTCCTGGCCGTACAGCCGCACGCGCTCCACGCCCCACCAGCCCAGGGCGGCGGCGATGGGATGCAGCCAGGCCCAGACGTCGCCCAGGCCGAACAGGTAAAGGCGATGCACGCCGAGCTGGCCGGTGATGAAGGCCAGCCAGGCGGCCAGGGTTTTGTTTTTGGGGGATTTGGGGGCGGAGGAGGCGGTCTGCATGCGGCGATTATGCGGCGTGCTGTTCGGGCGGCGGCTGCGTGTCGCCTGCGCCCAGGGTCTTTTCCATGATGACGATGTCGCGCCAGGCACCGAATTTCCAGCCGCAGGAGCGGACCGTGCCGACTTCGGTGAAGCCGAGCGAGCGGTGCACGCCCACCGAGCCGACATTGGCGGAGTCACCTATCACCGCCATGGCCTTGCGTATGCCCGCGGCCTCAAACCGTGCCAGCAGTTCGGCCAGCAGGGCGCGGCCCAGGCCCTTGCGGTGCTGGTCGGGGGCCAGGTAAATCGAGTCTTCCACCGAGAACCGGTAGGCCGGGCGCGGCTTGAACCAGTTGCCGTAGGCGAAGCCGGCGATCTGGCCGTCCTGCTCGGCGACGAGGTAGGGCAGGCCTTTGGACAGCACGTCGGCACGGCGGGTGGCCATATCGGCGACGCTGGGCGCTTCGGTTTCAAAGGTTCCCGTGCCGTGCAGCACATGGTGGCCGTAAATGGCGGTGATGGCGGGAATGTCTTCGTCGCGGCTGGGGCGTATGAGGGGCATGGAGGAGGGCGCGCAGGGCGGTTGGAGGCAGCGAAAGGCAGGGAAGAAGAGCGAATTTCCGGGAAAACCGTCCGGCAGGCTATAATCTCAGGCTTTGCAGCAATTCGCTGGCCGGGTGGCCATGTCGTGTGTCTCAAGCGCTGCAGAACATTGGGGTATCTACTTTACCGGTAAGCCCCACCACCCGAAGGATAAATCATGGTCGTCATTCGACTTGCACGCGGCGGTTCCAAGCACCGTCCTTTTTTCAACATTGTTGTGGCTGACAAACGCGTTCGCCGCGACGGCCGTTTCATTGAGCGCATCGGTTTTTACAACCCGATCGCCAAAGGTGGCGAAGAGAGCCTGCGCATTGCGCAAGACCGCCTGACCCATTGGATCGGTGTCGGCGCACAGCCGTCCCCGACCGTGGAGCGCCTGGTCAAGCAAGGCGCCGCCAAGGCCGCCTGATCTCCAGAAACTTATTCAAGTTTCGATGCAGCCCGGCCTCTCGCCGTCCGCGGGCTTGACACCCTCAAGCCTGCCGGGCGACGCCATCGAAGTCGGGCGCATCCTGGATGCCTGGGGCGTCAAGGGCTGGGTGAAAATCCTGCCGCACAGCACCGATCCAGAAGCGCTTTTCGCGGCTAAATCCTGGTTTTTGCAGGCGCCTGACGCCAAATTCCGCCCGGGTTTCACCCTGTTTTCCGGCACCGTCACGCTCAGCGTGGACGAGGCCAAAGTCCATTCCGATTCCGTCGTCGCCAAGTTCACCGGCCTGGACGACCGCAATGCCGCCGAGGCCTTGCGCGGCGCCCGCATCTTTTTGCCGCGCAGCAGCTTTCCCGCCGCCTCCAAGGACGAGTACTACTGGGTCGACCTGATCGGCCTGAAGGTGGTCAACCGCGAAGGCGTTGGCTTGGGGCTTGTACGCGACCTGATGGCCACCGGCCCGCATTCCGTGCTCTGCGTGGAATACACCACCCAGCAGGAAGATGGCAGCAGCGCCACCGCCGAACGCATGATTCCCTTTGTCTCGGTCTATGTCGACGCCGTCGACATCGCCGGCAAGTGCATCACCGTGGACTGGCAGCCCGACTACTGAGGCCTGCCGCTTTCCGGGGTCCCTTTCGGGGCCTTTCCCGTCCCATTTCCCCTCAGCGCCCGGCTCGCGCAAAATAGCCTTTCCATGCGCTTTGACGTCATCACCCTGTTTCCCGAACTCTTCGCGCCTTTCGTGGCCAGCGGCGTCACTCGCCGTGCCTATGAATCGGGCCTGGTCGAAGTCAAGCTCTGGAACCCGCGCGAATATGCCGACGGCAATTACCGCCGGGTGGACGACCGGCCATTTGGCGGCGGCCCCGGCATGGTGATGATGGCCGAGCCGCTGGCGCTGTGCCTCGCAGCCATCCACGCCGACCGCGCCGCCGCCGGTGCGCTCAAGGTGCCGACAGTGCTGTTTTCGCCCATAGGCAAGGTGCTGGACCATGCCGGCGTCGAAAGCTGGTCGGCCGGCGCCGGTGCGGTGCTGGTTTGCGGCCGCTACGAGGGGCTGGACCAGCGTTTCATCCAGGCCCACGTCGACCTGCAGATCAGCCTGGGCGACTTTGTGCTGTCGGGCGGCGAAGTCGCCGCCATGGCCCTGCTGGACGCGGTGGCCCGGCTGCAGCCCGGCGTGCTCAATGACGAAGGCAGCCACCAGTTCGACAGCTTCAACCCGGCGCTGGACGGCCTGCTTGACTGCCCGCACTACACCCGGCCTGAAAGCTGGCGCGGCCAGCCGGTGCCGGCCACCCTGATGTCGGGGAACCACGCCCACATCGAGCGCTGGCGGCGTGAGCGGCGGCTGGCGTTGACGCAACACGAGCGCCCCGAATTGGTGCAAAAAGCGCGTGAGAGTGGTCATTTGAGCGAAAGCGACGAGGCTTTTCTGGCCGATCTGGTCGAAAACCCGGACAAAGACGCTTGAGCAAAGCCTCGGCTTGCTATAATCAAAGGCTTTTCGATCCTCTGGCGGCCACCGCAACCATCTGAACCATCTCCGGATGAATCCATGGATTTGCGGTCTTTAGCGTAGCGCGTGCATGAACGAAAAAGTTAGATGGAAAAATCATGAATCTGATCCAGACCCTCGAGCAGGAAGAAATCTCCCGCCTCAACAAAACCATTCCCGCTTACGCACCTGGCGACACCGTCATTGTCAGCGTGAACGTGGTTGAAGGCACCCGCAAGCGTGTGCAGGCTTTTGAAGGCGTGGTGATTGCCAAGCGCAATCGCGGCCTCAATTCCAGCTTCATCGTCCGCAAGATCTCCAATGGCGAAGGCGTCGAGCGCACCTTCCAGGTGTACAGCCCGCTGATCGCCAAGATTGAAGTCAAGCGCCGCGGTGATGTGCGTCGCGCCAAGCTGTACTACCTGCGTAGCCGCAGCGGCAAATCCGCACGTATCAAGGAAAAGCTGGGCGCCAAGGCTGCGTAAAAGCAGCGTTGCCCCTGAAAAAGCCGCTCTCAATGAGCGGCTTTTTTGTGCCTGTTACGCTGTGCTCCTCTTCCTCTTCTCATGAACTCCTCCAAGCCGCTGCCCAAGTTTGACCCCCGCAGCATCCCGGTGCTGGGCATTGACGACCACCTGGCCGGCGTGCCGATGGATCGGCTGTCGGCGCAGGCCCTGCGCGAGCGCTTCCGGCATCCGCCGGTCTGGACGCCCGAGCACAGCGTCGAGAAAAAATTCACCGACCGTACGCCGGCACTGGCAGCCGTGCTGGTGCCGCTGGTCATGCGCGACGAGTTGACCCTGTTGCTGACCGAACGCACCACCAACCTCTCCACGCATTCCGGCCAGGTCGCCCTGCCGGGCGGCCGCACGGACGACACCGACCGCGACGCGGTGGACACCGCCTTGCGTGAAGCCCACGAGGAAATCGGCCTGCCGCGCGACCATGTGGAGGTGCTGGGAACCTTGCCAACCTACGTCACCGGCACGGCCTTCATCATCACGCCGGTGGTGGCGTTGGTGAAGCCCGGCTTCGCGCTGCAGCCCAATCCCGGCGAAGTGGCCGATGTGTTCGAAGTGCCGTTAGGCTATCTGATGAACCCCGCCCACCACCGCCGCCACGAGTTCGAATTCGACGGCGTCATCCGGCAGTGGCTGTCCATGCCGTACTCCGACCCCTCCGGCGAAAGCGACAGCAGCGAAGCCCGCGAGCGCTATATCTGGGGCGCGACGGCCGGTATGCTGCGCAACCTCTACCGTTTTCTCAGCGCCTGAGGTCCCTCGGGGGCCCGCTATCAAGTCAAGCAGGGGCCGCGGGACTGGCTTAGCCAGACCGCAGGCGCAGCGGCCCCCTCGGGGGGCAGGGAGCTACACGCAGTGAGCGACCGTGGGGGCCAAGTTATGATTCCAGCATGAGCTTTTTTGCCGTTTTGTTTGCACTCATCATCGAACAGGCCCGGCCACTGGCCCGTGGCAACTGGATCCATGCAGGCTTTCGCGGCTGGGCGCGCTGGACCAACCGCAGCCTGGACGCCGGCAAACCGCACCACGGCTGGATCGCCTGGACGGTCGCCGTCATGGTGCCGGCGCTGGTCACCATGCTGATCCACTGGCTGCTCTGGAACATCAACATCGTGCTGGCTTTTGCCTGGAGCGTGGCAATCCTGTATGTCACGCTGGGCTTCCGCCAATTCAGCCATTACTTCACCGACATACGCGACGCGCTGGACGACGGCGATGAGGCCACGGCGCGCGAACTGCTGGCCCAGTGGCGGCAGGTGGATGCCAGCGAACTGCCACGCAGTGAAATCGTGCGCCATGTCATTGAGTATTCGGTGCTGGCCGCGCATCGCCACGTCTTCGGCGTGCTGGGTTGGTTTTCGGTGCTGGCCGCGCTGGGCCTGGGGCCGGCGGGCGCGGTGCTGTATCGCATGAGCGAATTCGTTTCGCGTTACTGGGCCTACAAACGCAAAACCGCCGCAGCGGCGGGCGAGGGCGCCAGCATGGCGCTGCAACTGGCCGCCAGCCGCGCCTGGGGCGTGATCGACTATGTGCCGGCGCGTGTCACATCGCTAGGCTTCGCGGTCGTCGGCAGTTTTGAGGACGCGATCGACGCCTGGCGCACCTATACGCAGCGCTTCCCGGCGAATGCGCCTTCGGCTTCCGAGAACCGCAACGACGGCATCATCCTGGCCGCCACCTCCGGCGCCGTCAACGTGCGCCTGGGCGGCGAGGTGCTCAAGGCCACCTTCTCACCGGACAGTTCCCAAGGCTTCCAGGCCGGCGGGCTTGATGCGGAAGACGGCATCGCCACCGAGGCCACGCCGGGCCGCGAGCCCGAAGTCGCGCACCTGCGCAGCATCGTGGGGCTGGTGTGGCGCTCCGTGGTGCTCTGGATGGTGTTGCTGGCCTTGCTGACGCTGGCCCGCCTGCTCGGCTGAGCGGCCCGCCGCTCAAACACTTCCCTCAATACCGGCTCTGCGAGAGCTCCGCGAACAGTTCGCTGTACAGGCGATAGCGGTTGGCGCTGATGCTGCTGGGATGGTCGGTCGCATTGACCTCCGCAATCACGCCGCAGCCCGGTTCATGCAGGTGCGTGCAGTTGTAGAACTTGCAGTCCTGGGCGTGGATCTTCAGGTCCGGCATGTAGCCGGCCAGGCGCATGGGCTCGATGTGGTGCAGGCCGAATTCCTGGAATCCCGGCGAATCGATCAATGCCGTGGCCCGCGTGTTTCCGTCGCCGGTGTCCACCCAATACAGCGTCGTGCTGGTGGTGGTGTGCTTGCCTGAGTTGAGGGCCTGCGAGATTTCGGCGGTCAGCACGCGTGCCCCGGGCACCAGCAGGTTGGTCAGGCTGCTTTTGCCGGCGCCTGAGGGCCCCAGCACCAGGGTTTTTTTGCCGCGCAGCAGTTCGACCAGTTCCTGCAATTCCGCCGCTTGGGTGGTCGCCGGCCTGGAGCCTTCGGCTTTGGGCTTGATCGCGAGCGAGAGCATGCGGTAGCCCATGGTCCTGTAGGGTGCCAGCTTGGCCCATGCACGAGTGAAGGGCTCGCCCAGGTCGCTTTTGTTGAGCGCGATAACGGGCGTGATGCCTTCGGCTTCGGCGGCGATCAGGGCGCGGGTCAACTGGCTTTCCGAGAATTCGGGTTCGGCGGCGATCAGGATCAGCACCTGGTCCAGGTTGGCCGCGAAGGACTTGGTGCGCATCTCGTCCTGGCGGTAAAACAGGTTGCTGCGCTCCTCGATTTTTTCGATCGTGCCCTCGTCTTCCGAAGGCAGCCAGCGGATGCGGTCACCGACCACGGCCTGGCTTTTTTTGCCGCGCGGGTGGCAGATCAGGCGCTCGCCGGCCTCGGTTTCCACCAGCACGTGGCGGCCGAAGCCGGCCACCACCAGCCCCGGCTGCGTCCCCGTCATGGGGGCCGCTGCAGGGCGTTGCGGTTTGCTCAAGCCAGCAGGGCGTCTACCTTCGACGCGCAGAAGAAGTCGCTGACGGAAACGCCGTCCACATCGTGCGTATTGAAGCGCACCGTGCATTTACCGTAGCTCACCGCGAGGTCGGGATGGTGGTCCTCGGCGTTGGCGATGAAGGCCAGCGCGTTCACGAAGGCGATGGTCTCGTAGTAGTTTTTGAAGCTGTAGGTTTTTTCCAGCGAGCCGTCGATCAGGCGCCAGCCCAGTGCTTGCTCGCCGTTGAGTTTGCTCAGCTGCGTGACGATCTCGGTGGCGCTCAGGGCCCGGCGGTTCTGGTGGATGGGGTTGCTCATGTCGCGGCGCTTTCAAGGGAAGGGGTCATGCGGCCCAGCCGCTCGGAAGCCGGCGGGTGCGAGTAGTAGAACTTCACGAACACCGGGTCGGGCGTCAGTGTGCTGGCATTGTCCTGGTAGAGCTTGAGCAGCGCGCTCTGCAAGTCCTTGCCGTCCGTCTGGCCGACGGCATAGGCATCGGCCTCGAACTCGTGCTTGCGCGAGAACTGGGCGAACAGCGGCGAGATAAAAAAGCTGAACAGCGGCACCACCAGCAAAAACAGCAGCAAGGCCAGCGCGTCGTTGGCGCCATCCAGGTTGGGGCGCACGCCCAGGCCCGTGTAAAACCACACCTGCGACGACAGCCAGCCCAGCAGCGCGAAGCCTGCCAGGCTCATGGCGAACATGGAGACGATGCGCTTGATGATGTGTTTGTGCTTGAAGTGCCCTAGCTCATGGGCCAATACGGCATCGACCTCGCCGGGGTTCAGCTGCTTGAGCAGGGTGTCGTAAAACACCACGCGCTTGGCCGCGCCGAAGCCGGTGAAGTAGGCATTGGCATGGGCAGAGCGCTTGCTGCCGTCCATGACGAACAGTCCTTTGGCCGCGAAGCCGCAGCGCTGCATCAGGGCCGTCACGCGTGCCTTCAGCGCTTCATCTTCGAGCGGCTTGAACTTGTTGAACATGGGCGCGATGACGGTGGGGTAGAGCACCAGCACCAGAAGGTTGAAGCCCATCCAGGCACCCCAGGCCCAGAGCCACCAGAGGCGGCCCGCGCTGCCCATCAGCCACAGGATCAGCGCCACGATGGGCAAGCCTATGACCAGGCCCACCAGCGTGGATTTCACGAGGTCGGCCAGCCAGAGCTTGAACGTCATCTTGTTGAAGCCGAAACGCTCCTCGATGCGGAAGGTGCTGTACAGCGTGAAGGGCAAATCCAGCACACCGCTGATCAGGCCGAAGGCGCCCAGCAGGGCCAGTTGGGGAAGCAGGGTGCCGTAAGCGCCCAGGCTGGAGCCGGCCAGTGCCTGGTTCAGCGCGTCTATGCCGCCCAGCAGGGTCCAGCCCAGCAGTACGGCGGCGCCAAACGCCATCTCCAGCATGCCGAAGCGGGCCTTGGCGATGGTGTAGTCGGCTGCCTTCTGGTGCGCTTCGAGCGAGATGGTGCCGGCAAATGCCGCGGGCACGGCGCCGCGGTGGCGCGCCACGTGGCGGATCTGCCGCGAAGCCAGGTAGAACTTGGCCAGCAGGCCCAGCACCAGCACGGCTGAGAACACCCCGGTGAAAACAAGCGAATAGTCGGTCATAGCGGGCAGTTTAGGCGATCAGCGAGAATCGGAGCATGCCCGAAATTGAAACCACACTCAAAAAATCAGACCAGAACCTCGTCTGGCTGGACTGCGAAATGACCGGGCTGGACCCGGAAAAAGAACGCATTATTGAAATCGCCGTGATCGTCACCGGCCCGCAACTTACCCCGCGCATCGAAGGCCCGGTCCTGGCCATCCACCAAACCGACGAATTGCTGGACCAGATGGACAGCTGGAACAAAGGCACCCACGGCCGCAGCGGCCTGATCGACAAGGTCAAGGCCAGCACCGTGAGCGAGGCGGATGCCGAGGCGCAGATCCTGGCCTTTCTTGCCCAGTACGTTCCCAAGGGCAGTTCGCCCCTGTGCGGCAACACCATCAGCCAGGACAGGCGCTTCCTGGTCAAGTACATGCCCAAGCTGGAGGCTTTTTTGCACTATCGCAACGTCGATGTCAGCACTTTCAAGGAGCTGGCCAAGCGCTGGCGGCCGGAGGTCTACAGCGCTTTCAAGAAGCGCCAAAGCCACACGGCACTGGCCGACGTGCACGAATCCATCGACGAACTGGAACACTACCGGGAACATTTCCTGAAGTGATTTTCGGCCTCTTTTCGATTTAGCGAGGCTGGGCATGCGCTGGTTGCTCCTGAAATGAGAGCGATTGGCGGTGGTGATGGCAGTTAACCAATAAGAGACTGGTAGAAACCCGTAAAGCACGCTATAATCGTGGGCTTGCAGTTGCACTGGGTGCGCTGCATTTGTACATCTACCTCACACTTTTGGACTCCACAACGGAGTCACCGCTTCGGGTACAGCACCAACATCCTTGTTGATCGCTCGTTACCCAAGCTGCATATTCGTTTGATGGTTGATGTTTTATTAACCATGAACGAAGCCTTCCGCATCGCGGGAGGTGAAGTTTCCTGTTCCTTCGCCAAAAGCGCTGCGGACAGGTGATTAGTGAGAAACACATGACTGACTCTTTTGAGGCACGTGGCGACTTTTTGCCCGAAGCCATTGCCGCCGACAACATCGACACTGGTTTCAACGCCGCTCCGGATTTTTCCGATGCGCTTGAAGCAACTCCAACTTCGCTCGACGCCATCGTGGCCGAGCCCAACGGTTTTGTAGCGCTTGGCCTGGCCAAGGAACTGCTGCAGGCTGTCGCCGACATGGGCTTCACCAAGCCCACCGCCGTGCAGATGGCCACCATCCCCAAGGCCATGCAAGCTTTGGACGCCGACCCCAAGGCCACCAAGTTCACCGACTTGCTGGTTTCCAGCCAGACCGGTAGCGGCAAGACCGCCGCTTTCCTGTTGCCCGTGCTGCACACCCTGCTCAAGCAGCAGGAAGAAGCCGAGCGCTTTGAGCGCTCCGAGTTTGAGCGCCTGAGCGCAGAAGCCGTCGCCCGCGGCGAAACCCCGCTGAAAAAGCCCAAGCGCAAAGACCCGACCAGCCCCCGCAACTTCAAGGCCGCCACGCCCGGTGCGCTGATCCTGTGCCCCACGCGCGAGCTGGCCCAGCAGGTTTGCGCCGACGCCATCGACCTGGTTCGCCATTGCCGCGGCCTGCGCGTTGCCAACGTTGTTGGCGGCATTCCTTACCAATTGCAAATCGCCAAGCTGCAGAACGCCAACCTCGTGGTTGCAACGCCCGGCCGCCTGCTCGATTTGCAGCGCAGCATGCAGATCAAGCTGGACCAGGTGCAGTTCCTCGTCGTCGACGAAGCCGACCGCATGCTGGACCTCGGTTTTGCCGATGACCTGACCGAAGTCAACCAGCTCACGATCGAGCGCAAGCAGACCATGATGTTCAGCGCTACCTTCGCGCCCCGCATCATGCAACTGGCCACCCGCGTCATGCGCACGCCGCAGCGCGTCGAAATCGACTCGCCGCACGAAAAGCATGCGTCCATCACGCAATCTTTGCTGTGGGCCGACAACATGACCCACAAGCGCAAGCTGCTGGATCACCTGCTGCGCGACACCACCATCAACCAGGCCATCGTGTTTGCGAGCACCCAGGTTGAATGCGACGGCCTGGCCAACGACCTGGTGCAAGAAGGCTTCAGCGCCGTGGCGCTGCACGGCGCGCTGGGCCAGGGCCTGCGCAACCGCCGCCTGATGGCTTTCCGTGACGGCCGCGTGCAAGTCCTGGTGGCAACCGACGTGGCCGCCCGCGGCCTCGACGTGCCCACCATCACCCACGTGATCAACTACGGTCTGCCCATGAAAGCCGAAGACTATGTGCACCGCATCGGCCGCACCGGCCGTGCCGGCCGCGAAGGCGTGGCTGTCACGATCGCCGAGTTCCGTGATCGCCGCAAGATCCAGGACATCGAACACTACATGCAGCAGAACCTCAAGCCCAGCGTGATCGCCGGCCTGGAGCCGCAGCAGCGCTTCGCCCCCACGTCCGATCGCCCACGCGGCAACTTCGGCGGTGACCGCGGCGGCCGCAGCTTCGGCGGCGGCGGTGGTGACCGTGGCGGCTATGCCGGCCGCAAGCCGGCAGGTGGTTTCGGTAACGGCGGCTTTGCCGGTTTTGGCAACAACCGCGATGACCGTGGTGGCGATCGCGGCGGAGACCGCGGCGCCTTCCAGGGCCGTCCTCCCGCACCGCAAGGCGGCAACAACTACGCGGACCGTTCGGGCTTCAATGACCGCGGCCCGCGCCGCCAGGATGACCGCGGCTTCGGCGGCGGCAACAACAACGCCGGCTTCGCCCAGCGTGACGACCGCAACTTCGCCCCCCGTAACGAGGGCTTTGCTTCCCGCAATGAAGGTTTCGCGCCGCGCCCCGACTTCGCCAACCGCAAGCCTGGTTTCGCCAAGCCTGCAGGCAAGGTGTTCGTGCCCCGCGACGCGGCTAAGAAGCCCGGCAAGTTCTCCAAGCCCTTCCGCGATTGATGCTTAAATAATCATCGCGCGGTAACGGCAAATAAAAAAGCCGCTGCAGACATTGTCTGCAGCGGCTTTTTTTATGGGCGGCAATGGCCTGCGTCGCGACCTGGGGCTTATCCGCCCTTGGTGCCTGTCTCCTTCACGACCAACGCGCGCTCAAAACCCCATTCATACAAAGCGGTTTTCAATCGCGCCAATGCCGTCGATTTCGACGCGCACCACGTCGCCCGCCTTGAGGTAGCGCGGCGGCGTCATACCCATGCCCACGCCGGCCGGTGTGCCGGTGGCGATCACGTCGCCCGGGTAAAGGGTGATGCCGCGCGAGCAGGTTTCTATCAGCGTCGAAATGTCGAAGATCAGGTCCGTGGTCAGCCCGTCCTGGCGCAGCTCGCCGTTGACCCAGCCGCGCACGCGGGTGCGCGTGCCGTCGAGTTCGTCGGCCGTGACGATCCAAGGGCCCATGGGGCAAAAGGTGTCAAAGGACTTGCCGAGGTCCCATTGTTGGTGGCGCATCTGCACGTCGCGCGCGGTCACGTCGTTGACGATGGTGTAGCCGAACACATGCCCCATGGCCTCCGCGCGCGCGATGTTGCGGCCACCCGTGCCGATGACGACGGCGAGCTCCGATTCATAGTCGATCTGCTCCGATACGCCCATCGGCAACACCACATCGTCATGCGGCCCCACCACACATTCAGGCACCTTGGTGAAGACGATGGGCCAGGATTCGGGGTTGGCATTGTTGTTCTTGAAAACCGAGGCCGACAGTTCCTTGGCATGGGCGTGGTAGTTGCGGCCCACGCAAAAGATATTGCGGCGCGGCAGCGGCAGAGGTGCTTCCAGCCTGACAGCGCTGATGGCGATGCTTCCGCTGCCTTGCAAGGCGGCTTGCGCGAGGTCGCCGCCCGCCATGATGAGCGGCAATGCGCCTGTGCGTGCCTGCTCGGGCGTCATGTCAAACGGCGTGACGCTCTGGCCGTCATTCGAAACGAGGCCGACGTGGCGCCGGCCCTGGTACTGGAAAGTCGCGATGCGCAATCTTGTCTCCTGTTGTGGGCCATGCCGGCCTTTGGTGAGGCCTCTTTGCGGCCTTTTCATTTTGGCCATCGTAGAACCAAGAGCTACCAATGTGCAACCACGCAGTGCAAGTTCAACGTGGTTTTTCGGGAAAATACCCCCTATTAATCGTGCGTAATTTGCAAGAAAATGTAGATAAACCAATTGAAGCCAATTTGACGAATCATGCGGTCTTCAACCACAGGCCACTATCATCGGAACCGATCCTCCATTTCCCTGTTCACACCACTTCGACCCAGCCCATGAACAGCGCAACAGCCCTGCAGGAAGCCATCCTCGACAACCTGAAGTCGCGTAAATGGCGCGCGGGCCACCGCATTCCGACCGAGCGCAGCTTCAGCGAGCAAAGCGGCCTGAGCCGCGCGGCCGTTCGCCGCGTGCTGGCGGGCTTGAAGGAGCGGGGCCTGATCACCCAGACGGTGGGCAGCGGCACTTATGTCAGCGCGCATATCGCCGAATCGCTGGCCGCCATGGCTGAAGGCGGACCGGCGCGCTCGGCCAGCCCGGCCGAACTCATGAGCGCCCGGCTGGCGCTGGAGCCGGCCATCATCGAGATGGTCATAGGCAATGCCAACTCAGCCGACTTCGAGCGCATGCACGAATGCTGCACCAAGGCCGAAGCGGCCACCACGCTGGAAGACTTCGAGCGCTGGGACAGCCTGCTGCATGAGGTCATCGCCGATTCCGCGCACAACAGCTTTATCTCCGGCGTCTTTCGCATGATGAACCAGGCGCGCTCCGACGCCGAGTGGGGCATGCTCAAGCGCCGCAGCGCCACGCCCGAGCGCCGGCTGGATTACCAGCGCGAGCATCGCGCGCTGGTCGACGCCCTGCAGCAGCGGGACGCGCAGCGAGCGCGTGAACTCTGCGTAGCGCACCTGGTGCATGTGCGCACCAATATGCTCGGCCACTAGCGCGGCCACTGAAGCTATGATGCGATGGCGGCGCCGGCGGTCCGGCGCCTCTCGAAAAACACATCGACATGCACGCAGCCGCCTGGCCTCCTCTTTCAAAAAACTGATGCTTTGCTTCCGCGCGCCCGGACACCCGTCCTGACACAAGGCTGAAGCACTGCCCGCACCCGCCGGACCGACCCAGGCCGGGTGCCTGATCCCGACCGCCTTTTTCATTCGCGACGATCCCGCATCGTCCGCGCGGTCACGTTCATCTCATTTTTTGGAAACCGTCATGTCCCTGTTCAATACCCTGGTGGCCTTGGCCATCCCGCTGGCGCCGCGTGCGTTGATCCGCAAAGTCTCGCGCCGCTATATCGCCGGCGACACCGTGGCCGATGCGATCAACCGCATCGCAGCGCTCAATGCCGCTGGTTTTTCTGCAACTGTCGACGTCCTGGGCGAAACCGTCGAATCCCTGTCCCAAGCCGACGACACAACGCGTGAATACCTCAAGGTGCTCGAAGCGATCGCGCGTGACGGGCTGCGCGCGAACATCTCGGTCAAGCCGACCGCGCTGGGCCTGCTGCTCGACGCGGCCCATTGCGAGCGCAACCTGGAACGCCTGCTCGACGCAGCGAAGGCGAGCTCAACGTTTGTGCGCATCGATATGGAGGACGTGAGCTGCACACAGCGCGAGATCGACTTGTTGCTGCGCCTGAAAAAGCGCGGATATGCCAATGTCGGCCTGGTGCTGCAGGCCTACCTCAAGCGCACCGATTGCGATATCGGCCCGCTGCTCGGCGCGGCTGAAAACCTGCGCATCTGCAAGGGCATCTATGTCGAGGCGCGCGAGCATCTCGTGGAAGGCGCCTGGCACGACCGGCGCGCGATCAACCCGCACTTCCTGCGCCAGGTCGCGCGTTGTTTCGAAAGTGGCACCTTTGTCGGCGTCGCGACGCATGACGAGGAGCTTGTGGGCCAGGTGATCGCGCTGGCGCGTAGCCGGCTTGTGGCCAACACGGCGTTTGAGTTCCAGATGCTGCTCGGCGTGTGCGAAGGCCTGCGGGATCGCCTGCTGACCGAGGGTTATGCGGTCCGCATCTACGTGCCCTGCGGCAAGGACTGGTACGGCTACAGCATGCGGCGCATCAAGGAAAATCCGCGCATCGCGGGTTACCTGGTGTGCGCCCTGTTGATGCGCTAAGCGCGTCAGCTCATGCCGTTGCGGCTGGCCAGTTCGACAAACAAGGCAGACTGGTCCAGGTCCGTCAGGCCGTTCTCCACGCCCTCGGCATAAAGCCGCTCGAACAGCGCCGTGATGGGCGCCTCAAAGCCGATCTCCTGGGCGGTCGCCAGCGCGTTGCGCATGTCCTTGAGCTGGATGTCCATGCGGGCGCGCGGCGCGAAGTCGCGCTCCAGCATGCGCTGGCCGTGCAGTTGCAGCACGCGGCTGTCGGCGAAGCCGCCGGTGATCGCCTCCCTGACTTTTGCCATGTCGGCGCCACCGCGCGAGGTGAAGAGCAGCGCCTCGGCCACCGCCCCTATGGTGATGCCCACAATCATCTGGTTGGCCAGCTTGGTGAGCTGGCCGCTGCCATGCGGGCCCACGTGGATCGCGTGCCCGAAGTGCTTGAGCACCGGCAGGACTCTCGCGAAGTCTTCCGCCCGACCGCCGGCCATGATGGCCAGCGTGCCGCTTTCCGCGCCGCCGGGGCCGCCCGACACAGGCGCGTCGAGGTGGGAAATGCCCAGCGCGCCCAGGCGCGCCGCATGGTCGCGTGCTTCGCGCGGCTGGATGGACGCCATGTCGAGAAACAGCGCGCCGGGCTTCATTGCGGCGGCCACGCCTTGCGCGAAAAGCACGGCTTCGACCACCGGGCCGCTTTCCAGCATGCCGATGACGATGTCGGCCCCGGCCACCGCGGCCTCGGCGCGCGCGTGGACTACCGCGCCCAGCGCGGCCAGCGGCCCGGCCTTGGCCTGCGTGCGGTTCCATACCTGCGGCGCATAGCCGGCCTCGCCGAGGCGCCTGGCCATGGGAAGCCCCATGATGCCCGTGCCCAGAAAGGCAATGCGGGGAAGGGGCATGTCGCTGGCGTTGGTCATTCGTGTCCTCAAAATGGCTTTCAGCCATCATGAAGCAGGCGGCGCGAGAAGGCTGTCAGCGAGCTTTCTAGGCGGCGTTTCCGGCTGCTTTTTACGCGGCTTTTTTCAGGGCCGGCGCGAACATGGCTTCCATTTCCCGGCGCACCGTGTAGGCGGGGGTGGAGGTGTCCATGGCGACGTCGTTCCAGCTCAGGCTTTGGCCTTTTTTGACCGCGCGCACCACCTTGACCTGGTGCGCCAGGCCCAGCGGCAGGCCGCCCATCTTCATCGAGGTGTCGGCGGGCAGCAGCTTGCCCCAGACGGTATAGCCGCCTTCGCCGTCCAGCATGTCGCCGGGCTGCAGGTCGCGCTTGGCCGTGGCCACCACGTCGGCGTTCCAGCAGGTCGCCACGCCGGTCGGTTCGCCGCGTAGCGCGACACTGGCGACCGACACGCCGACCTCCAGGCCTATCAGGTGCCAGCGTTTGTACAGCGTGAAGTAGCGCCCGCTGGGGTCGGTGTGGGCGTTGTATTCCTCAAAGCAGTTCTTGATGTAGTCGGTCTCGGCCTCGACCGTCACCCAGACGCCCATGCGGATGTCGTAGGGAATCTTGCGGCCGTTGGCTTCCAGTGATGAAATGACTTCCACCATGCCTTTGCGCTCCAGCACGCCGCCCTCGCTGATGGGGCGAGTGACATAGGGAATGTCTTCCACACTGGCCGGCGGGTAGAGCAAGCCGTTGCTGGGCACGGTCAGGCCCGTGGCGTTGGCCACCGCGGTTGATTCGATGGACGGCTTGGAGCCGTCGAGAAAGCTGTTGAACATCTTCGGGTTCAGCCCGCCGCGCGCGGCCTGCTCGGGCGTGAGGCCGTAGTTGCCCCAGACCGTCTCGGGCGTGGATTCGCAGAAATGCGGCAGCCACTTGTGGCCGCGGCCCGCCGCCACCACCGGGAAGCCGCAGGTGCGTGCCCAGTCCACCAGGTCGCAGATCAGCGCCGGCTGGTCGCCGAAGGCCAGCGAATACACCACACCGGCCTCAGCCGCCTTGCGCGCCAGCAGCGGGCCGCAAAAAGCGTCGGCCTCCACCGTGACGTTGACCACGTGCTTGCCGTGCGCGAAGGCCTGCAGGCAATGCTCCACCGCGGCGATCGGGTTGCCGGTGCACTCCACGATGATGTCGATCTGCGGATGCGTGACCACCGCCTGCCAGTCGTCGGTGATCCAGGTCGTGCCGGCCCTGATCGCCGCCTGCGCCGAGGCGGCCTGGGCCATCTCGGGTTTCCATCCCACGCGCGCGAGGTTGCCGCGTGCCGCGTCGGGCGAGAGGTCGGCGATCGCGACCAGGTGCACGCCCGGCGTGCGCGGGATTTGCGCCAGGTACATGGAGCCGAATTTTCCGGCGCCTATCAGGCCTATACGCACCGGTTTTCCCTCGGCCGCGCGTTGCTGGAGCTTTGTATAGAGGTTCATGGGTTCAGGCCGCCTTGCGTTCTGGCGCGATCTCTTCCATCGAGGTTTGCAGCGCCGAAGCCGGCACGCCGTCCTTCCACGGCAGGTCCACCGGGTAGTCTCTCAGCAGGCAGTCGTCGGGCAGGCAACTGATGGGCGTGAAGTCGCGGTGGGCGATATATTCGGGGCGCTTGTGGCGGCGAATGTGGTTGCTAATGGCGCACAGGCTCAGGTAGACGCTGACCCGGTTGAAGGGCGAGAGGTTGCTGCCCGAGGCATGGACCAGGCAGGAATGGAACAAAATCATCGAGCCGGCCGGGCCCTTGGGGCTGACGATGCCGCCCTGCTTTCCGCCGGCGCGTTGCACCAGCTGGCGAATCAGGTCGTTGTCCACCGTCCACAGGGGATAGCTGGTGGTGGTGAGGTCGTGCTTCGCATCGACCACGCCTTTTTTGTGGCTACCGGGAATGAACATCAGAGGGCCGTTGTGCTCGGTCACGTCGTCCAGGAAGATGGCCACGTTCATCGCGCGTTCGGTCGGCATCATGTCGTCGTTAAGCCAGGTGCCGTAGTCCTGGTGCCACTGCCAGACATCGCCTTCAAAGGCCATCTTGCCGTTGATCTTGAACTGGTGCATGTAGAGCTGCTCGCCCAGCAGGTCTTCCACCGGTTCGATCATGCGCGGGTGCCTTGCGAGCCGGGCAAACGGTTCGCTGTACATGTGCGCCGCGAAATTGGTCCGCACCGCGTCCTTGCCTTTTTCGCGGATGTTGTAGTCCTCGCGCCGCTCGTAGAGCTCGGGCACGGCGTCGTTGAGCGTGCGGGTTTCTTCCGGCGTGAACAGGCCGGGGAAAAACAGGTAACCGTCGCGGTCGAATTGCGCAAGTTGTTCAGGGCTGAGTCTCATCGCGTGTTTCCTTCGGTGTTTGTTCGGGGCTTCAGGGGGCGGTGGAAGCGGCGGGTCGGCCCAGCGCGCTGGACAGCAGCGTCGCCAGGTTGTGGCCGGCTTCCTCGTCGTGCTCGCGTATCAGCGACTCGGCCTTGCCAGCGTCGCCTGCGGCGATGGCCTGGGCGATCGCCTCGTGCTCGTCCCAGATCGATTCGCGCATGGTCGACACCTGCAGCACGGCGCCCATGGCGCGGCGTATGTGGTGCCAGTGCAGCTGCGCGCTCTGGGCGATCAGCGGGTTGCCCGAGGCTTGGTAAATCGCCGCGTGAAAACGCGCATCGGCTGCCATCATGGCCTTGACGTCGCTGCCGCGGGCGGCTTTGCGGCCCTGGCTGATCAGTTGCGGATCGAGCCGGGCACGGGCCTGCGCCGCCAGCCGGGCGGCCAGCGCATCGAGCGCGCTGCGCACCTGGTAGATCTGCACCAGCGAGGCCACGTCCAGTGGCGCGACCAGCACGCCGCGGCCGGGGGCGTCCAGCACAAAACCGTCTTTCTTGAGCAGGCGCAGCGCCTGCAACACCGGCTGGCGCGAGACCGCGAGCTGCGCGGCAATCTCTTCCTGCGTGATGCGCGCGCCTGGCGCCAGCGAGCCTTCGCTGATGGCGTCCAGCAGGCTGCGGTAGACCTGGTCGACCAGGTCAGGGGTGGATTCGATTTTGATCAGTTGGGATGTCATATCTGTACTCTGTATACAGAATACGTTGATCTGGGGAGCAAGAGATTCCGGGTTTACCCGCATCCAGTGGTCTGTGGGCCTGGCTGTGCCAAGATGGCGGCCGCTGAATGCCATTTGCCACTTTTCTCAGGAGAACAACAATGAATCCTTTTGATCCCGCCTGGCTGGACCGCATGTACAACAACCGGGCGCTGGTGCCCGACCACCCGGCCTATTTCGCGCGCTGGGCAGCGGATTCACAAGCCGTCCGCAAGCGCCTGCCTTGCCAGGTGGACGTGCCTTATGGCAACCATGCGGGTGAAACGCTGGATGTGTTTCCGGCCAGCGGCTTTGGCACGCAAGGCGCCAGGCCGGGCAAGGGCGCACCGGTGCTGGTGTTCATCCACGGCGGCTACTGGCGCGCGCTCGACAAGTCCGACCATTCCTTCATCGTGCCTCCTTTCACGGAGGCAGGCGCCTGTGTGGTCGTGCCTAACTACGCCCTGTGCCCGGCGGTGACGATTCCCGACATCACCCTGCAGATGGTCAAGGCCCTGGCCTGGACCTGGCGCCACATCGCCCGCTACGGCGGCGACCCCAGCCGCATCACGGTGGCCGGGCACTCGGCCGGCGGCCACCTGGCGGCCATGCTGCTGCTCTGCGACTGGAAGGCCTATGCCGGCGATCTGCCGGCGGACTTGGTCAAGAATGCGCTGTCGATTTCAGGCATTTACGACCTGGAGCCGATGCGCCATGCGCCCTTCGTCAAGGACTCGCTCAAGCTCACGCCCGAACAGGTTGCCAAAGCCAGCCCGGCCCTGCTGCCGGCGCCGCGCCGCGGCACGCTCTACAGTGTGGCGGGGGCCGATGAAAGTGCCGAATTCCTGCGCCAGAACCTGCTGATCCAGCAGGCCTGGGGCGAGGGCGTCGTGCCGGTCTGTGAATCGCATTTGCGCTGCAACCATTTCAGCGCGCTGGATGCGCTGGCCGACACCGGGCACCGGCTGCACAGCCTGGCGCTGGACCTGCTGGGACTGGGCGCGACCCGCAGCTAGGCAGGATTTACATCAGCAAGTGCTCACCGGCGTTGTCGCCGCCCAGCGTGACGTAGTTGACCTTGCGGATGTCCAGCAGTTTGGTGCCGCCGGCATAGCTGATGGAGCTCTGGATGTCTTCCTCCATCTCGCGCAGCGTGTCGGCCAGCGTGCCCTTGACGGGCTCCAGGATGCGCTTGCCTTCGACGTGTTTGTATTCGCCCTTGTTGAAGTCCGAGGCGCTGCCGTAGTACTCCTTGAAGAGCTTGCCGTCGACCTCCACGGTCTTGCCGGGGCTTTCTTCCAGCCCGGCGAGCATGGAGCCGATCATCACCATGGTCGCACCGAAGCGCACTGATTTCGCGATGTCGCCGTGCTCGCGTATGCCGCCGTCGGCAATGATGGGTTTGGTGGCCACGCGCGCGCACCACTTGAGCGCCGACAGCTGCCAGCCGCCCGTGCCGAAGCCGGTCTTCATCTTGGTGATGCAGACCTTGCCCGGGCCTATGCCGACCTTGGTCGCGTCGGCGCCCCAGTTCTCAAGGTCTATCACCGCCTCGGGCGTGCCCACGTTGCCGGCGATCACGAAGGATGCCGGCAGTTTCTGCTTGAGGTAGGCGATCATCTTTTGCACCGTGTCGGCATGGCCGTGCGCGATGTCGATGGTGATGTACTCGGGCACCAGGCCTTCGGCCGCCAGGCGGTCCACCGTGTCGTAGTCGGGTTTTTTCACGCCCAGCGAGATGGAAGCGTAGGCGCCGCGGGCCTTCATGTCCTTGACGAACTGGACGTTGTCCAGGTCGAAGCGGTGCATCACATAGAAGTAACCGTTCTTCGCCATCCAGGCGCAGATCTCCTCGTTGACCACCGTTTTCATGTTGGCCGGCACCACCGGGATGCGAAAGCTGCGCCCACCCAGCGTGGCGCTGGCGTCGCACTCGGAACGGCTCTCCACGCGGCATTTGCGCGGCAGCAGCAGGATGTTGTCGTAGTCGAAGATTTCCATGATTCCCAAGCCTTTGAAAAACTGTTGAAGAACAGAAGGCGCTTGGACTGGACCGGCTTTGCGGCAGGCGCTTGCAGTGTGGGCAAGGCTGAAACAAGAAACCGGGCGCAATTGCTTGGGCCCGGTGATTGATTCTATGCGCCTCTCATGCCGGCGGCACCCGCCAAAGCGGTATAGCCTTTATATGCATAGTGGCATCTTGTTTTTGAGGCGAGGTATCAGCGCACTTCGACCTCCGCCACGCGCACGGTCTCCTGGCCGCGCGCGAGCCGCAGGGTGGTCCATTCATCGCGCGCCTGCGGCGTGCCGAAACCGGTGGTCACGCGCACCATCACCGTGGTGCCGGCCGACAGCACTTGCTGGCGGTGGCCGTAGAACTGCGCCTCCACGCCGTACTTGCCGGGCTTGGCCGCCTTGAGCGAAAACGCCTCGGGGCCGTAGCCGCCCCTGGCGTCCGGGCTCATGGCGCCGCCCTGGTAGGTGAGGCGGTTGGCATAGCTGGCCCTTTCACCGTTGGGGTCGCTCACCCACATGTCGATGTCGGTGTCGTCGCTGTCCCAGGCCATCACCACACGCAGGGCCAGCGGCAGGTTGCGGCGCAGGCGTGTGTCCACCCGGCCCAGGTCCAGCGCCGGCTGGCCGCTGGAAGCCGCCTGGGCGGCAATCGCATTGAGCTCGGCCAGCGCGATCATGTTGATGCCGGCGAAGCGGCCATTCCAGGGCTGCGACACGACTTCCCACAGAGCATTGACCGCGCGCTGCGGCTGGCCGCTTTCGGCCAGCGCCAGGCCCAGGTCGCGCCACGATTGCGGCTCGTTGGGCGCCAGCTCGCTGATGCGTTCAAACACCGGCACGGCCAGGTCGTTGCGGCGCGCCTGCACCAGGCGGTAGGCGTAGAGGCGCAGCAACTGGCGGTTTTCCAGGTTCATCTCAGCCAGGTTGGAGAGCACGCGCAGTCCCAGTTCGGGCAGGCCGCGGTCAAAGAACACGCCGGCCGCATCCATGTAGAACGAGCTGCTGCTGAGGTAGGCGGCACGTTCGTCAAGGTAGACGCGGTAGAGCTCGTCCTTGCCCGTGTTCTGCAGGCGCTTCATATAGGGCGCGTCCGGCACCCAGGCTTGCAGCGCGATGGTGGGAGCGGGCGCGGCCGCGGGCATCGCTTTGGCGCTGCGCTTTTCCATGGCGTCGGAACGCGCCTCGGCGGCCATGGCCTGCGCGGGTGCTGCGGCGGGAGCGGCGGGCACCAAGAACTCGCGGGCTGCTGCCGCCGGCGCAGCCGGGGCTTGTTCGCGTAGGCGCGCCGTATCGGATACGCTGCCCAAGGCCCTCACCCCACCCTGGCTGATCTGCATCTTTGCCTTGGGCTCGGCACGTTTGGGCGTGTCCTTGGGAAAGTCCCTGTCCCACCAATGCTGCGTTTCGTCAAATTGCCTCACCATGGCTTCGATGTGCGCCTGCCGCGTCTGCGTAGCCTGCTCGAGTTGCTGCTGGCCCAGCCGTGCAACTTCATCGGCCAGTTCGGGCGGGGCGGGCAGGCTGTAGCGTGCATAGTCGGATGCCAGCTCCAGCACGATCAGCGAGCTGTTGGGGCCCACGATGCCGTGCGCCGCCGCGATGCGTTGCAGTTCGCCGGTGTTGAGGCTCGCGTTCTCGGCCAGTTCGGCGCTGCGCCACTGGGCCCATTGCTGGCCGGGCCAGTGGCCGCTCACCGGTTTGGCATTGACCTGCAGCGCCAGCGTGCGCCTGCGGCCGTCCGGGTGGGCCAGCATGACGTCGATGCGGGCCTGGCTGTCGAGTAGCTCGCCGGCCACCGCGATGCGGCCCTGGCTCACGCGCGTCGTCGGTGCGACGAGTTGCCGCGCCGACAGGCTGGACAGCTTTTCAATGCGCCAGCCGTGCGTCAGCATGGCCTGCGCGCCCTCGTCGGGCGATTGCAACGCGGCATCCACCAGCGCACCACCGGTCCGGTCGGCCAGCCGGGCCAGCCGCGCCATGTCGGCGGAAGCGGCGCCGTTGATCACTATCACCGGCGCCGTGTGGGTGTAGCGAATGAGTTTTTTGCCGTCCGTCATCAGGCCGTCGGTCACCATGAGGGTAGTGTCCACGTCGGCGGGAATCGGCAGGTCGTCGAAATTGCTGGAGCCGTCGAAAGGTTCCGCACGCAGCGCGTCGGCCAGTTCGTCAAAGCGGCCCGGCGCCAGCGTGAAGCTGCGCACGGTTTCGGCTTTGTTGCGCACCACCAGCAGGCTGAGCTTGACGGGTTTTCCGAGCTTGCGGAAATAGGCTTCCAGCACCGGCAGCACGCGGGCTTGCGCGGCGGCCGAGGCCGAGGCGTCCCACACCAGCGCGATATGTGCGGGGATGGGCCGCCTCACCCCTTCGTCGCGCACATCGACCTGCCCGGCGAAAAATGATTGGCCGCCGGTCTCGCCCACCATGACCTGGGGCTTGCCCGTGCGGCGCAGCGCCAGTTGCAGCCAGCCCGACGGGCCCTGCGGTGCCTGCCACTGGGTTTTCTGCAGGCTCAGCTCCATGCCGGTGGCGTTGGCGTCCAGTTCGGTGCCGGCCGGGGCTTGCAGCAGTTGCACATCCTGGCGGGCGGCGCCGTGGGCGCGCACCTTGACCTGCAACTCGCCCACGCTGGATGCGAACGCCAGCGGCACCCTGAGCACGCCCGCATCAAGCCGGCGCGCCAGGGTTTCGGTGAAGCTGATGACGACACGCCGCTCGCCCATGGCCGGGATCGGGTAGACACGCAGCTTGTACTGGTTGCCGGCCGCGGCTTCCAGCAGCCCCGGGTCTACGCGCCGGCGGCGTATGTCCTCGAATATTTCCTGGCCCTTGGCCTTGGGCACGGGCACCGCGTCGCGTAACCGGCCGTTGACGTCCAGCGCGAAGCCGGTCACGACCTGGCCTTCTTGCAGCGGGAACTGCAGCTCGCCTTCGAGCACGCGGTGGTTGGGATTGAAGAGGCGCAGTTCGACGCTGGTGCGCGCCTGGTCGCCGAAGAGGTCGACTTCGATGGAAGCCGCGCGCAGCTGTATGGGCTGGCCCGCGTTGGCATTGACGGCGATCACCGGCGGCCGCCAGTCGGGCGGTGGTGCGAATTTGATGCCTGGGGGCGGCTGCGGCACGGCGCTTAGCGCCAGCGCCTGGAGGCTGAAGCAGGCCGCAGCGAGAGCCTGGAGTAGACGAATGGTGGTGCGCGCGGTATAGGTATGGCCGTGTGGCATGAAAACCCCTTTTGTTGTTGGCGATGCACCCTGAAACGGGGCTCGCGTTGCAAAGGGGTTAAAAGCCGCAAATTATTTTTCGGGCACGCAGTGGGACTGTGCTGCAGCCAGCACCCGGCCCTTGTCATCCTCCACCCAGCCCAGCACCCGCATGCGTTCGGGATTCGCCCCTTGCGCGATGCTCATGGAGCGCGCGTCGAAGAAACGGTTGGGCGCGTCTTTGGCGAGTGGCTTGCGGTCATCCCAGGGGGTTTGCAGCACATTCCTGACCAGGTTGCGCTCCACCGGCGAGCCTTCGGTGCCCGCCGGCAGGGTTTCGACCAGGGCCAGCCAGGCCGTCCATTGCCGGCCCTTTGCGGCGGCCGGGATCGGTTTGAGTTCAATCGAGGCGCCCAGGTAGCCGCTAAGCGGCAGGCCGTGGGCCACGCGCAGGGTTGCGCCTTTGAGTCCCTGGACCGGCCGCGTGCTGGCCAGGGTTTGCGCGGGCGGGCCCTGGCGCAGCGCCGCCAGGCGGTCCAGCGCCTCGCGGGCGGCTACGGCCGACAGCGGCGCATCCTCGCCCTTGTCGCCGGGCAGCACCCAGTCCAGCGCGAGCTGGCCGGCGCCGGCCTTGGGTGTGGCCGGGTCGGCCCAGCAACTTTCGCAGTTGGCATTGATGAAACGTTCCAGCAACTGCGCCGGCCTGGGCTGGCCGTCGCTGGCGCAAAAAGACTGCGCCCCGGCCTGGCCGGCGGCCAGCGCGGCAAAGGCCGCCATTAACGACATGGATGCCAGGGCTGAAGGGCGGTGCGAAAACGGTTTCATCAGGGCTTTCTACAATGAGGGATGTTCTCAGAAGTCGCGCCAACATCCCCACTCTTACAAAATCTTAACCCGGAGCAACTGGCCGCGGTGACTTTGCCCCCCACGCACGCGCTGATTCTCGCGGGGGCCGGCTCCGGCAAGACCCGCGTGCTGACGACGCGCATCGCCTGGCTGCTGCAGACCGGCCAGGTCTCGCCGGGCGGCATCCTGGCCGTGACCTTCACCAACAAGGCCGCCAAGGAAATGCTGGCGCGGCTGTCGGCCATGCTGCCGGTCAATGTGCGCGGCATGTGGATAGGCACCTTCCACGGCCTGTGCAACCGCTTTTTGCGCGCCCATTACAAGCTGGCCAACCTGCCGCAGAGCTTCCAGATCCTCGACACGCAGGACCAGCTTTCGGCCATCAAGCGCCTGTGCAAGCAGCACAACGTCGACGACGAGCGTTTTCCGCCCAAGCAGCTGATGTGGTTCATCGCCGGCAACAAGGAAGACGGCCTGCGCGCCAAGGACGTCCAGGTGCGCGACGAGGAAGGCCGCAAGAAGGTCGAGATCTACGCGCTCTACGAAGAGCAGTGCCAGCGCGAAGGCGTGGTTGATTTCGGTGAGCTGATGCTGCGCAGCTACGAGCTGCTGCGCGACAACGCGCCGGTGCGCGAACATTACCAGCGACGTTTCCGCCACATCCTGATCGACGAGTTCCAGGACACCAACAAGCTGCAGTACGCCTGGATCAAGATGCTGGCGGGGCAGGGCCCGGACGCCATCCAGGGCGCCGGCGCGATGCCCGGCGGCTCGGTGATCGCGGTCGGCGACGACGACCAGAGCATTTATGCCTTTCGCGGCGCGCGCGTCGGCAATATGGCCGACTTCGTGCGCGAGTTCGAGGTGCAGCACCAGATCAAGCTGGAGCGCAACTACCGCAGCTTCGGCAACATCCTGGATTCGGCCAACGAGCTGATCAGCCACAACAGCAAGCGCCTGGGCAAAAACCTGCGCACCGAAGCCGGCCCCGGCGAGCCGGTGCGCGTCTACGAGTCGGCCAGCGATTTTGCCGAGGCGCAGTGGTTTGTCGACGAGGTCAAACAGCTGGTGCGTGACGGCGTGGAGCGCAAGGAGATCGCGCTGCTCTATCGCAGCAACGCGCAAAGCCGGGTGATGGAGACGGCGCTTTTCAACGCCGGCGTGCCCTACCGCGTTTACGGCGGCCTGCGCTTTTTCGAGCGCGCCGAAATCAAGCATGCGCTCGCTTACCTGCGCCTGCTGGAGAACCCGCACGACGACACCAGCTTCATGCGCGTCGTCAACTTCCCGCCGCGCGGCATAGGCGCGCGCAGCATCGAGCAATTGCAGGATATCTCCCGCGCGGCCGGCTGCTCGCTCTATGACGGCGTGAGCGCCGTGCCGGGCAAGGCCGGCGCCAACCTTGGCGCCTTCGCCGCCAAAATTCAGGTGCTGAGCGAGCAGACCACGGGCTTGAGCCTGCGTGAAATCATCGAGCTGGTGCTGCAGCACAGCGGCCTCGAGGAACATTACAAGACCGAAAAAGAAGGCCAGGACCGGCTGGAGAATCTGGCCGAACTGGTCAATGCCGCCGAGTCCTTCGTCAGCCAGGAAGGCTTCGGCCGCGATGCGGTGGCGTTACCGGTCGACGAACTGGGCGCGCGGCTCACGCAGTCGCCGGCCAGCCAGGGGCTGGATGCGTCCGCTCCGCAACTCAACGAGCCCCTGCCCGAGGCGCTGGCGCCCGACACCGAAACCGGCGAAACGCTGTCGCCGCTGGCGGCCTTCCTGACACACGCGGCGCTCGAATCGGGCGACAACCAGGCGCAGGCCGGCCAGGACGCGGTACAGCTCATGACGGTGCATTCATCCAAAGGCCTGGAGTTCGACTGCGTCTTCATCACCGGCCTGGAAGACGGCATCTTCCCGCACGAGAACTCCATGAGCGACCGCGACGGCCTCGAGGAGGAGCGACGCCTGATGTATGTCGCGATCACGCGCGCGCGCAAGCGGCTTTACCTCAGCCATTCGCAGACCCGCATGCTGCACGGCCAGACGCGCTACAACCTCAAGAGCCGCTTTTTTGACGAGCTGCCGGAAGCCGCGCTCAAATGGATCACGCCAAAAAACCAGGGTTTTGCGTCGGGCATGGGCTCAGGCGCCTGGGGCGGCAACGGCAATGCGGGCGGCGGGCGCAAGGACTGGGCCAGCAGCGTGTTTTCGTCCAAGGCCGGCGCGTCGGAGCGTTTTGCCAACCCGCCGGTGCCGCCGCAGAAGAGCGCGCCCTCGCACGGCCTCAAGACCGGCATGGAAGTGTTCCACGCCAAGTTCGGCGAGGGCAAGGTGATGATGCTCGAAGGCAGCGGCGACGATGCCCGCGCGCAGATCAATTTCACGCGGCATGGCGTGAAGTGGCTGGCGTTAAGCGTCGCCAAGCTAACGGTGGTCTAGCGCTTATTTCGTCGCCGGGACGACCGGCATCTGCGCCGGGTGCATCTGGCTTGGCTGCGGGTCCATATAGCCCCGGCCATCCTTGACGCCTTTTTTGCCGGCAATCTGCCAGGCCGTCTGCTGGTCCACCAGGCCGGCCAGGAATTCCAGTTCTTCGTCGCTGTGGTTGATCGCATTGGCGGGGGTCAGCTGGTGGCCGTCCCTGGGCGTTACTTCGCCCCAGAAGGACTGGTGGTAGCTGGCCTGGGAGACGACCTTTTGGCCGTTCGACTCCATGTCGACCGTGCCGTAGCAGTTGCAGAAGTAGCTGCGGTTGCCCTGGTCGGCGAAGACCTCGGCGTAAACGCCCGTGCCGCGTATGCCGGCCGTCAGGGTGGGCATGATGATGGAGCGGTTGCTGCCCTTGCCCCAGACGCTGACCACGGCACCCGTGATCATGCGCAGCAGGCTCACGGTGTTGAGCGAAGTCCCGCGCTCCACCGTCATCACCGAGTTCTCGCGCACCTGGAAGGCCGAGTTGCCGATGACGAACATCAGGTTGGAGCCCGGCCCGGTCTGGATCTGGTCGCCGGTCATGATGGTCTGGCCGTTTTGCAGCCGGTTGCCGTTGAGCAGGGCGTCGCCCCGGAGTTCGACGATGTTGCTGCGCTGCTGGGCCATGGCGGCGGGCAGCCCGCCCATGGCGACCCAGGCCGCGGCGGCCTTGAGCGTGTCACGCCTCTGGAACCACAAAATCTCTTTTTCGCTACGGCCTTGCAACTGGTGCTGGGTCATGAAGAATCTCCTGGTACGTCAGGGGTTGTCGTCGGTGTTATCGGCGTCCTCGGCGCTCCCCGTCGAATCGTCGGGTGGCGTGGCCACGAAGCTATCACGAAACGTGAAGTAAATCGAGGTGGAAAACATGGCTGCCATGAGCAGGGCCAGCGGCATCATGGCCGCGGTCATGAGGGTGGCGCTGCCCGTCAGGCCGGTGATGATGCTGAGCACGATGCCCATGCCCAGGAACACGCCGAACCAACCCAGGCCGTACATCAGGAAGGCGCCGGCGTTGCGTATGCAGGCGACAAAGCTGAAAAACAGGCTCTTGACCGGCGAAACACCGTGCCAGTGGACCAGCGCCGGCGCATGCCAGAACAGCAGCGAGATCGGCAGGTACAGCAGCATGGTGACCAGCATGGTCAGCTGGAACTGCGGTGCCAGCATGGCGTCGCGGCCGGCTTCGGCCGTTGCGGGCGCGACGGTCGGCACCGGTGGCGCATCCACCAGGAGGGGGACGACCATCACGATCAGCAGGCAGGCCGCGGCATACAGGGCGCCCAGGACCAGCATGGCGCGCATGCGCTGGCGGCCCGCGCGAAAGGCGCTTAGCAGTACCGTGGGCATGGGGAATTTGCCTTTGACCGCTTCCTGCGTGGCGGCCATCAGGCCCAGCGTGGCGGCCGGCACGATCATGAACGCGAGGATCAGCCCCAGCACCGGCAACAGCGACAGCAGCGTCCCCACCGCCATATAAAGGAAGAACAGGCCCGACATGGCCAGCGGCTGCTGTAAAAAGGTTTTGACGCCCAGCTTGACCCAGGTGATGCCGGTGCTCGCGGGAACGATGTTGAGTTTCATGGTCTTCGGGACTTCGGGGGATGGGTGGTCGGCGACGGAACCGGCCAGGGATTGCAGGGGCAGTGTGCCTTAAACCGGCAGGCGCTGCGGCGGGGCGGTGAATCCGGCCCCGCGGGTCGGCCGGCCAGGCCCGCCGCGCCTGCGGGGCTTAAAGGACGTAAGGCTGCGCAAGCCGCTCGCGCAGCACACGCTCGAAGTGGCTGGGGTCGTGCGCCTTGAGCACGGCGGCTTCGCGCGGCAGGTGCAAATCCCACAGGCGCGACAGCCAGAAGCGCAGGGCGCCGGCGCGCTGCATGGCCGGCAGCAGCTGGCGTTCCTGCGCGGTCAGCGGGCGCACCGCCTGGTAGGCCGCGACGAAGGCGGCGGAGCGCTCCTCGTCTTTGGCGCCCGTGTCCAGGTCTATGCACCAGTCGTTGAGGCAGACCGCGAGGTCGAATAAAAAGCTGTCGCAGCCGGCGAAGTAAAAGTCGAAAAAGCCGGTGAGCTTGCCGTCCTCGAACATCACGTTGTCGCGGAACAGGTCGGCATGCACCACGCCGCGCGGCAGGCTGCGGCAGGCGGAGGAGGCCGCCACATGATTCTGGTAGGCCAGCTCGCCCAGGATCAGGCTGCTTTGTTCGGGCGTGAGGTGGGGCAGCACCACCGGCACCGTCTCGTT
This sequence comes from Polaromonas sp. P1_H6, assembly GCF_056405195.1. Classification (NCBI taxonomy): domain Bacteria; kingdom Pseudomonadati; phylum Pseudomonadota; class Betaproteobacteria; order Burkholderiales; family Comamonadaceae; genus Polaromonas; species Polaromonas sp. P1_H6. Next base: position 230,590 of record NZ_JBFUCN010000006.1, read on the forward strand.
CCACCAGTCCAGGCCGCGCAGGTTGGGCTGGCGCCGCGGGTAGTCCAGGCCCGCCAGGTGCATGCGCGCCAGCGCCTCGCCCACGCCGGCGCAGTGCGCGGCGCTGGGCGCGAGTTCGCTGTGCCCGCGCAGCTTGCTGACCACCGAGGCGGGTTTGCCCTTGAGCTCGTGCAGGATGTTGCCTTTGGGATCACCCGCCGGGTCGGGTACCGGGATGCCGTGTGCCGCCAGGTGCCGCATCAGGTGCAGGTAGAACGGCAATTGCTCAAAGCTCAGGCGCTCGAACAGGGTCAGCACGTACTGGCCCTGGTCGGTGTCCACAAAGTAGTTGGTGTTTTCGATGCCGCCCGCGGCACCCTTGATGTTTTGCAGCTGCCCCAGGTTCAGGGCGTTCAAGAACGCTGCAGCCTCGTCAAACGAGACTTCGGTATATACGGCCATGCCTGAAACTGAACCCTGGAATTCTTGGAATTGTGTCTGGAAGGGGGGCGAAGATCAGAACTTCAGCACGTTCCACACGCGCGAACCGTTGGTGTCGTTGCTGGTTGACCCCGGTGCGCTGCCTCGGGCGCCTTCGGCCGGTTTGACCTCATAGGCCGCGCCGCCGGTCTTGGGTTGCACGATGATCTGCTGGGTTTCGCCGCCTACGCGCAATTCGTCGATGCGGGTGCCGGCATCCTCGGTGCGTATGCGCTTGATGGCCTGGTCGGGGCGTCCCGAGGGTGCCGGCGCCGCTTCCGCCTTGGTGGCGGGCGGCGCCGCGTTCTGCGCGGGTGCCTGGGCCATGGCCGCGGCCAGCGGCAGCGCTGCGGCAGCAGCGATAAGGAGGCGGAAAGCGTGGTTCATGCCTGCATTGTAGGCCTGCGGGAGGTGGGCGACAAAGCCCCGCCTGTCGTAATAAAGAGGCTGCCGGTGTAGGCGAAATGCCTTTGCCAGGGCCGGCGCCGGCCGCTTGCGCCGGGCCCGGCAGGGTCGGGCCGATATCCCCGACAATCAGGCCCCATGAGTACCGACAAAAAAACGCTGCTGCTGGTGGACGGCTCCAGCTACCTGTATCGCGCCTTCCACGCCATGCCCGATTTGCGCGCCAACCCGGGCGACCCGGCCAGCCCGGCCACCGGCGCCATACGCGGCATGGTCAACATGATGCAGAAGCTGCGCAAGGACGTGCGCGCCGACTTCGCCGCCTGCGTGTTCGACGCCAAGGGGCCGACTTTCCGCGATGCCCTTTACCCCGAGTACAAAGCGCAGCGCTCTCCCATGCCCGACGACCTGCGCAGCCAGGTCGAGCCCATCCACGAGGTGGTGCGCCTCTTGGGCTGGAAGGTGCTGGACGTGCCCGGCGTGGAGGCCGACGACGTGATCGGCACGCTGGCCTGCCTGGCGTCCACCCAGGGCATTGAAGTCGTCATCTCCAGCGGCGACAAGGACTTGAGCCAGCTGGTCGACGAAAACATCACCGTCATCGACACCATGAACGACCGCCGCCGCGACCTGGCCGGGGTCGAGGCCGAATTCGGCGTGCCGCCGCGATTGATGGTCGATTACCAGGCCCTGGTCGGCGACGCGGTCGACAACGTGCCCGGCGTGCCCAAGGTCGGGCCCAAGACCGCTGTGAAGTGGCTGCTCGAATACGGCTCGCTTGATGCGCTGGTGGCCCGTGCCGGTGAAATCAAGGGCGTGGTCGGCGAAAACCTGCGCCAGTCGCTGGACTGGCTGCCCAAGGGCCGTGAGCTGCTGACCATCAAAAAGGACTGCGAGCTGGGTGATTACATCGCCGGCCTGCCGGCCCTGGACGAAATTGCCATAGGCGGGCAGCAGACCGAGGCCCTGAAAGCCTTTTACGAAAAGTACGGCTTCAAGGGCCTGGTCAAACAGATCGAGATTGAAAGCACGCCGCCCGAACTGATAGGCGGGCCCGAAGGCCGGCACAAGCCCGCGCCCTCGGGCGGTTCGGGCGGCCGGTCGGATTCGCCGGGGCTTTTTGATGAAGCGCCCCTGACCGATACAGCTCCGGCCCAGCGCGCCAGCAACCTGAACTACGACACGGTGCTGACCTGGGAAGCCTTCGACCGCTGGCTGGCCAAGATCGAAGCAGCCGAGCTCGTCGCGCTGGACACCGAAACCACCTCTCTTGACGAAATGCTGGCCGAAATCGTCGGCCTGAGTTTCAGTGTCACGCCCGGCGAAGCGGCCTATATCCCGCTCACGCACGACTACCCCGACGCGCCCGCGCAGCTGCCGCGCGACGAGGTGCTGGCGCGCCTCAAACCCTGGCTGGAAAACCCCGCCAAGCCCAAGCTGGGCCAGCACGTCAAATACGACCGCCATGTGTTCGCCAACCACGGCATCGAGGTGCAGGGTTATGCGCACGACACCATGCTGCAAAGCTATGTGCTGGAAGTGACCAAGCCGCACGGCCTGGCGAGCCTGGCCGAGCGCCATGTGGGCCGCAGCGGCATCAACTACGAAGACCTGTGCGGCAAGGGCGCGCACCAGATCAAGTTCAACCAGGTCGACATCGCCAAGGCCGCCGAGTATTCGTGCGAAGACTCCGACCAGACGCTGGACGTGCACCGCGTGCTGTGGCCGCAGGTCCAGGCCAACGAGAAGCTGCGTTTTATCTACGAACTGGAAATGCAGAGCAGCGAAACGCTGTACCGCATCGAGCGCAACGGCGTCATGATCGATGCGCCGACCCTGGCCGCGCAAAGCCACGAACTGGGCCAGCGCATCATCCAGCTGGAAGCCGAAGCCTACGAGATTGCCGGCCAGCCCTTCAACCTGGGCAGTCCCAAGCAACTGGGCGAGATTTTCTTCGACAAGCTCGGCATGCCGGTCATCAAGAAAACCCCCAGCGGCGCGCGCAGCACCGACGAAGAAGTGCTCGAAAAACTGGCCGAAGACTACCCGCTGCCGGCCAAGCTGCTCGAGCACCGCTCGCTCAGCAAACTCAAGGGCACTTACACCGACAAACTCGCGCAGCTGGCGCTGCCCCGCACCGGCCGCGTGCACACCCACTACGCGCAGGCCGTCGCGGTCACGGGGCGGCTTTCGAGCAACGACCCCAACCTGCAGAACATCCCGATCCGCACCGTGGAAGGCCGGCGCGTGCGCGAAGCCTTCATCGCGCCCGCAGGCAGCGTGATTGCCAGCGCCGACTATTCGCAGATCGAGCTGCGCATCATGGCCCACATCAGCGGCGACGAGGCATTGCTCAGCGCCTTCACCAACGGCCTGGACGTGCACCGCGCCACGGCCGCCGAGGTCTTCGGCGTCGCGCTGGAGCAAGTCAGCAGCGAACAGCGCCGCTACGCCAAGGTCATCAACTTCGGCCTGATCTACGGCATGAGCAGCTTCGGCCTGGCGCGCAACCTGGGCATAGAGACCAAGGCCGCGGCGGCCTATATCGACAAATACTTCCAGCGTTATCCCGGCGTCAAGAACTACATGGATCAGACCGTGGTGTTCGCCCAGGAAAATCACTTCGTCGAAACCGTGTTCGGCCGGCGCCTCTACCTGTCGGAAATCAACGGCGGCAACGGCCCGCGCAAGAAGGCCGCGGAGCGGCAGGCCATCAACGCGCCCATGCAGGGCACGGCGGCCGACCTGATCAAGCTCAGCATGAACAAGGTGCAGCAGGTGCTTGATGAGGAAAAGCGCGCCACCAAGATGATCATGCAGGTGCACGACGAACTGGTGTTCGAGGTGCCCGAGGCCGAAGTTGAATGGGTGCGCACCGAGATTCCGCGCCTGATGGCCGGCGTGGCCGACCTGAAAGTGCCGCTGCTGGCTGAGATCGGTATCGGGCCGAACTGGGACAAGGCGCACTGACGGTGGTGGTGTCCTTTCCTGCGGCCAGGCGTTGCGCCCGGGCCGGTGTGGTGGTCGCCCTGCTGGGCTTGGCGCTGGTGCTGGCCGACCTGGTGTACCTGCCGCTGTGGGGCGGCGAACTCCTGGTCCATTCGGGTCCCCGGGACCCTCGCGCCGTGCCGGTGACCAGCCTGCCCGGCGGCGAGCGGTTCGCCCATCACCAGAAAAGCAAGACGGGCGAAATTCCGCTGGTTCTGCCCTTGGACATCCGCCCCGGCGACGGGCCCATCGCCGTCGTGACACGGGACTGGTCCTGGCAATTCGACACCCGCTTCGGGCCTGGCTTGATGGAGCTCACCCCCGAGCGCCTGACGTACGCCATGGGGAAGCGCGAGCGCCTGCGGCGCAGCAAAAAGGGCGGGCCGGCCGACCCGAACCTCAACCTGTATGCGCTGGGTGGCCACTATGTGCAGCAAGGCCTGTATGACCTGGAGGACGGCAAGGCCTACTACCTTCTGCTGCCCGTCAGCGCGGGGCAGCCGGGCGACTATTACGAAGTCTGGGTGCGGCGGCATGCCTCGGATGAAGCGGGCAAGTACTTTTTTTGGGGCATGCTGCTGTTTGCCGCGGGCCTGGGAACGGCGTTCGCAGTGGCGTACGGGGCGCGCCGTGGCGCACTGTTCCGGAGGACGCGTTGAACAACGCCTTGCACCAGCGGATGTGCCGCTGCTCCCTGAAATCGGCGTTGGGCCGAACTGGGACAAGGCACATTCATGCGTCCTCAGTCCCTTTGCCGTGGACCCACCTATGAGAAGAACCCGGAAAATTTTCGTCGTCTTTACCGCTATGGCCGTGCTGGCGGCTGGTGCTGCGGCAGGGTACGCCTGGTACAGATTGACCCAGCCTTTTGTGACCGCCAGTGAAACAGCAGCGCTGGCAGGGCAAACCGCGTCCGCTGCCAGGCTCGAGCAACTGGTCCGCAAGCTTTCCATCGATTTTCCGGATCGCACCTTTGACAACAAAATCCGGCTGGAAGGCGCTGCCGTCTATCTGGAGTCGCAGCTTGCCGGACTGGGCCTCAAGGTCGAGAGCCAGCGCTTCACGGCAGAAGGCCGGCCCTACCGCAATCTGGTCGTGAAGCTGGGCCCTGACACACCTGAAGTGATGGTGATAGGCGCTCACTACGACGTGGCCGGCGAGCAGCCTGGTGCGGACGACAACGCAAGCGGTGTGGCGGGGCTGCTTGAGCTGGCGCGGCTGCTCAAGGGACAGTCGTTTCGCCAGCGGGTGGAACTGGTGGTCTACACGAACGAAGAGCCTCCGTTTTTCCGCACACCCTATATGGGCAGCGCCATCCACGCCCGGTCCCTTGCCGAGTCAGGCAAGCGCGCGTCCCTCATGTTGTCACTGGAGTGCATCGGCTACTTCAGTGATGAGCCGGGAAGCCAGGACCATCCCGTGAGGCTTCTCAATGCCATCTACCCGACCACCGGGAATTTCATCTCACTGGTGGGCTTCTACCAGGACGGTGAGGTCGCGCGCCAGGTCAAGGCGGCGATGAAATCGGCCTCCGACCTGCCGGTGTACTCGATCAATGCGCCGGGTTTCGTCGTGGGGGTCGATTTTTCGGACCACCTCAATTACTGGAATGAAGGCTATGTCGGAATGATGGTCACCGACACGGCTTTCTACAGGAACAAGGCTTATCACACGCCGCTGGACACAGCGGACCGGCTGGATTACCGGCGCATGGCAAAAGTCGTTGACGGCGTGCGGGCGGTGGTCATGCAGCACGCTGCAGTGGCCGGGCCGGCGCGCTAGGTCAGGCAAGTGATTCGCCGGCGTGGCGTTGGTCAAGACAGCGCCGCGTTCCCGGTATGTTCACTGCGTGACTTGTACATGTCCAGGATCACTTCTGAAAAATTGCCCAGCAGGCGCTGGGCGACCCAGTTCGCATAGGCGTCGAAATCCGTGCTGATGCGATAGCTCACGCGAATGTGCAGGCGCGTGCCGCCTTCTTCGGGCGTCAGCGTGTAGGCGGTGTCGCGCAAGTCGAAATAGGCGCCGCCCACTTTCACGTGGTCGTCCAGCGCGCCCGCAGGAAATGAATCGTCTGCAAAACGGTAAGTCCAGCGCACATGGCGTTGCGGTTCCCACTGGCGTATCACCTCGTCGAAGTGAACACCCTTGCCCCAGGTGCTCTTGCGTACGGAGCCTTCGGCCGTGTGGGTCGTGATGCCGCTGACTGGAAGCGGAACGCCGATCCGGTAGGCCCACGCATGTTGCACCTCAGCGGGTGTGATATCGCGTGCGTTGTTGATCTGTTGCCACACTTCAGCGGATGTGGCCTGTATCAGAACACTCCGTTCCACGCTGCCGATGCGCTGCGCCTGGTTTTGAGGAAATGCCATCGCCACCAGCAGCGGCAAGGCGGCAATGCTGTAGACCGCCTGCTTTGGCCAATTGGTCAGCCGGCAAACAAGCCCCATGGCCAGGCCGCCGAACATGCCGAGAACGGTGAACATCGGCAGGATGACGATGGCGCAGATCAGCCCTTCTATCAGGATGACCAGGCTGCCGAGCACAAACACGAAGGTTGCCAGCGCCGGTGCGAAGAGGTAGTAGGAAAAGCTTCTGCGCTTTTGCCGCTCGGCTGCATACACCGTGATGGCGCCTACCGCGATGGGCGCGAACCAGACAAAACCACCCGCCATGGCTGACAGCGCGCTCCCCGCTGCACCGGAAAACATCAGGCGCAGAAGAAGCCCGCTCAACGCTCCGGCCATAAAAGGCGCCCAGCCTGAAAACGGCATGCCTTGCGGTGATGCGGCCTCTTCTTGTGCGGCAATGGCCTTGCCTTGCGCGGCGGGGCTCGATGGTGCGGCTTGGTTATCTGGGGTCATGATGGTGTGGACGATGTTAGTGCGACATGCCGCCGTCCGCCGGCTTGCGGGCGGTGATCATGTAATAGCCAAACCCCGGCAGCCACGCGCCCAGCAGGAAGGCCGCATACGACGCCACGATGTGGCCGCGGCGCAGCGGCGACAGGTGGAAGCGGGCCCGCCAGAGCTCACGCAAGGCAAAGCGTGTGGCGAACAGCGGAATCTGCAAGGCGCTGGGCGCCAGGCGCAGGCTGATGTCCTGAAAACGGATGTCGGTGAACCCCTGGCTGGCCAGCGCGGCGTGCAGTGCCTGTTTCTCGGCCAGCTCGTTGACGGCCCAGTGATGGCACCACAGCCTGTAGATCCGTTCCATGAAACCGGGCAAAGGCTTGCTGTTGCGCCGCAAGGCATCGGCAATCACCAGCGTGCCGCCGGGCCGCAGCAGGCGCGCCGCCTCACGCACCAAAGCGCGTTTATCCGCCCCCGCTGCATGGCAGGAACTTTCAAGGGCGTAAACGCCGTCGTAAGCGCCGGCGCGCAGTCCGGTGTCGACATAGTCGGCCAGGTGGAAGCGAACCTGGTTGGGCAAGGCCGCGGCCTGGTTGAGCTCAACGCCCTGGACGATTTGCCGCGCCACCAGTGTGACGGCGTCCACGGTGCTGTGCTTGCGGTTTTTGACGATGGACCTGGCCGTGGCGCCCGCGCCGCAGCCCAGGTCGGCCAGCAGGATAGCGCCGCTGCCTGGCAGGGCCAACTGGTGCAGCACTTCCTGGTTCATGCGTTCAAGCATGGCTTCGCGGGCCAAGGGGTTGACCTTCCAGGACCAGTAGCCGAAGTGCATGTTCATGCCGGGGCTCCACGCGCGGTAGTCGTCGGCCACAGCGTTGTAATACGACCTGATGTCCGCCAGCCGGGCTTCCTTGCCCGTGGTTGCCGCAGAGGTGGTGTGGTGGACCGCAGGGGTTGTGGTGAGCATTTTTTCCTCCGTCTGGGGTGTCTTCAGCTTTGAATTCCGCCGATGGCCTCAGCGTGCATCGGCTGTGGCAACCACAGCTGCAGCCGGCGCGGCGGGGCGGGCGCCCTGCACATGGGCGGCCAGTTCCCGCGCGGCGACCCATTGCCGCACCTGCGTCCAGACGTTGCGCGAGATGATGGCCACGGTGAGGAATACGCCCGCCATCACCAGCCCCAGCGAGCGGCGCACCGCGTCGACCAGGCTGCTGCGGTCGCTGAATTCGCCGAAGCTCAGCATCAGCAGCAGGGTGCCCGAAACCGCCAGCAGGTAGGCGCAGCGTATCCAGAACTCCGCGCCGCCGTCCGCGTCGCACAGCATGCGCAGCACCTTGTGGAGTATGGGCTTGAGGTAGCTGATGGCGATGATGGGCCCGGCCAGCGCGATCAGCAGCGAGACAAAAAACAGGTTGGCATCGAGGTTGGCATTCATGGCGGTGTTTCCTTTCCTTGTTGAACGTGACGTGCTTGACGGGATTGCTTGACGTGATGTGCTTAACGTGGGCAGCTGGTGGCATCGCAGCGCGCGGCGGCCGAGCGTTCGGCGGCGCGGCGCACGGCGCCTTCAAACATCAGCCGCACCAGGCCGCGCGGGATACGGTGGCGGTTGCGTGCCAGCACCGGGTAGCCCCATTCGGCAAGCGGGCGCAGCAGCGGCAAACGCATGGCGCCGCTGACCCAGCCCAGGCCGACGGCTTCATAGGCCAGCCGGAACACCTCCACGCCTTTGAGCACCCGGCCGTCGGCCGTGCGCGCGTGGATCAAGGCCAGCAGGTCCTGCATGGTCGCGCCCGCGGGCAGGTCGGCAAAATCCGGCGCCGAGACGTCGGCAAAACGCAGATGGCCTTCGGTGTTGCGCAGCATCAGGTTGCTCATCTCGGCGTTGCAGAGCGGGCAGGCCGATTCGTAATACAGGGTCAGCGGATAGATGGCCGGGTCCATGCTGGCCTTGAAGCTGTCGTAGCGGGTGTTGCCGGCATTGCCCGCGTTGCCTCTGCTACCTCTGTTGCCCAAGCTGGCGGTGTTATGGATTGCAGTCACATTTCTCTCCTTTAGAAATTTCAGTACAAACAGAAATCAATATCCAAAAAAAAGCCACCGGCCTTTCAGAAGGTGGGCGGCAGCAACTCCGAAGGATCCATGGGTTTGGCATCACTGTCGCCGCGCACGAATTTCTGCACGCTGGCGCCCATGCGCAGCACTTTTTCGAGCGTGTTGGGCGACAGGCGCAGCATCTCGTCGGCCCACAGGCCCAGCGACTCCATCAGCCTCAGGGTTTCGCGCACGCGGTCCTGCGCATCGGCGGGCTCGGCCTCGAAACCTTGGTCTTTCACGAGCTCGCGCAGCATGCGCACCGTCGGGTCGTATTCGCGCTCCTTGCGCTCACGCACCACGGTGCGGAACAGTTCCCAGACGTCGAGCGAGGTTTCGTAATAGTCACGCCTGTCGCCCAGCATATGGGTGGCGCGTATCAGGTTCCAGTTCAGCAGCTCCTTGAGGCTGGTGCTGACGTTGGAGCGCGCCACGGCCAGCGTGTCGGCGATGTCTTCGGCATGCAGCGGGCGGCCGTGGAAGAAAAGCAGGGCGTGGATTTGCGAGACGGTGCGGTTCACGCCCCAGGCGGTACCCATTTCTCCCCAGTGGACGACAAATTTGCGGGCGACGGGGCTGAGTTCCATGGCTCCGACTATATGCCGTCTGTAATTTCTGTCAATACAGAAACTTCGTATGAGGAAAAGAAACAACGATGGAAAAGGGGTGGGAAGGGGTGGGGGAGGCCAGGCCCGAGAATACGGCGCATGACAGACATCAAGACCTACGGCATGTCCGAGCGGGCCGACCACCTGGACTTCGACATCCGGTCCCAGCTGGTGCGGCCGCCGCTGGTGCGCCCGCACCGGCACGAGTATTTCCAGGTCCAGATCAGCCTGCAGGGCGACACCGAACAGAACGTGGCCGGCACGGTGCGGCCCTTCCGGCGCGGCTACCTGAGTTTTATCCTGCCTTACCGCGTGCACGTGATCCCGCATCCCGAGGGCTCGCGCTACGTCATCATCAATATGTCGCAGCAGTTCCTGCGGCCCGGGCTGGACGTGGACCCGCTGGACCTGGAGGACGTCCCGCTGACGCGTGCGCCGGAACTGGCGCCCTTCCTGTTCCAGGAATACGCCGATTTTTATTTCTCCGAGGACGAGTTTCCCGAAGTCGAAGCGCTGCTCGAAAAGCTCGCCTTTGAAAACGCGCACCGCCGCTTCGGCTCCATCGAGATGATCCGCGGCCTGATGCTGCAGCTGATCAGCCTGGTCTGCCGCAAGTACGAGGCCGACCTGCTGCGCTTTTCGGCCAGCCAGGCGCAGCAGGGCAGCCGGCGCGCCAGCTTGCAGCGCGCGGTGCGCTACATCCGTGAGCACCTGGCCGGCGAGGTCACGCTGGCCGATGCTGCGGCGGCTGCCTTCCTGTCGCCCAATTACCTCGCGCACCTGTTGAAGAAGGAAACCGGCAAGACCTTCACTGACCTGGTGACCGAGCGGCGCCTGGAGTTCGCGCAGGAACAACTGGCGCACAGCAGCCAGCGCATCGCGAGCATCGCCCATGCCTCGGGTTTTGCCGACGAGGCCTATTTCGCGCGGCGCTTCCGCCAGCGTTTCGGCCAGACGCCAAAAGCCTACCGCGACAGCGTGCGCGCCAAGATATCGGGTACAGCCTGAGGCGTGCTGCGGCGCAACACCGCTGCATTGAATCGTCCGGTAAATGCGTAATTGCGTCCGCCTGCATGACGCTTGTCCGCCCTATGCTCGATGGTTGGAGAAAAAAATACGCTGACAACAAGCTCCAGCTTTTATCAATCCCAGGAGACACACATGACAAAACCAGACATGAGCAAACGCGGAATTCTGCAGACAGGCGCCCTGATGGCGACGGGCGCTGTCGTCGGCTGCGCCACGCCCGGCACGGCGGCCAACGCGCCGGCAACGCCCTTCACGGTGGCCGAGACCTACATCCCGATCGCGGGCAGCGCCGAGATGTTCCCGGTGCGCCGCATCTACTGCATAGGCCGCAACTACGCGGCCCATGCGATCGAGATGGGCTCCGATCCGAGCCGCGAGCCGCCTTTCTTCTTCCAGAAGCCGACGGACGCCATCCAGGTGGTGCCGCCCGGCAAGGTCGCCGACCATCCCTATCCCACACTGACCAAGAACTACCACTACGAAGTGGAACTGGTGGCGGCGCTCGCCAAGGGCGGACGCAACATCCCGATGGACAAGGCGCTGGACATGGTCTACGGCTATGCGCTGGGCCTGGACATGACGCGGCGCGATTTGCAGCGCGGCATGGGTGACCAGAAAAAACCCTGGGAAATCGGCAAGAGCTTTGACCGCTCGGCGCCCATAGGCCCCATCCACAAGGTCGCGCAGACCGGCCACTACACCAAGGGCGCGATCTGGCTCAAGGTCAACGGCCAGGTCAAGCAGCAGGCCACGCTGAACCACATGATCTGGTCGGTGGCCGAGCAGATATCCAAATTGTCCGAGGCGTTTGAGCTGTTTCCCGGCGACATCATCTATTCGGGCACACCTGAGAACGTCGGCCCGGTGGTCAAGGGCGACGTCATCGAATGCCACATCGACGGCCTGCCGGAGCTCAGCGTCAAGATCGTCTGAGGACTGGCACTGGCACTGGCACTGGCAGGGAGGGCGAGGGGCAAGGGAAAACACCGTGTCATCGCCCCTCGGTGGCAAGAACTTCCGGGGCCGCATAGACTCCGACTGTTTTCCGTGCGACCCCAACAACCAACCGAGGAAACCGCCATGCTTGAACACGACCAGAAAAAAGACTTCGACGCACTGCTGCCCGGGCGTTCCACCGAAGCCGGCGCCAGCCGCCGCACCGCGCTCAAGACGGCCCTGGGAGTCGGGTATGCCGCCACCGCCATGCCCATCATGGCGCAGACCGCCATCAAGACGTCCTCGCAAGGCCTGAAGACCGGCGAAACCACCTACGAGGTCAATGGCTTCAAGGTACCCGCGTTTTTCGCGGCGCCTGCCGGCAAGACCAACCTGCCGGTGGTGCTGGTGATCCAGGAAATCTTCGGCGTGCACGAATACATCGCCGACACCGCGCGGCGCTTCGCCAAAGCCGGCTACCTGGCCATCGCCCCCGAACTCTATGCGCGACAGGGCGACCCCAGCACCTACAACGAAATGGCCAAGCTCATGGCCGAAGTCGTCTCCAAAGTGCCCGACGCGCAAGTCATGGCCGACCTGGACGGTGCGGTGAAGTGGGCAGGCGCCAACGGCGGAAACACCAAAAAGGTCGGTATCACCGGCTTTTGCTGGGGCGGCCGCATCACCTGGCTGTATGCCGAGCAAAGCAAGAACGTCAAGGCCGGTGTGGCCTGGTACGGCCGCCTGGTCGGCCAGCCCTCGGCCCTCACACCCAAGCACCCGCTGGACCTGGCGGCAGGCCTGAAGGCCCCGGTACTCGGCCTCTACGGCGGGCAGGACGGCGGCATCCCTTTGACCACCGTCAACCAGATGAAAGACGCACTGGCCGAAGCCGGCGCCAAAGGCAACAAGGCCGCAGCCGCCTCCGAGTTTGTGGTCTACCCCCAAGCGCCCCATGCTTTCCATGCCGACTACCGCCCGAGCTACCGCAAGGATGCCGCAGACGACGGCTTCAAGCGTGCACTGGAATGGTTTAAAACCCACGGCGTGGTTTAAAAAGCACCCCCCCCCAGGCTCACTGCGTGTAGCCTGTTCCCCCCTTCCAGGGGGCGGCGCCTGCGGTCTGGCAAAGCCAGTCCCGCGGCCCCCACTTGTTGGATACCGACCCTCTTCAACCCAGCATGAGCCGTGGAACCGGCTTTGCCGGGCCACAGGCGGGACGGCCCCCTCGGGGGGCAGGGAGTTACGCGAAGCGAACGACCGTGGGGGCTTGACAGCCACGATAAGATAAAAACAACCCCGGCCCGCCGGCATTGAATGCCGCGCCCGGGGTTTTGTCGTCTGTGGTGTAACCTCCGGGCTTGCCCCGGCAGACGTGGGCTAATCATTTTGGGCTTTGGCCCAGTCAATACGGGCATATGCAGCTATGACTTTGCTAGCAATCTTGATGGGAACCCTGGCCGCCGGCATCGGCAGCGTGTGGCTGGCGGCTTTGCTGAGCTTCGGCGTGCTGGCCCGCTACACGCAGCACATGCTGAGCCTGGCCGCCGGTGCGCTGCTGGCCACGGCTTTTATGCACCTGCTGCCTGAGGCTTTCGAGAGCCAGGCCGGCGCCAAGGAGCTGTTCGCCACCTTGCTGGTGGGGCTGGTGTTTTTCTTCCTGCTCGACAAGGCCGAGCTCTGGCACCACGGCCATGAGCATCACGGCGGCGAGCACCACGGCCCCGAAGCGGCTGCGCATGCGCAGCATGACCATACCGGTCACGTCCATGCCGCGCACAGCCACGGCCACCATGGCCACGCGCATGGCGAGAGAAAAGCCGGCGGCTGGGCCGTGCTGGCCGGTGACAGCGTGCATGCTTTTGGCGACGGCATCCTGATCGCCTCGGCCTTTATGGCCGACTTGCGGCTCGGCATCGTCGCCTCACTGGCGGTGCTGGTGCATGAGGTGCCCCACCACATGGGGGACCTGGTGGTGCTGCGCCAGACCTCGGACAACCGGCGCGCCGCCCTTGTCAAGGTCTCGCTGGCAGGCGCCGTCACTGCGCTGGGCGGTGTGGCGGGCTATGCGCTGGTCGACCAGCTGTACGACTACCTGCCGTTTTTCCTGATCATGGCTTCGAGCAGCTTTATTTATGTCGCGCTGGCCGATTTGATCCCGCAACTGCAAAAACGCGTGACCGCCCGCGAAACCGTGGCGCAAATCGCCTGGCTGGCCATAGGCATAGGCCTGGTCACCTTGATCAGCGGGATGGCGCACCACCACTGAAGGAGACGCGGATCTGTCTGGCCTACTGGACTAGGCCTATTTTAGTTAATATAATGGCTTTTATCTGATTTAAAAGTTATTTTATTGATGTCTAAAAAGTCAAATTCCTTGCTAGGCCTACCTCCTGAAGCGCTGGAGGCGCTGGTTCAGCTCGGCCAGAGGCTGCGGGCATACCGGCAGCAGCAGGAATGGACGATTGAGGAAATGTCCGAGCGCCTGTTTTGCTCGCCGACGACGTGCCGAGCGCTGGAGTCCGGAAAACCCGGCACCAGCATGGGGGTCATGGCGCATGCCTTGTGGCTGCTAGGCCAACTGGACTCCATCCACAACGTGGCTGCACTGTCGGCGGATTTCGCGGCATCCCTCACGGCGGGCCGCAAGGTTCGCAAGCGCGTCGCGGCCAGCGCGCCAGGCACTATCAGCGAAAGCGATCGTGACTTCTGAGCACAGCCTGTATGTGGGCCTGGCCTTTGAGCCAGTGGCAGATGTCACGCCGGCGGGGGTGCTCAAGCTCGTGCAGCGAGGTACCGTGGTGTCTGGCGAGTTTGCCTATGGGCGCCAGTATTTGCACCGGGCGGATGCCGAGTCTTTCAACCCAGGCCATCTGCCGTTGCAGGAAGCCGTATTCAGATTGCCGGAACGCAGGTTGCGTGATGGTGGTGCCATGCCTTTGACGTTCCGGGATGCCCTGCCGGACAGCTGGGGTCGCAAGGTATTGGAGGCCAGGTATGGCCGTGGCCTGTCGGATGTAGAGGCGCTGTTGTTAACCAATGCCGACCGGGTAGGCGCCATGGTGTTCAGCACCGCCTTACCTATAGAGTCCGCAAAGCCCGACGCCACCGTATTCAAGCTTGACGACCTGGCGAACGCCGCCCGCAGGCTTGAGATGGGGCTGGAGCCTGCCGCCGACCTGAGGCCGCTGTTGCAGGGCGGCACCCTGGGCGGCGCGCGTCCCAAGGCTACTTTTATCCATGACGGCAAGCGCCATATCGCCAAATTCCCCGCGCGGGGCGATGCCCATGATGTCACTATGCTCGAAGCCGTCACCTTGGGCCTGGCCAAAGCCTGCGGCATCAACGTGCCGGAATTTTTCCTGCTTCCCGCGCCGACGGGTCATGCGCTCGTGCTCCGGCGATTTGACAGGGAGGGAACCATTGATAACGAGCGGCGGCTTCACTACCTGTCGGCCTCGGCCTTGCTGAACGTCGCCTATGAAGACAACACCGGCGGCAGTTATGTCGAACTGGCCCAGGTGCTCAGGCGCATTTCAGTGCAGCCCGAGGCGGACCTGCATGAGCTGTATCGCCGCATGGTGTTTAACCTCGCGGTGGGAAACAGCGATGACCATGTGAAAAACCATGGGGTTCTTTTGTCGGGCAAGGGACGTTATCGCCTGGCCCCGGCTTTTGACCTTGTGATGCAGCTGGGCGCCAACACCGGTTATCAACTGCTGGCCATCCTGCCTGGCAAAGCTGAGTCAAGCCTGGGCCTGGCGCGGCAAGCGGCGGCGCAGTTCGGACTGTCCGAGCGCCAGGCGGGGGCCATCATCCAGCAGGTCCGCGAGACGGTGCAAAGCCACAGCCAAATCCTGTTGGAAGAACGCGGAGCAGACGCCAGGCTGGTGCGGCAGGTCAGCGAATTCCTGGCAAAGCAAGGAGAGCGAATCACAGCGGCCTGACAGGCGGGGGTATGCGGACATGTGTTCGAGGCTTGCAAGCGGGTTGCGGTGACTGAAAGTAATCCCGCGCCGCTGTCAGACAGCGCCTGACAAGGTCTGGGCTTGGCGGCCTATAGGGCGGGCCGGGGCGGGGAGGGAAGATGAAGCCAGCATCCTCCCAAAGCCCCCGTTCCATTGTGAAAAGGCAGGCCCCCCATGAACTTCCATTCAGAACCCAGCACGGTTTCCAGTGCCTTTCGCCCGTCGACCGCTTTCGGCGCCGGTGAGCCCTTCCGCAAGACATCGCAGCACAAGCCGCGGCTCGTCCGCCGCACACGTGCCGCCGCCTATATCGCGTTTTTCATCACGGTCTTCGCCAGCATGGCGGCCGCCGCGGCGCTGGCGATCCACGACATGCCGCTCATGATGGTGGGTTTGTTGTGATGAACACCCAACGCAGCCATTCGCCGGACGGCGGCGTTCCGCTGGGCGCGGGGTCGCCTGACGAACCGGCGCACACCTTGCCGGCCGAACCGACGCAGATCACGAAGGCCAAGGCGCCTGCCGATAAAGCCGAAGCAGCGCAGCCGCGGTCCGGTACCCGGAAGCGCCCGGGCAATGAGGAGCCCGAACCGACGCTCGAAGACGACCTTCCATCCGACGGCCGCGACAAAAAAGGCGAAGCCATGATCCGGGACCTGCCGCGCAAGGCCGGGAAGACCGGGAACATTGGGAAGAAGGAAAAGTAGCCATGGCCACCAACCCCAACGTCCCGCCGCCCGAGCCGCTACCGCCCCTGGACACGCCGCCGGACCCGGGCGAGGTGCAGACCACACCCATGCCAATGACGCTGAAATAGGCGGGAAAAGCGCCGTCGGCAATGAAATCGAAACCGGTGTAGTGTCATAAAGCGCAACAGGAAATGCGCAATGCAGGAGGGACACCCGTTCCGGTTTCCTGCAGGGTTTGACTGCTACAAGGAGAACCGACATGCCGATAGACACCAGCCCCGAGGGCGCCGAGCTGCTGCACCAGCCCGTCGTCAAGCCATTTCCCGAGACCAGTCCCAAGCACCCTCATCACCCTCATCACGCCCATCCAGCCCCGCAGGCCGGTGATGACGGCCACAACCACGAACTTGACAGCGTGCTGCAAGGCGTTACCGGCGGCGCGACCCGGGAGCCGGCGCTGATCCAGCCGCCGCCGGGGCATTGAGGGACGGCATTCAACCAGTCCGCAAAGGAAGATCATGAGGCGATTGATGCAGCACGTCCATTCGGCGCCCGGTGCGCTGGCCATGACACTGGCACTGGTGTTGGGCCTGAGTGCTTGCGGCAAGGAAAGCAGCGGCGGCGCGGCGGGTACGCCCGCAGGTGCTGCGCCGGCGGCTCCCGCGGCCGGCGCCTCCAGCCCGGCCAGCCCTGCCAGCGGCGTGACGACCAACGGCGGCCTGCCGGCCAGCCAGCTTGGCAGCATCGCCACGCCCGGCGGCAGCAAAAACAGCAGCCCGAACAACAGCACCGGCAACGCCGCGCGTTAGCGTTAGGGCGCGGCGTCGCCGCCGTGCGGTTTGCGCCGGTGGGCAAGCTTCTATAAGGTCGGGAGCTTTCCCCCTGCAGGAGACACCATGGCCGAAGTTCTCAAGGTTCGCTGTTGCATTGCCGGCGGCGGCCCGGCCGGCATGATGCTGGGCCTGCTGCTGGCGCGCGCCGGTGTGGATGTGCTGGTACTTGAAAAGCATGCCGACTTCCTGCGCGACTTTCGCGGCGACACGGTGCACCCGTCCACCCTTCAGGTGATCCACGAACTGGGCCTGCTGGGCAAATTCCTGGCGCGCCCGCATGACGAGGTCAGCGAGCTGCGCGCAGTGGTCGGCGACACGGAAGTGGTGCTGGCCAGC
The DNA here is from genome assembly GCF_056405195.1 of Polaromonas sp. P1_H6. Classification (NCBI taxonomy): domain Bacteria; kingdom Pseudomonadati; phylum Pseudomonadota; class Betaproteobacteria; order Burkholderiales; family Comamonadaceae; genus Polaromonas; species Polaromonas sp. P1_H6. Next base: position 247,787 of record NZ_JBFUCN010000006.1, read on the forward strand.
TTCAAGCGCCTGCGCATACGCTGCCAGTTCATCGCGATGATGCCGCAGTGGGAGTTTCTCGATTTCGTGCGCGACGAGGCAGAACTGTTTCCCGGCTTTCGCCTGCTGCAGAACGCCGAGGTCACCGGCGTGACCGAGGAGGGCGGCAGCGTCACGGGCGTGCGGGTCATGACGCCGAACGGTCCCTTGCAGGTGAGGGCGGACCTGGTCATAGGCGCCGACGGCCGGCGCTCGACGGTGCGCGCCTCCGCCGGGCTGGTGGTGCGCGACCTTGGCGCGCCCATCGACGTGCTGTGGATGCGCCTGCCCAAGCTGCCCGGCGACCCTTCCACCACGGGCGGGCGCATCACCACCGGCATCTTCCTGGCCATGATTGACCGCGGCAGCTACTGGCAGTGCGCCTATGTGATTCCCAAGGGCGGCATCGAGGCGGTGCGCGAACGCGGGCTGGAGGCCTTCAAGGCCGACATGGTGAAGGTGGCGCCGCTCTTCGCGGGCCGCATGGATGCGCTGGCGAGCTGGGACGACATCAAGCTGCTGAGCGTGACGGTGGACCGGCTGGAGCGCTGGTACAAGCCCGGCCTGCTGTGCATAGGCGACGCGGCCCATGCCATGTCGCCCGTGGGTGGTGTCGGTATCAACCTGGCGGTGCAGGATGCGGTGGCGGCGGCCAACGCGCTGGCCGCGCCGCTGGCCGATGCGCGCGTGGGCACGGCGGCCCTGACGCCTTTCCTGGCGCAGGTGGAAAAGCGGCGCCTGCTACCGACCCGCCTCACCCAGGCGGCCCAGGTGGCCATCCAGAACCGCCTGCTCAGCCCGGTGCTGGCGGCGCGCGGCACCGAGGCGCCGCCCATGGCGTTGCCCTGGCCTTTGGGGCTGATGCGTCGCTGGCCGCTGCTGCAGGCGCTGCCGGCCTATGCGGTAGGCGTGGGCGTGCGGCCCGAGCATGTTCGCTCGCCGGCGCGGCCCATCGCCCAAGCCGGTGGGGTTTTGTAGGTTTTTTCCTACGTCATGGGCAGGCATTGCCTACAACTGCCATGCCGCGCGGCTTTTAAAGTGAATTGAACGGATTCCAGGATTCCCATGACAGCAGGCGCGGCGGACCGTCCGGAAAGCCGGCGCCCGCAAGCCAAGGAGGCCCCCATGAAAAGCAGCAACACCCTTCACGCCCACAAGCCAGAGCCCAGCCCTTCCAAAGGCCAGGTAGGGGACAGGCCGGACAACGGCTCCAGAAGCAGCCGCGGCGCCGGCCCTACCTCGGGTGCACGGCTGGACAACCCGCACAAGCGCATACGCCTGACGGGCCACGGCCGCGCGCACTGAAGACCCGGGCCCGCAGGCTCGCACTCGTCGAAAAACCCCTACAGCCCTGTGGGACGCTGTCTCATGGGGCATACCCGCAAGACGCCGCTAAATTGGTGTCTGGCTGGCGTTCAGCCAAATATCCGCCGATCGACAGATTGAGCTTCACCTTTGATTTTCACTTTTCATTTTTCATAAAAGGAACAGACATGCACGCATCCAAATTCAAACCCGCTGCCGCAACGGCCCTTGCCCTGGCCGCCCTGCTGGCGTTGGGCGCTTGCGGGAAAAAAGTTGAGGACACCGGCGCGACGTCTTCAACGCCCTCCACACCGTCCACGCCTTCCACCAGCGGCGGTTCGGCGGGTTCATCCGGTTCCAGCTCAAGCAGCACCAGCCCCATGCCGACGCCGGAGTCCAGCGCGGCCGTCTCGAACTCGGGTTCGACGGCCCCCGGCACACCGGCCAGCGGCGGCACCAAATAAAGCGGATTGCCATGGGCCCCTCGTGGGCCCAAAAAAGCCACCAGGCTGAAGGCCGGGTGGCTTTTTTTTCGCGAACGGATCGCCTCGAAGGCGTAAGACTCTAGCCCTGCGCCACCGGACGCTGCGGGTCGCTGCACCAGTCGCTCCAGCTGCCGGCGTACAGGCCGGTCCGGCCCAGGCCGGCGACTTCCATCGCGATCAGGTTGGGCACGGCGCTGACGCCGCTGCCGCAGTGGTGCACCACACTCGCCGGCTCGCGCCCGCCCAGCAGGGTTTCAAACTCGGCCTTGAGCTGCGCGGCCGGCTTGAACTTGCCGTCAGGCGCCATGTTCTGGCTGAAAGGCCGGTTCAGGGCGCCGGGGATGTGGCCCGCCACCGGGTCCAGCGGCTCAACCTCGCCCTTGAAGCGCGGCGTGGCCCGCGCATCGATCAGGGTCTGGGCCGGTCTGCCGAGTTGCCCGGCCACGGTATCGGCCGACACCAGCGCGGCCCTGGCCGGCGCCAGCAGGAAGCTGGCCTGGAAATGCGCGGGCTCCTCGCCGCTGTTCACCGCGCCGCCCGCCGCCTGCCAGGCCTGCAGCCCGCCGTCGAGCACGGCGACGTTTTCATGGCCGGCCCACTTGAGCATCCACCAGAGGCGCCCGCAATAGTTGGCGCCGTTGCGGTCGTAGACAACGGCCTGCATGTCGTTGGCAAAACCGACGCTGGAAAGCCAGGTGGCGAACTTCTCGCGATTGGGCAAGGGGTGGCGCCCGCCGGACGCGGGCGCGTCGGCGCCGCTGGCGGTGATCACCCCGTGGGCGCCCGGTACACCGTGCTTGGCGCTCAGCGCGGTGTCCAGGTTGGCATACACGGCGCCGGGGATGTGCGAGGCCAGGTACTGCTCTTGCCCGGCGTTGGGCTTCATCAGGTCGAACGTGCAGTCGAAGATGCGCAGCGGCTTTGCGGATGCGACCAGGGCTTGCAGTTGCTCGGCGGAAATCAAGGTGGTGTAGCTCATGGGAAACTCCTTAGTGTTCTTCAGCGGGTGCATTGGGCGCGGCGCGCGCGCGCAGAACAGTGGCGGCAATCGCGCTCACGATGATGAGCGCCATGCCGGCCCAGCCAATCAGGGGAATATTGTCGCCAAACACGATCAGGCTGTAGAGGGCCGCGAACACAATCCCTGAATATTGCAGGTTGGCCACCATCAATGTGCCGCCGTGGTTTTCCGACATGGAGTAGGCCCTGGTCATGGCCATCTGGCCCAGCGACGCCAGGATGCCTATAGGCGGCAGCCACAGCGCGTGCTGCCAGTTCCAGGGCGTCACGCCCATGATCGCCATACCCAGCGCGCCGGCCACCGCCGTTCCTACGGCAAAGTAAAACACCGTGCGGGTTTCGGGTTCACCCATGCGCGAGATCGCCATGACCTGCATATAGGCAAAGGCGGCGCCCAGGCCCGACATCAGGCCCACCAGGCCGGCGAAAGTCTGGTTCTGGTCTATGGCCGGGCGCAGCAGCATGACCACACCGATGAAACTGGCAAGAATGGCCATCACCAGGGGCCCCTGGCTGGGTCCTTTCTGTCCGGCCTTGCCCAGCATCAGCGCGCCACCGACCAGGAAGGCGGCGATCCACACGCTGCTCATGTAGTTGAGCGTCATGGCGGTGGCCAGCGGCAAATGGGCGATCGCGTAAAACCAGGCCGACAGCGACATCACGCCGATCACGCTGCGCCAGGCATGCATGGCCGGATAGCGGGTGCCGAGGGTGATGCCGCGCGCGCGGGCGTAGGCCGCCATGAAGACGATGCCCAGGATGCCGCGGTAGAACACCAGCTCGGCGCTGTTGAAGTGCTCGGACGCGTACTTGACGCAGACCCCCATGGTGGCAAACATGAACGAGGAAAAAATCATCCAGACGGCTTGCATGGCGGGTAATGGGCTTTAGGGGAAGAGGAGGGTGGAACGAAAAATGGCTGCCGTCCCACGAGCACGCGGGACTGCAGCCATCATATGCACAGGTGCACGGTCAGATCATCTGTGTGGTTTTGCTGGCGCCCATTTCGCGGCGGTACCACTCGTGAAAGTGCTGCATGCCGTCTTCCATGGGGCTTTGGTAGGGGCCGAACTCGTTGTCGCCGCGCAGCAGCAGGGCCTTGCGGCCGGCGTCCATGCGCAGGGCGATTTCATCGTCTTCGACGCAGGTTTCCATATAGGCCGCCTGCTGCGCCTCGATGAACTCGCGCTCGAAGGCGCAGATTTCCTCGGGATAGAAAAACTCCACCACGTTGAGCGTCTTGTCCGGGCCCCGCGGATGCAGCGTGCTGACCACCAGCACGTGGGGGTACCACTCGACCATCACGTGCGGGTAGTAGGTGAGCCAGATCGCGCCGTACTTGGGCGGCACGCCTTTGCGGTACTGCAGCACCACGTCGTGCCATTTTTTGTAGGTGTCTGTGCCGGGCTTGCCGAGCTTGTCGGACACGCCCACCGTCTGCACCGAATAGTCGGCCTCCAGTTGCCAGCGCAGGTCGTCGGTGGTGACGAAGCCGCCCAGCCCGGGGTGGAAGGGGCCGACGTGGTAGTCCTCGAGGTAGACCTCGATGAAGGTCTTCCAGTTGTAGTTGCACTCGTGCAGGTGCACCTTGTCGAGCTGGTAGCCGGAAAAATCGAGGTCGGCGTAGGTGGCCAGCTGCGACATCTCGGCCGCGACGTCGCGGCCGTTGTCCTCGAACACCAGGCCGTTCCAGGTGGTGGTCTTGTAGCGGTTCAGGTTCAGGCAGGGGTCGATCTCGAAGTGCGGCGCGCCTATGAGCTCGCCCGAGGTGTTGTAGGTCCAGCGGTGCAGCGGGCAGACGATGTTGCTGCCGGTGTTGCCGCGCCCCTGCAGCATGGTCGACTGGCGGTGCCGGCAGACGTTGGAGATCAGCTCTATGCCCGAGGCATTGCGCACCAGCGCGCGGCCTTCGCCTTCGTGCGGCAGCGCGTAGTAGTCGCCCAGGTTGGGCACGGCCAGTTCATGGCCCAGGTAGCGCGGCCCGTGCGCGAACAGCTTTTGCTGCTCCCGCTGGTACAGGCCCGCGTCAAAGTAGCTGGAGATCGGGAGCTGGCTGGTGGCCTGCAGGAGACGAAGGCTGAGATCAGACATGCAAATTTCGGTGAACATGCCGCCGCGCGAGGCTTGGAGGCAGTCGACAAACGAGGGAAGCAGGCTGAGCGACAGCCCACGGATGAAAACAAGGCCGGGTATCCCGCAGCGGCGATGCCGTTGTTATCGAGAACTGTTATCAATTGTACCCGTGCGGGGCAAATCCGGGGACTTGGCGCGCCGCCGCCGGATAATGCGAACATTGCAATTTCAAGCCCGGAACGCCGGGGCCTGCAATCCGTCCGCAACGGCCTAAAATCAAGGCCTTCATCCAAAGAACCATGGCCAAAAGCGCTTCATCCTCCGCCTCTCCCACGCCCGCCGCCGCGGCGCTGCCCGCCAGCTACGAGGCGGCCCTGCAGGAACTCGAGGAACTGGTGGACAGCCTGGAGTCCGGCCAGTTGCCGCTGGACCAGCTGCTGACCGGCTACCAGCGCGGCGCGCAGCTGCTCAAATTTTGCCGCGACAAGCTCGAGGCCGTGGAAACCCAGATCAAGGTGCTGGAAGGCACGGAACTCAAGCCCTGGGTGCAGGAGTAGGGGGCGCGAGCCACCCTCCAGGCATCCGATGAACCAGATACAACCAGAGACCCCGATTGAACGCCCCTGAAAAACTGCCCCTGTTCACCTTGAGCGACTGGAGCGCAAGGCAACTTGCCAGCGTCGAGAGCGCCCTGTCCCGCTGGGTCGCCTGCCCCACCGATTCCCCCGCGCCCGCGGGCCTGGGCGACGCCATGCGTTATGCCGTGCTCGACGGCGGCAAGCGCCTTCGCCCGCTGCTGGTCATGGCCGCCTGCGAGGCCGTCGGCGGCAATGCCGAAGCCGCCTTGCGCGCCGCCTGCGCGGTCGAACTGATCCACGCCTATTCGCTGGTGCACGACGACATGCCCTGCATGGACAACGACGTGCTGCGCCGCGGCAAGCCCACAGTGCATGTCAAGTTCGGCCAGGCCCAGGCGCTGCTGGCCGGCGACGCGCTGCAGGCCCTGGCCTTCGAATTCCTCACGCCCGAGGGCGGCGCCGTCGACGCCGCCACGCAGGCGCGGCTGTGCCGGATGCTGGCCCAGGCGGCCGGCTTCCAGGGCATGGCCGGCGGCCAGGCCATTGACCTGGCCAGCGTGGGCATGCCTTTGAATTCGCAGCAGCTGCATGAAATGCACCGCCTGAAAACCGGTGCGCTGCTGGAAGCCAGCGTCATGATGGGCGCGGCATGCGGCGCGGTGACACCCGCCGCGCAGCAAGCCCTGCGCGACTACGGCGCGGCGGTCGGCCTGGCCTTCCAGGTGGTCGACGACATCCTCGACGTCATCGCCGACTCCGCCACGCTGGGCAAGACCGCCGGCAAGGATGCCGCCCAGGACAAGCCCACCTTTGTTTCGCTGATGGGGCTGGAGGCCTCCAAGGCCTACGCGCAGCAGTTGCTGGCCAAGGCCCTGGCCGGGCTGGACGCCAGCGGGCTGGCCCGCACCGAGGCCTTGCGCGCGCTGGCCGACATGCTCGTCAACCGCCACCATTGACCAGGACTGAACGACAGACAGGGACAGAGGACCCGGCCTCGCCATAACAACGACACACGATGTACCCATTGCTCGAAACCATCCACAGCCCCGCCGACCTGCGCAAGCTGCCGCGCAGCGGCCTGAAACCCCTGGCCGACGAACTGCGCGCCTTCGTGCTCGACAGCGTCTCCAAAACCGGCGGGCACCTGAGTTCCAACCTCGGCACCGTGGAGCTCACGGTGGCCTTGCACTATGTTTTCAACACGCCCGAAGACCGCCTGGTGTGGGACGTGGGCCACCAGACCTACCCGCACAAAATCCTCACCGGCCGGCGCGAGCGCATGGGCAGCCTGCGCCAGTTCGGCGGGCTGTCGGGTTTCCCGCGCCGCGATGAAAGCGAGTACGACACCTTCGGCACCGCGCATTCCTCGACCTCGATCTCCGCCGCGCTGGGCATGGCGCTGGGCGCCCAGCAAAAGGGCGAAGACCGCCATGCGGTGGCCATCATCGGCGACGGCGCCATGAGCGCCGGCATGGCCTTCGAGGCCTTGAACAACGCCGGCGTGCACGACCACTGCAAGCTGCTGGTGGTGCTCAACGACAACGACATGAGCATCAGCCCGCCCGTCGGCGCGCTGAACCGCTACCTGGCCCAGCTCATGAGCGGTCGCTTTTACGCATCGGCCAGGCATATGGGCAAGCAGGTGCTGCGCGTGGCGCCGCCGCTGCTCGAACTCGCCAAGCGCCTGGAGTCGCATGCCAAGGGCATGGTGGTGCCGGCCACGCTGTTTGAGAACTTCGGCTTCAACTACATCGGCCCCATCGACGGCCACGACCTCGAGTCCCTGGTCCCCACGCTGGAAAACATCAAGCACCTGATGGACACCCAGGGCGGCCCGCAGTTCCTGCACGTGGTCACCAAAAAAGGCCAGGGCTACAAGCTCGCCGAAGCCGACCCCATCGCCTATCACGGCCCCGGCAAGTTCGACCCGGCCATGGGCCTGCAAAAATCCAGCGCACCGGCCAAGCAGACCTTCACCCAGGTCTTCGGCCAGTGGCTGTGCGACATGGCTGAACACGACGCCCGCCTGGTCGGCATCACACCGGCCATGCGCGAAGGCTCGGGCATGGTCGAATTCCACAAACGTTTTCCCGGGCGCTACCACGACGTCGGCATCGCCGAACAACACGCGGTGACCTTTGCCGCCGGCATGGCCTGTGAAGGGCTCAAGCCCGTGGTCGCGATCTATTCGACTTTTCTGCAGCGCGGCTACGACCAGCTGATCCACGACGTGGCCCTGCAGAACCTGCCCGTGGTGTTCGCGCTCGACCGCGCCGGCCTGGTCGGCGCCGACGGCGCCACGCATGCGGGCGCCTATGACATTCCCTTCCTGCGCTGCATTCCCAACATGAGCGTGGCCTGCCCCGCTGATGAACGCGAATGCCGCAAGCTGCTGTCTTCCGCCTTTGAGCAAAACCATCCGGTGGCCGTGCGCTATCCGCGTGGCGCCGGCGCCGGCGTGGAACCCGAAGCCGGGCTCGAGGCACTGCCTTTCGGCAAGGCTGAAGTCCGCCGCCAAGGCGCGGGCGTCGCCATCCTCGCCTTCGGCACGCTGCTCTACCCGGCCCTGCAGGCCGCCGAAAAGCTGGGCGCTACCGTGGTCAACATGCGCTGGGCCAAGCCACTCGACACCGAGCTGCTGCTCAAAGTCGCGGCCGGCCATGAAGCCCTGGTCACCGTCGAAGAGGGCGCCATCATGGGCGGCGCAGGCAGCGCCGTCAGCGAAGCCCTGCAAGCCGCCGGTGTCAACAAACCGGTGCTGCACCTGGGCCTCAAAGACGAGTTCATCGAACACGGCGACCCCGCCAAACTGTTGGCCCTGCAAGGGCTGGATGCAGCAGGCATCGAAGCGGCCGTCGTCGCGCGTTTCGGTGCACTGCTCGAGTCAGGCAAGCCCGCCAAACCAACGCTCAAGTCCGTCGCCTAAGCACAGACTTCGCCACGCCTCTCAACCCAGCAGGGGCCGCGGAACCGGCTTTGCCGGGCCGCAGGCGCAGCGGCCCCATTCGTGATGAAAGGGGCAGGGAGCTACACGAAGTGCGCGACCGTGGGGGCCACATCTTCAGGTTGGTGTCAGGTCTTCAAGGGTAAACCCGCCCGGTCGCTACCCCCTCCATTTCTAGAATTCCCCAGGGCCCGCAAAAGCAGGCAGGCTGGCGCGTGCGTCGCCCACGAATTTTTATTTTTCACCTTTCGGAGAGTCAAGCTGATGGATCGTCGTTCACTCATCAAGCACGCGGGCATTGCCGGCGTTCTGGCCGCGGGCGTTGCGCCCGCCGTTCACGCACAGGCCGCCGTTCGCTGGCGCCTGGCGTCCAGCTTTCCCAAGTCGCTGGACACGATCTACGGCGGCGCGGAAACCTTCGCCAAGCACGTCAAGGCGATCTCGGGCGGCAAGTTCGAAATCTCCGTGCACGCGGCCGGCGAGTTGATGCCCGCCTTCGGCGTGGTCGACGGCGTGCAGCAGGGCTCCATTGAAGCGGCCCACACGGCGCCGTACTACTTCTTCGGCAAGGACGAGACCTTCGCCATCGGCGGCGCGATCCCCTTCGGCCTGAACAGCCGCCAGATGAGCGCCTGGACCTTCGAGGGCAACGGCCTGAAGCTGATGCGCGAGTTCTACGCCAAATACAACATGATCAGCTTTCCCTGCGGCAACACCGGTGCGCAGATGGGCGGCTGGTTCCGCAAGGAAATCAAGACGCTGGCCGACATGAAGGGCCTCAAATTCCGCGTCGGCGGCTTTGCCGGCAAGGTCATCGAACGCCTGGGCGGCGTGCCGCAAAACATTCCCGGCGGCGAGATCTACCAGGCGCTGGAAAAAGGCACCATCGATGCGGCTGAATGGATCGGCCCCTACGACGACCAGAAGCTGGGCTTCAACAAGGTGGCGCCCAACTATTACTACCCCGGCTGGTGGGAGGGCGGCCTGCAGCTGGACCTCTACATCAACCAGAAGGCCTACGACGCACTGTCGCCCGAATACAAGGCCATCGTGGAAGCCGCCAGCGCCGCGGCCCACGTCGACATGCAGGCCAAGTACGACGCCAAGAACCCCACCGCCCTGAAGCAACTGGTGGGCGCCGGCGCCAAGCTGCGGCCCTTCCCCGCGGATGTCATGAACGCGGCCTTCAAGGAATCCATGAAGCTCTACGAAGAGCTGTCCGCCAAGAACGAGAACTGGCGCAAGGTCTACGCCGATTATTCGAAATTCCGCGGCGACCAGAACCTGTGGTTCCGTTTCACCGAAGCCACCTTCGACCGCTTCATGCAAAGCCAGAAGCTGTAAGTTAGCACCCCGCCCAGGCAACTGCCTGGGCTCCCGGCCCGAGCACGCCTGTACGCAGCGCGTGCCGGGAAAAAGCCGCCCCTGCCGGGCGGTTTTTTTTTGGAGAAATCTGTTGCGATCTACGGGTAAGAACGGGGTGGGTTTATGAAAAAGAGTGACAAAGTGTCCATGCTCCGCCGGCGTGTCCGGGGCGCTGCAACTATTGCAGTACCCGGCCCCGCTACGGACCCCCTACGGAAAACTTCTATAACTTCAGGAGAGAGTTTTATGGATCGTCGCTCACTTATCAAAAATGCCGGCATCGCCGGCGTACTGGCGGCCGGCGTGGCGCCCGCTGTTCATGCCCAGGCAGCCGTTCGCTGGCGCCTGGCATCGAGCTTTCCCAAATCGCTGGACACCATCTTCGGCGCGGCCGAGGTGTTCGCCAAGGCCGTCAAGGCCATGTCGGGCGGCAAGTTCGAGATCTCCGTGCATGCGGCCGGCGAACTGATGCCCGCCTTCGGCGTGGTCGACGGCGTGCAGCAGGGCTCCATCGAGGCGGCCCACACCGCGCCTTATTACTTCTTCGGCAAGGACGAATGCTTTGCGCTGGGCTGCGCGATTCCCTTCGGCCTGAACAGCCGCCAGATGAGCGCCTGGATGTACGAGGGCAACGGCATGAAGCTGATGCGCGAGTTCTATGCCAAATACAACATCGTCAACTTCCCGGGCGGCAATACCGGCGCCCAGATGGGCGGCTGGTACCGCAAGGAAATCAAGTCCGTCAAGGACATCAAAGGCCTGAAGATGCGCATAGGCGGCTTTGCCGGCAAGGTGCTGGAGCGCATAGGCGGCGTGCCGCAGAACATTCCCGGCGGCGAGATTTACCAGGCGCTGGAAAAGGGCACCATCGACGCCGCCGAATGGGTGGGCCCGTATGACGACCAGAAGCTGGGCTTCAACAAGGTCGCGCCGTTTTACTACTATCCCGGCTGGTGGGAGGGCGGCCCCGAGCTGGACTTCTTCATCAACAACAAGGCCTTCGAGGCGCTCACGCCCGAGTACAAAGCCATTGTGGAGGCTGCGGCAGCCCAGGCCCACGGCGAGATGCAGGCCAAATACGATGCGAAGAACCCGGCGGCCCTGAAGCAACTGGTCGGCGCCGGCACCAAGCTGAGGCCTTTCCCCAACGATGTGATGAACGCCGCGTTCAAGGAAGCCATGGCCTTGTATGAGGAGCTCAACGTCAAGAACGAGAGCTGGAAGAAGATCTACGCCGACTATTCCAAGTTCCGCGCCGATCAGAACCTCTGGTTCCGTTTCACCGAAGCCACCTTCGATCGCTTTATGCAAGCGCAGAAACTGTAATTCCCGCGGGGCCTTCGTGCCCCGTCAGGAATTTGCAAGCCGCCTCTCGCAGGCGGCTTTTTTATTTCCGGAAACCTAGGGGTAAGAACGGGGTGATTTTGAGAGTGAAAGCTGACAGAATCCGGGGCTGACTTCGCTTGAGCACGCCGCCCGTACGGGCCGTGCCGGCTTGAGCGGTCCGGCGGGTTCCCATTCAGGGTCCGCGCATTCGACAACCCCTTCAGGAGATAGTATTTTGGATCGTCGCTCCCTTATCAAAAACGCCGGCATTGCCGGCGTTCTCGCTGCCGGCATCGCCCCCGCGGTTCACGCACAGGCCACCATCCGCTGGCGCCTGGCTTCCAGCTTCCCCAAGCCGCTGGACACCATTTACGGCGGCGCTGAAGTGTTCGCCAAGAAGGTCGGCGAGATGACCGGCGGCAAGTTCCAGATCAGCGTGCACGCGGCCGGCGAACTGATGCCCGCCTTCGGCGTGGTCGACGGCGTGGGCCAGGGTTCCATCGAAATGTGCCACACCGTGCCGTACTACTTTTTCGGCAAGAACGAGGCCTTCGCCATCGGCGCGGCCATTCCCTTCGGCATGAACTCGCGCCAGATGTCGGCGTGGATGTACGAGGGCAACGGCCGCAAGCTCATGAACGAGTTCTACGCCAAGTACAACCTGGTGAGCTTCCCCGGCGGCAACACCGGCACCCAGATGGGCGGCTGGTTCCGCAAGGAAATCAAGACCGTCGAAGACCTGAAGGGCCTGAAGTTCCGCATCGGCGGCTTCGCCGGCAAGGTGGTTGAGCGCCTCGGTGTGGTGCCGCAAAACCTGCCGGGCGGCGAAATTTACCAGGCCCTCGAAAAAGGCACACTGGACGCCGCCGAGTGGGTCGGCCCTTACGACGACCAGAAGCTGGGCTTCAACAAGGTGGCTCCCTTCTACTACTACCCCGGCTGGTGGGAAGGCGGCCCTGAAGTCGACTTCTTCATCAACAACAAGGCGCTCGATGCGCTGCCCGCCGAGTACAAAGCCATCATCGAAAGCGCGGCCTCGCACGCGCACATCGACATGCAGGCCAAGTATGACGCCCGCAACCCGACCGCCCTGAAGCAGCTGGTGGGCGCCAAGACCAAGATCCTGCCTTTCCCCAAACCCGTGCTCGACGCTTCGTTCAAAGCCTCGATGGACCTGTACGCGGAACTTGCCGACAAGAACCCCGACTGGAAGAAGATCTACAGCGACTACCGCGCTTTCCAGAAGGACCAGATCCTCTGGTTCCGCTTCGCCGAGTCGCGCTTCGATACCTATATGCAAGGCGTCACTCTGTAAGAGTTGCCCGTGCATAAAAAAACCGCGACACGTCGCGGTTTTTTTTCGCCAGCCCTTTTTTAGAGGGCAGTGAGGCGTGCTTTAGCGTTGACTGCGGAAAGTCTTGAGTTCGCTGACCAGGCGTTCGAACTCCGCCACCATCTCCGGCGACGACGCATAAAACACCGCGAACTTGCCCATCAGCGTGCGCACATACAGGCGTGGCGCGATCAGCCATTCGAGCCCGCGCACGCGGATCAGCTTGCCGTAGGCCAGTTCGCGCAAGTCCATGTGCTTGTCCCAGACCCAGCTCTGGTGCAGGCCCTGCTCGTCGAGGCGCGTGACGCTGCGCAGGATGTGCCACCAGGTGTAGGCCACCAGCAGCAGGCCGGCGATGAACCAGCCGCCGCCGGCCGATGCACCCGAGGCCCTGCCGGCCAGCCAGGCCTGCACAAAGGCCGCGGCCAGGGCCAGCACGATGACGGTCGCCAGGATCTTGAAGGTCACGGAAAACGCCTGCCCTGAAATGCTCCCGCCCTTGGGCGTGAACTTGAACGGTGGCGGGCCGAAGTAGGGGCTGGGAGTGGGTGTGGGGGTGGGAGTGGAATCCATGGAGGGGGCTGGTGTGGGTGTGAGGCGGGCAGGCGCGGAAAGCTGGGCAGTGGCGCAGGGTAGCAAAAAAAACGCCCCTCGCGAAAGGGGCGTTGCAGTCCTGCGATGCGCAGGCGGATTATTTGGTCTTGAACAGCTCGTCGACTTTTTTCTGCTCGTCGTCGGCGCTCGGTTCGGCCGGCGGCGCCAGCGGGTCGCTGCCTGCCGCGCCGCTGGCCCCACCCGCGGGCGGGGTCGCGCTGTCGTCGGCCGGGATTTCGATCTTGACCTTGTCCAGGTCTATCACCGCGGGCTTGTCGAGGAAGATGGTCACGGTCTGCGGCACGAAGATCACGATCGCCACCAGGATCAGCTGCATCGCCACCCAGGGAATCGCGCCCAGGTAGATGTCGTTGGACTTGATCGGCTTGGGGATGCGCCCTTCCTTGAACAGCGTGTCGGCGATGCCGCGCAAATAGAACAGCGCGAAGCCGAAGGGCGGGTGCATGAAGCTGGTCTGCATGTTCACGCACAGCAACACGCCGAACCAGATCAGGTCGATGCCCAGCTTGTCGGCGACGGGGCCCAGCATCGGCAGGATGATGAAGGCGATCTCGAAGAAGTCGAGGAAGAAGGCCAGGAAGAAGATGAACAGGTTGACGGCGATCAGGAAGCCGGTCTGGCCGCCCGGCAGGCCGCTGAGCATGTGCTCGACCCACTTGGCGCCGTCCACGCCTTGGAACACCATCGAAAAGACACGCGCGCCAATCAGGATGAACACCACCATGGCTGTCAGGCGCATGGTGCCGACCATGGCTTCCCAGATCAGCGGCCGGGTCAGGCGCTTGTGCATGGCCGCCAGGATCAGCGCGCCCACCACGCCCATGGCGCCGGCTTCGGTCGGCGTGGCGATGGCGGTGTCAATGCCGGGGAGGCCGCCCATGGAGCCCAGCACCGCGAAGATCAGGATGGCAGAGGGGATGATGCCGCGCAGGCACTTGCCCCACAGCGCCCAGCCATTGAGCGTGCGCGCGGTTTTGGGGACGCCGGGCACATGGTGCGGCTTGAACACGCCGAGCATGAAGGTGTAGCCCGCAAAGATCAGCACCTGCAGGATGGAGGGACCCCAGGCGCCCTTGTACATGTCGCCGACGGAGCGGCCCAGCTGGTCGGCCATCACGATCAGCACGAGGGAGGGCGGCACCAGCTGGGTGATGGTGCCCGAGGCCGCCAGCACGCCGGTGGCGTAGCGCATGTTGTAGCCGTAGCGGATCATCACGGGCAGCGAGATCAGCGCCATGGCGATCACCTGTCCGGCCACGGTGCCCGTGATGGCGCCCAGGATGAAGCCGACGATGATGACCGAGTAGCCCAGGCCGCCCTTGGCGGGGCCGAACAGCTGGCCCATGGAGTCCAGCATGTCCTCGGCCAGCCCGCACTTCTCAAGGATCGCGCCCATGAAGGTGAAGAAGGGAATCGCCAGCAGCAGCTCGTTCGACAGGATGCCGAACATATTGAGCGGCAGGTTGGACATGAAGCTGGCGGGGAACCAGCCCATCTGGATGGCCAGGAAGCCCGAGGCCAGCCCGAGCGCCGCCAGCGAGAAAGCCACGGGGAAGCCGATCAGCATGATCAGCACGAGGCCCGCGAACATGATCGGGGCAAAATTTTCCATCTGCATGGGGTAGTCCTGAAAGTATTTTTATGGGAACGAGCGATGCAAACGGATCACTGGACCGGTTTTTCGTAGTGCGTGTCCATCTCGAACTTGCCCTGGAGATAGCAGATGCGCTTGATGATTTCCGAGATGCCCTGCAAAAACATCAGGCCGAAGCCCACCGGCAGCAGCAGCATCGCGGGCCAGCGGATCAGGCCGCCGGCGTTGCCGGACACTTCGCCGGAGGTCAGGAGTTTGCGTAGAAATCCAAACAGGCCCAAATTCTGGATCGTGTCGCCGGCCGTCATTCCACTCGACAGCATGCTCGCGAACAGCGGCCAGCTCAGGTAGGACAGCAGGCCCATCACGGGGATCAGGAAGAAAAGCAGGCCGAAGATGTCCACATAGACGGGCCCGTTGCCCTTGAGCTTGCCGTAGATGATGTCGACCCGCACATGTTCGTTGAGCTTGAGCACGACGGGCGCGCCCAGCATCACGGTGGCGGCGAACAGGTACCACTGGATTTCAAGCCAGCCGTTGGAGCTGATGTCCAGGCCGTAGCGTACGAAGGCGTTGCCCGCCGAGATCAGTGCGGCCAGCAGCACCGTCCAGGCGGCGATCTTGCCCAGCCGCGTGGTCAGCCAGTCATAGGCCAATGCGAGTTTGAGGAGTGCGGACACGGGGGATGTCTCCGATCTGTTTTTTTGAATAAGAAAGTACCCAAGCGGGGACGTCGAGGCATGAATGGTACGACGGATGCCAGCTCCCGCACTGAATAAAGACTGACAAAAAATTTCCGGGTTTACCCTAGGGTTTTACGGTCTGTGCGAGACTCCCGCGCGTTTTTTACGCGTAGGGCGTTTCAACGAACGGCCATCCCCTGTCCTGCGGCGACTTCCCCAATAACCGCTGCCTCGGCAAAGCCCTGGGCCCGAAAAATCGCCAGCACCTCGGCGGCGCTGTCCGCACTGCAGGACACCAGCAGCCCGCCCGAGGTTTGCGGGTCGCTCAGCAAGGCTTTGTCCACCTCGGCAAAGCCCGCCGGCAACATCACTTCATGGCCGTAGCTGGCCCAGTTGCGTCCTGAAGCACCCGTCACGCAACCTTGCGTTGCGAGTTCGCGCGCACCGGCGATCAGCGGCACGCGTTGCCAGTCGATGCGGACCTGCAGGCCGGCGCCGCGCGCCAGTTCCAGGCCGTGGCCGGCCAGGCCGAAGCCGGTGATGTCGGTCAGCGCGTGCACGCCTTCCATGCGCGCGAGTTCAATGCCGGGCTTGTTGAGCTGCGTGGTGAGCGCCACCATGCGGGCATAGCCCCCGGCATCCAGCACCTCCTTCTTGAGCGCTGCTGAAAGAATGCCCACACCCAGCGGCTTGCCGAGCACCAGCACGTCGCCGGCGCGCGCGCCCGAATTTTTCTTGACGCGCGAGGGGTGCACCAGGCCCATCACCACCAGGCCGTAGATCGGCTCGACCGAGTCGATCGTGTGGCCGCCCGCGATCGGGATGCCGGCATCGCGGCAGACGTCCTGCCCGCCGCGCAGGATGGCGCCTATGGTTTCCAGCGGCAGCACGTTGACGGGCATGCCCACCAGGCCCAGCGCCATGATGGGCGTGCCGCCCATGGCGTAGACGTCGCTGATCGCATTCGTCGCGGCGATGCGGCCGAAGTCGTAGGGGTCGTCCACGATGGGCATGAAGAAGTCGGTGGTGGCGATCAGCGCCTGCTCGTCGTTGAGCTGGTACACGGCCGCGTCGTCCGCGGTTTCAATGCCCACCAGCAACTGCGGGGGAAGGTTGATGCCCGGCAGGTTGCCCGAGTTCCTGAGTATTTCGCTGAGCACGCCGGGCGCGATCTTGCAGCCGCAGCCGCCGCCATGCGACAGGCTGGTGAGCCGGGGCGCGGCGGTGAGTGGCTTGGGGCTGGCTGGCTGGGTCATGGGACAGGTTTCCATTCGGTCGGGAGTGCCGGGGTGCATCGCGCGCGGACGCGGGCCGCAGGCCGCGAGTAAGTGCGTCAAGTTTATGACAAGGCGGTCCCCGCATTCGCGGCGCTTTCAGGGCCGCCGCGCAAGGGTAATTTTCACGCGCGCTCCTGCGCGCCTTTGTAATGGCCTGTAATCGCTTTGGCCATGGGCCATCCCTAGAGTAGCGGCACTGAAACGCAAAGGCCCACCGGCCCCGAGCAGACCAGCCACCACAGGGAATCACCATGGATATCAAACTGCGATTCGTCAACAAGTCCAACGACGGCAACAAGTCCGAGGTGGTGGTCTACCAGAAGAACGTGCTGACCACCATGGCGTCCCTCTCCGTGGCCTGGAAGGTGATCCGCTATTGCGGGCGCGACTGCACGCATCCCTTCGTCTATCCCGACGGCTACGAGGTGTCCATCACCGACGGGCACGCCAACTTCACGCCGCGCCTGAAGGCCCAAAACGGCCAGATGCTGAGCCTGGTCACCACCCCCACCGGCGGCCGGCGCCTGCTGTACACGGGGCCGGCCAGTGCCTCGACCGAACTCGACGTGCTCAACAGCATGAGCCAGGGCGCGGTCGATATCTGCATTTTCAAGGACGGTCGCCTGATGGGCGTGAAGACCTCGGTATCTCCCGGGCAGAAGGCGGTTTTCCAGTACCAGCCGGCGCTGTGGATAGGCGTGGCCTCCGAGATCGTGCAGGGCCAGCCCATGAGCTCGGCGGTGATGTCGAACATCAACACCGAAATCTCGCTGATCGGTATCGCCGGCGCCGACATCGTGATGAGCGGTGGCGGGCCGGGCGAGGGCTCCACGCCTTACGAATTCAATCTCGACAACATTGTCCCGATCTGACAGCGACGCGCAGATCCGGGCACACAGCGTTCGCCTCCGCAGCCACAAAGCTGCGAGGGCAAACAGGCGGTACATGGTGTGCTGCCATCATTTTCATCAACAGGAGAAATTTATGGGCGTTCTACTCAACTTCATCAACAACTCGAACGACACGAACAACTCGGAGGTTGTGATATTCCAAAAGAATGTCGCTACAAACTTCGATGAGTTGTCCGTGGCCTGGCAGGTCATCAAGTACTGCGGCCAGGGCGACAATCATCCCTTCGAGTTCCCTATGGGCATGCAGGTCGGTGCCAGTGACAGCCACGGCAACTTCACCCCTCAACTGGCCGCCAGAAACGGCCAGATGTTCCAGATGGCCTTGACCAGTTCGGGGGATCGCCTGATCGCCGCGGGCACCGGCACCAGCTCCAAGGAAGTGCAGGTGCTCAACAACCTGCCCAAAGGCGCCGTCAACGCGAGCATTTACAAGTCGGGCAAGTTGCTGGCGGTCAAGACCTCGATCGCACCCCAGCAAAAAGCCGTGTTCGAGTTCAAGCCCACCATCTGGATCGGCGTGGTATCGCAAGTCGAGCAGGGCGAAGTCATGAACTCGGCCATCATCTCCAACATCAACACCGAGCTGTCCTTGTTGGGCATTGCCAGTGCGGACATTGTGATGACAGGCGGCGGCCCTGGCCCCAACTCCACTCCGTTTGTCTTCAACCTCGAAAACATCCAGATGTGCTAAGGCTCCCGGCGTCGGCGCCCGGCTGTTCCGCAGCCTTGCGCCGATGCCTGGATCCGGGCGCTGTTCTCCAGGACACACACCGTGAACGAAATGATCAAAAGAAAATGGACTGCCTTGGATGGCTGTCTGGTTTTCGACATCACGATCAATCGCGAGCCGGCCGATGACACTCCGTCATGCGCCGACGTGTCTTGCAAGTCAGGTCCGTCAGAGAGCCAACGGGTCACGATTACCAAGCTGCGGCCAAAGCAAGGCTTTGATTTCAAGTTTCGCTCAGGCTGCTACGTGCGAGGCTACCTGCAGCAAGAAACACCGGTAAACATTGATGGTGTCCCCAATACCGCCATCTTCGCCAACATCCACTACGGCACGAGAGGGCAGGGCGACGACCACCACTTCGAAGGCAACATGGTGGCCTGCCCGACCCGCGGGCCGATTCCGCCACCGGGGCCGCCGGGGCCGCCCATAGAGCCGGATCCCCCCGTCGACCCGGTCGAGCCGATCCCCATCGTCACCAGCCATCCCGACGAACTGTTTCCTTATGTCTATGTGCGGCGCTGGCCCAAGGTGGGCGCCGACGACCTGCTCTACGGCTTCGTCAACTACGTCAGTTCCAGCCCGCCTTCCAGCGGCTTCTTCGGCGACCTGGTGAACGCCCGCAACCTGGCGCAGGGCGCGCGCGAGGCCGCGCAGCAACTGGCCGTGGAATTCATCGACGGCAAGGTCTACGCGGGAGATTTCGTCCGCGACATGAACAGCCTGGCCTGCCCCGTGAGCGAGTTTGCGCAGCTCTTCATGCGCCTGCCCAAACCGGACGACGCACCCGCGGCCTGGCTGGCCAAAGCCTGCGAGCAACTCACGCGGCTGCTGTCGCGCTATGCGCTGGACTGGACTTATCTTGATTCCACCGGTTATGCCAAAGCGCTTGACCAGGTCTGGCAGAGCTATTTCGCCCTGGTGGTCACGCTGGGTTACGACAGCGCGCTGCTCGACGAATTCACCCGCGCGCTGCTGATGGCGCACCTGGTCGAGGTGGCGCTGCAGCCCTTCGAGAGCTTCGCGCAAGCCAATGCTGCCGTTACCGCCGCCAATGCCGTGAATGCCGTGAATGCCGCCGATGCCCCCACCGCGGCTGCCGGCGAAACCCCCGCCGCGCCGCCCGTCCTCGCACCGGGGCTGGATTGCCTGAGCACGCAGCAGATCAGCGCGCTGCTGCAGGCCACGCCCGTGCTCAGCGCGCAGGTGTTCCCGCTGCCGGCGGCGCAGGCCCAGGATCCCGCGGCTTCCCCGCCGCCGGGGCTGCCGGGCTGGATAGAACCTTATGCCATCGGCGACCTGCAGATGGTGCGCCAGCGCCTGCTGCGTTACCAGTGCGGCGAGATCGCGCGCATCGAGAACGTCATGCGCGGCGAGCGCCGCGAGGTGACCCACAGGCGCACCCACCGCCAGCTCGACGAGTCGCACCAGAGCAGCGGCGAGAAGCAGCTGCTGCAGAACGACGCCGCGGACGAACGCAGCAACCTGCAGGAGGAGTCGCGCAAGACGGTGGCCGAGTCCATCGAAACCAACCAGTACAACAAGTTCACCAGCAGCTACGGCCCGCCCACCCAGGCCACGCTGGACGGCTCCTGGAGCAAGACCGTGCAGCCGGGCGCCACGCCGGGCCTGGACGACACCACGCGTTTCGCGCGCGACATCCTCAACAAGACCGTCAACCGCATCAGCCGCAGCGTGAGCCTCACGCGCTCCAGCAGCACCATGAGCCAGACCGAGGACTCGGTGGTCAGCCTGGTCGACAACACGGCCGGCACGCGCAGCCTGCGCGGCGTCTACCGCTGGCTCAACAAGGTCTACGAGGCCTGCGTCGTCAACTACGGCCAGCGGCTCATGATGGAGTTCATGGTCTGCAAGCCCGCCGCCGCCTTCATCGCCGGCGAGCAGGCCTCGGCCGGGCAGGACTTCGTCAAGCCGGTGCCGCCGCTGCGGCTGCACATCGCCACCTTCAAAGACATCCAGCCCGGCAACTACGCCGGCCTGGGCGCCTACTACGGTGTGCTGGATCTCGAGCCGCCGCCGCTGGCGCAGCGTTTCGCCTCTGCCACTCTGCGCGACGGGGAAGAAAAGCAGGTCGCCGTTCCCGCCGGCTATTGCGCCACCAGGGCCTTTGTGGCTTACGTCAGCGCGCCCACGGGGCTGCCGGCGCCCGTGGTGCTGGTGGGGCGGCAGGCCTACACCCCGACCGGCAGCCCGGACGGCATGGCGCTGTTCGGCGAGGACAACAGCGTGCCGGTGTCCGTGCTCGACTACCCGCCCAGCCTGTCGCCGCCCCTTGACCCGCAGGTGCAGGTCAACGTCGAGATCCAGTGCGCGCCTTCCGAGCGCTGCATGGACGAGTGGCGCATCCGCATTTACGCCGCCGTCATGCGCGCCTACCAGGAGCGGCTGGCCGGCTACCACACGCGCGCCGACGGCGGCCCGCAGGGGCGCATCGCCCCACGCTCGCCGCTGGCGAACCGGCAGACCGAGCAGCGCGAACTCCGCAATGCCTGCCTGCGCCTGCTGCTCGAGCGCATGCTCACGCTGACCGGCATGGACTCCCGCGGCGGCGCGCTGTCGCCGCCCTCGGAGTTCGCCGTCTACGAGCCGCGCTACCTCCAGTTCTTCGACGAGGTGCTCGAGTGGAACGAGATGGTCTACAGCTTTTACGCCAGCCCCGGCCTGGGCCCGGGCGGCGCGCAGTTCGAACTCGGCAGCCTGGCCGCCGATGACGACGCGCTGTTCTCCAGCTTCCTGCAGGCCGACCAGGCGCGTGTGCTGCTGCCGGTGCGGCCCGCGCACGTGATGGCGTTTTTGTACTTCTACTCGTCCGGCATGCTGTGGGCCTCCGGCGACCGGCTGGCGCCCGCCAATCCCGGCGACGTCCCCCTGGTCAACGACCTCAAGCAGTCCGGGCCGCAACGCCCCCCGCTGCGGCCCATAGGCCCGTGCTGGGAGGTGGTGGTGCCCACGGCCATGCAGGTGCTCGACGAGCCCGGCGCCGGCACGCAGGTGCTGCCCGGCGCCGCTATCGAGAATGCGGGGAGTGCGGCACCATGATGGCGCCCGGCATCAACAACCCCTTCTTCGTGCGCCCGGGCTTTGGCGAGCTGCCGGTCGGCTCCGTCACGGCCTTCGCCGGCACCCTGGGCGCACCCGACAGCGCCGGCGCCGCCACCACCGTGACGCCGCAGGCCTACGTCACCGACCCGCTGGAGGCCTGGGGCTGGATGTTTTGCGACGGCCGCCTGCTGCGCACCTATGACTACCCCGAGCTGTTCGCGGTGCTCGGTTATGTCTACGGCGGCAGCGGCAACGAGTTCCGGATTCCCGACTACCGCGGTTTCTTCCTGCGCGGCAACGGCAACGGCACCGGCACGAAGAACGACCCCGACATCGCCGATCGCAAGGTGCCGCCCGGCGGCCAGGGGCAGAGCAGCGGCGTGGGTTCGACGCAGTCCTTCGCATTGCAAACCCATGCGCACGACTACGACAGCGCGCCCGCGCCGGCAACCCCCTCGTCCAGTGGCACCGCAGCCGGTGCGTCTACCAGCACCTCTGCGCCGACCACCGGGCCGGTGACCGAACAGGGCCAGTCCGCGGTGCAGGTGAGCCTGTACGAAACGCGTCCCATCAACGTCTACGTCAACCACATCATCAAGTTCACCTATGGGTTGACGCCGTTCATGCGGACTTCCGTCTGACCCCGCCCCCAGAAAATTTTCACAGGAGAAACAGCATGGCTTACAGCAAGGTCCGATTCATAGGCTACGTGGTGGACACCGCGCCCAAAGTAAATTCCGATGGGTCCAAAGCCTACCTCGGGCTGGACAACCCGGAATTCGACCTCGAGGCGCGCTGCGCCTTGATGTTCCGCGCCATGGACGCCGCGTTCGATGTGCTGCAGCCGTCCGCCTCGCCGCCCTCGTCGTCGCCGCCTGTGCCCAGTGACACCCTGAATGTCTTCATGGCGCCGGAGTTCTTTTTCCGGGGCCCGGCGGGCGCCTACGGCATGGAGGATGTGCAGCAGATCATCACCAGGCTGCAGGCTTACGCCGCCCTCGCGGACTGGGCCGACTGGGTGTTCGTCTTCGGCACCATCCTCGGCGTGTCCTCGCCCACGCTCAAGGCGCCGCCCTACGACATCGACCCGCTGGCCAACAAGGAGGTCTACAACTTCGCGCTGGTGCAGCAGGGCAACATGATGGCGCAGGGTGACGCGGGCACGGTCGTGGTGATGAAGGAACTCATGTCGGGCGTCGACTTTCTCGCCACCGCGGCCACTGCCAACAGCCTGCTGCTCGGCGAGGTCAACCACCTGGCGCCGTCCACCACGGGCGGGCCGGGGCGCGAGCAGCAGGTGCTCAACTACGACGGCGCGGGCGTGTTCTCGCTGGCCGGCATCACCTGGGGCCTGGAGGTCTGCCTCGACCATCGCGACACCGTGCGCCGCCTGCAGAAGTCGCCGCAGCTGCCGGGCGAGAACCTGATCCAGCTGCAACTGGTGCCTTCGTGCGGCATGGGCGTGCAGGCCCCCAGCGTGGTCACGCAGTTCGGCGGCTATGTGTTCAACTGCGACGGCTCCGGCACCGCGCGCCATTCCACGCTGGCCGAGCAGGTGCCGCCGCTGGCCGATGTGCCGCGGTCCTCCAGCACGCCGGTCGGCAACGGCCAGCTTCCGCTGGACAACGGGACCATGGTGGATATCAGCCACGTCTATCCCAGCGGCCCCGGCGTGGTCAACATCTACCCCGTGCGCGACCTGCCGGCGCAACAGACCGTTCCGGGCCACACCGTGCGGCTCTTCTGGCAGGCCAGCCCCCTTTACCAGTTCGTCTTCCTGCTGGTCTACGACGACAGGGGCAAGTTCGTGACCATGGTCTGCGAACCGCGCAGCAAGCAGACCAACTTCTACGGCAACAACTACTACCTGCCGCTGTCGCTGCAGACGCAGGATTCGCTCAAGCAGAACGTGAGCATCCAGATGGAACTGAAGCCCGGCAGCAGTCCCTATTCGGGCATGGTCTGGTGCAAGATCAAGGTGTCCGACCTTGACTTCCAGGGCAACGCCTTCGCGTTCAGCGCCGACATCTCCGGCGCGGAGCCCTTCACGTGCTGGTGAGCGGCCCAGCGGAGCCGGCCGTGCAAACCAGCAGCGTCCAGGACGACACGCGGCACGCGCTCAGCGTGTCCGTCCACCAGCACGCCTTCCGGGTCCGGGCCGGCGATGCGCGCCAGGACTTCTGGCGCCGTGTCGGCGCCGGCTTGTGGGAGCCGCAGACCTTCGAGGTGTTCCAGCGCTTCCTGCGGCCCGACAGGTCCTATGTCGACATGGGCGCCTGGATAGGGCCCACGGTGCTCTACGGCGCCATGCTGTCGCGCCGCGTGCATGCCCTGGAGCCCGACCCGGTGGCCTTTGCCGAACTGGCCGCCAACGTCGAGGCGAACCCCGCGCTGCGGCCCAACATCGCGCTGTACCCCTACGGCATTGGCCCCGAGAGCGGCCCGCTGCAACTCTATGCGGGCGGCCTGTATTTCGGCGCGCAAAGCGAGTTCGGCGACAGCATGTCCGGCATGCTGGCCGCGCCCGGCGCCGTCGGCCAGCCCTGCCGCGAAGTCCAGGGCATGGACCTGGAGCGCTTCCTGGCCGTCAACGCCATTGACGACTGCAACTTTATCAAGATGGACATCGAGGGCGGCGAGTACGCCGTGATCCCCGGCCTGTGGCGGCGCCTGCCGCAGCTCGGCCTGCCCACGCTGTATGTCTCCTTCCACGCGCCCGAAGCGGCGCGCCGCGAGGCGCTGGTGCGCGCCTGCACCGAGGAACTGCTGCTGTGCTACCCGCGCTTTTACAGCACGGTGGACGCCCGCGCGGTGGCGCTGGAGCAACTGCTCGATACGGTGGGCGACTGGGGCGACGAAGCGCCCGGCAGCCCCTGGCGCAAGCTCGAAGCGCTGCTGGGCGCCGGCCTGCTCGCCAGCTGCGAGGAGTGGTAGATGCCGGCCCCGCAGGAGCGCCAGATCCTGGTCGGCGTGCATGTGGCCGCGCACCACGACGCCCTGGCCGCCACCCTGGCCAGCCTGTTCGAGAACACACCCATGCCCTTCGGCCTGCGGCTGCTGCCCGACCCCGCCGACGAAGCCGCGGCCGCCGCGCTGCAGGCGCTGCTCGACACCCTTCCTGGCATCGCGCAGCTGCCCGGGCCCGTGCATGAAGGCGCGGCCGCCTGCTTTAACCGGCTGGTCGGCGTGCCCGCCGACATCTATGTCTTCCTCGAAAACGGCGCGCGCGTCACGCCCGGCTGGCTGGAGCTGCTGCTGGCCGCGCTCGATGCCGACGCCAGCCACGGCCTGGCCGGCCCCTCGACCAACCGCTGCTGGAACGAGCAGGCCGTGGCCCCGGCCTGCGCCGCCACGCAAGACGCCTTGTGGAACCAAGCCGATGCGCTGGCGGCAAAGTTCGGCAATGCCTGCGTGACACTCGAGCCGCTGCACAGCCTCTCGGACTTTTGTTATGTGGTGAAGAACGAGGTGGTGGCCGCCATCGGCGCAGCCGACACCGCCTATGCCCAGGGCCCCTGCTGGGAGATGGACTACAACATACGCGCCGCGCGCGCCGGCTTTCGCGGCGTCTGGGCGCTGGGGGCTTTTGTGCACCGCGCGCCGCCGTGCCCGCGGCAGTCGCGGCTGCAGGAAACCCTGTTAGACACCAGCAAGCGGCTCTACCAGGACCGCTTCTGCGCCTGGCGCGGCGAGGCGCACCAGCAGCCCCCGCCTCACCACCTGCCTTACCACGCCCATTGCGCCGGTGAGCAGTGCCGCTACTTCGCCATGCCCGAGCGCATGCGCATCTTCGTGCCGCCGGCCGCAGCAGCGCCGCCGCCCGTGCCGGTGCCGGCCGCCGCGTCACCGCTGATGAGCTGCATCATGCCCACGCGCGGCCGGCCCGCCTTCGTCGCCCAATCCATACGCTACTTCCAGCGCCAGGACTACCCCGCGCTCGAACTCATCATCATTTATGAGGAAGACAGCGACCTGCCCGCCGACATCATCAGCGACGCGCGCATACGCTGCGTCCGCATGCCTGCCGGGACCAGCATAGGCGCCAAACGCAACGAAGCCGTGCGCCTGGCCCAGGGCGAACTCGTCGCGCACTGGGACGACGACGACTGGTACGGCGACCAACGCCTGAGCCGCCAGGCCGCGCCCATCCTGCACAACATCGCCGACGTCACCGGCCTCAACGACATGCTCTTCATGGCTCGGCCGCAGGCCGAGTTCTGGGCCGCCAGCCGCGCACTGTTCCGCCGCATGTTCGTCGAGAACGTCAGCGGCGGCACCCTGGTGTTCCGGCGCAGCCTGTGGCAGGCCGACTGCCGCTACCCCGCCACCTCCCTGCGCGAAGACGCCGACTTCCTGCTGAAAATATTGGGCACCGGCGCGCGCCTGTGCCGCGTGCCCGGCCGTGAACTGCAGATCTACGTGCGCCACGACGGCAACACCTGGAAGTTCAAGGAAGGCCAGTACCTGCAGCAAAACGCCTGGACGCGCATGCCCCAGCCCGAGTGCCTGCAGCAGCACCACGAAGACCGCGATTTTTACTTTCCGCAAGAAAAAACCCTTGCTGCCGCGCCACTACTGGCGGCGCCGCGCGCCGCAGCACCATCACCCGCGCGGCCTATGCTGTCCTGCATCATGCCCACCGCCGACCGGCGCGAATTCGTGCCCCAGGCCATCCGCAACTTTCTCGCACAGGACTACCACGGCCCGCGCGAACTCATCGTGCTCGACGACGGCCGCGACAGCATCGCCGACCTGATCCCACCGCACCCCAGCATCCACTACATGCGGCTGGACAGCAAGCTGACCCTGGGCGCCAAACGCAACATCGCCTGTGAACTCGCCCACGGTGAACTCATCGCGCACTGGGACGACGACGACTGGATGGCGCCCGGCTGGCTCAGCTCCCAGGCCAAGGCCTTGCTGGAGCAGGGCGCCGACATCTGCGGCCTGGACAAAGTATTTTTCTACGCACCCGAGGGCCGGCGCGCCTGGCAATACGTCTACGACGGCCGCTCACCCTGGGTCTGCGGCGGCACCCTCTGCTATCGCCGAGAGTTCTGGCGAGGCGCGCCCTTCGCCGAGATCAATGTCGGCGAAGACAATGCCTTTGTCTGGGCCCCGCAGCAAAAGCGCATCGCGATCAACCCCGACCAGCACCTCTATGTAGCCCGCGTGCATGCCCGCAATACCAGTCCCAAGGAAACCTTGAATCGGCGCTGGCGCAGTTATCCGGTGGAGCAGGTGGAGAGTTTGATGGTGTGAGGGTGGGGCGATCGCGCCTGGATCGTAAGCAGGCTCAGACTGTGATTCACGCGCCAGGGCTGGCCTTGGCCCCAAGAGGCGGCCAGGTCATCGCCTTGGCCTGCGCCGGCCCGACCGGTATCAACTGGCGCACCACTTGCCCGGAAAACACCTTCTCGCGCAGGTTCTTGAGCACCTCCTGCGCGCCGCCGTAGGGTGTGAACATGTCGATCAACCAGATCTGATCGCCAGAAGCCCAGTCGGCCATCGTGAGCTGGTGGGGTGCAGCCTGGTAGCGCTGCGCCACTTCTTCGCTGAGCCTGGCCCAGGAGACAAAGGCCATGGGAGCCTCGTCCTTCAGATAGAGCTTGGCTTGGTTCAACACCAGCGCCGGCATCACACGCCACTCCAGTTCACTGAGCAGGGTGTGCCGGTTGGCGGCTTGCTGCATCATCAGCCAGGTCACGGCACCGAGCATCGGGATCTTGCCCAGCACCTTGCGCACCTGTTCCTTGGCCAGGGCGGCCAGCTTCGCCAGTTCTTCTGGCGGCAAAGGCCCATTGCCTGGTATGCCGGTTTCTGCGGGCGCAGATTCCGGCGTGAGTGCCTTGTTTGCTTTGCTTGTTTTAGGGGGTGTAGAAGGTTTTGTCATGGTTGTGTTCCGGTTTCCAGCATATTGTTGATGGCGCTTAAATCCGCTTCGGCCAGCGTGGCATTTGCCGCTTTGAGGCGCAGCCCTTGCATCAGCGTCTCGGCCCGCGCCTTGTGCCAGTCGCGCTCGGCCGTGTAGAGCTGCTGCTCGGCATTGAGCACGTCGATGTTGATGCGTGATCCGACACGAAAGCCGATCTTGTTGGAGTCGACCGAACTTTTGCTGGAAGCAATGGCCGAGGCCAAGGCCTGGACCTGCGCAGCGCCGCTGACCACGCCGGTAAAGGCCAGGCTGGCCTGCGCGACCGCCTGCCGACGCGCCGCCTCCAGGTCGTCAGCGGCCTTGTCCTTCAAGGCCAGGGCTTCGCGCACGCGCGCTTGCACGCCGCCGCCGGCAAAGAGCGGGATATTCAGGTTCAAGCCCACCTGGCTGGAGCGTGAACGCACCGAAATATCGGCCGGCGAGGTAATACTGCCGGAGGTGTAGTTGGTGCCATAGCCTGCCGTCAAGTCCAGAGTCGGTGAATGCGCGGCACGGCTTTTGGCAATTTCCCGGTCTGCCACTTCCAGCGTGGCTTGGGCGATGCGCACCGGGATGGACTGCTCACGGGCGCTGTCCAGCCAGGGCTGTTCCTCGTCGGGCTGAATGCCCGGTAGCGAACTGTCCGCGCGCAAGCGGGCCAGATTGGCCCCGGGTTCACCAAGAATGCGCGCCAGCTCGGCACGTTTGTTCTTCAGCTCACTGTCCGTTGCCACCGCCTGGAACCGCGACAGGTCCAACCGGGATTGGGCCTCATGCACGTCGGTCACGATCCCGGTGCCGACTTCAAAATTCCGTCGCGCCAGCTCCAGTTGCTGGATGACGGCGCCAACCTGCAGGCGCGCCACGCGCTGGGACTCCTGCGCCACCAGCACGTCCAGATAGGCTTGCGCGGTGCGCAGGATCAGCTCCTGCTCGGCCTGCCGGAACTGCGCCTCGGCGAGCAGTTCCTGTTGTTCGGCCTGGTCCAGCGCCGCCCAACTGGCCGCGCGCCACAAAGGCTGCGTCAGTGAGAGGTTCCAGCTGCGGTTGCGCACATCGCGGTCCACATAGGGGGCTTCGCTGAACGAGGCCTGCCCGGACTGCTGGCTGGTGGCGCCGACCAGGCCCACCGTGGGCAGCAGCCCGGCCCGCGCCTGGGGCACCCGTTCGCGCGCCGCGCGCAGCGTATTGACTGCGCCGCGGTAGGCGGCGTCGCGCTCCTGCGCCTTGCGATAGATATCAAGCAAGGTATCGGCCGAAGCGCTCAAGGGCAGAAAGGACATCAAAGCGGCACCGACCATCCATGGCCGGGCGCACATCCAGAGGGAATCAGCGTTCACGCAAGGCCTCCTGCTTGTAACGCAGCATGGGCGCGATGAAGTATTCGATCATGCGGCGCTCGCCGGTTCGGATGTCCGAGGTCACGCTCATGCCGGCGGTCACCGTGCCACGCTGGCCGTTCACTATGTTTGGCGTCTCCGCTTTACTGAGCTGGATGCGCACCGGGTAGACCGGTCCGAGTTTGGGGTCGTTGATCGCGTCAGTCCCCACCCATTGCACGGTGCCCTCGATATAACCAAAGCGAGTGAAGTCAAAGGTTTCCACCTTGTTGATCACGCGCTGACCGACTTTGAGGTGGCCTATGTCGCGGTTCATGACCTGTGCTTCGACTTCCAGCACCGCATCACGCGGAACAATCGTCATCAAGGGCTGGGCCTGGGTGACTACGCCGCCCACGGTCGTGACCGCCAGCTGCTGCACCACGCCGTCAATCGGGCTGTGCAGGGTTTGCAAGTCGCGGCGCTGGATCGCCTTGACCAGTTCCTGGCGCGCCGCATCATGCTTGCGCATGGCCTCCACCAGTTCGGCGCTGGCCCGGGCACGGAATTCCGCTTGCGCCTGCTTGCGCTGCTGCACGGCCGCATTGAGGCTGGAAACGGATCTTGAATTAACCATCGTGGCTTTATCGCATCTACATACTTGCGTTCCCCGATGGGCAAGGTATGGTCGAAGTGACGACGTAGACCTTCACCACTCCTGGGAAGGAATAGATTGATTCCATAACTCCACTGCCGGCGATGTGGTTCGATCACCACGTAGTCACCTTGCACCGTGCCAAACTGCTTCATCATTTTCAACAAGGCGGTGCTATCGTCCGCGTTGTCCAGATATGCTTCGCGCTTTCCCGTTTGTGTGTTCTTGACCTCGAGACCTAGCCATGAGCAACGCCTGTCGACCGGAATCTTGTCGGGATTGAACAGTCGCAAAGCTAGTACTTCCGCCTCAACCGTCACATACACTTCGTAAGACAACGCGCTTGGTTGACTAACAGGACTGGTCGGGTCTCGCGCATATTCAACCTTGGTGATCTTGATGTCTTTGACCAGCATCTCCTGCGTACATTTTCCAAACGTAGGCGTTGCTTCTCGCGTGGTGGTTTTCCCGGCCGGAACTGTCAACTGTTCAATGTCGTACGGCGGGTAAGACTCAAAAATAGATTTGTATTCAAAGAGCTCCTGACCCCCTGTATAGCGCGGCATGTCTCTGAAGTCCCGTCCGATCAAGGCCTCAACAATCGCTTTCGGTTCGTTGACCGGGTTGTCATTGGCCTGAGGGGCCGCGTTAAGTGCTGAGTGGAATGTGGTTACCGCAATGGCGGTACCTAAGGCAGAAAACGCGCGTAAAAGTAGAGTATTTCTTTGTTTGAATTTCACTAAATTATTTCCCGTAGGTTATTGGAAATTTGTACATCAAGGTCAGAGCCCTTCATAAGCTGACGCAGCGATCTCAGATAGGTGATAGCCACCACCTTCACTCTCATTCAATCGAAGCAGTACATACCTTGATCCCTTGTAGTACTGCGCCTTGATAAGAAACTCCGGCATTCCGTCGCCGTCAATGTCGGTGGTCCATACCTTGGCGGGTCCGTACTTTGAAAAGCCCATAGGCTCACTCAAGGTGATGAATGAGGTCGTTCCATCTTCATTCGCCATCACCAGCGACCAGCGATCAAGCTGCTCACATCCCGTGGCTGCCAGCCAGTGCATGCTTTGCTGGCCGTTGGGAAAAATCTTGGCCTTCATCGGTAACACGAGCGTTGAGGGCATAAAGTCATCCGAAGACCCGCATTGTTTGGCGCCATTGCTGCTGAACTGATGCAACCAGGCAAGCAGCCAGGGGAATCTGCGCAGTGATTCAAGACGATTCTTTGGCGTCACCTCGGCCGCGCCCTCGTGCGACTGAAGGCGGATGTCGGCGACCTCATTACGCCCTGTTAAACCGATTACAGGCTCGGCGTAACTTTTGTTGAGTTTTAGGGGAGTCTTTGCCTGGGTGCTTTGCCCCAAAAACAAGCATGCGCCGTTGGCGGGAGCATGGGCCTCGTTGAGCCACTGGTAGGGTGCATCAAAAGAACGCCCCTCAGGCAGGCTATGGCTGCTGACAACCCACCACACCTCATGAGCCAAGCCATCGGGTAGCGCGATGTCTGGAGTTTCCAGCACCAGCCCTGTGTTCGGCGCCCCCTTGACTTGAAAAACTCCATCCTCGTCGGCACGTGCCCTGAACCCTGGCTGTTGGCACAACTCCGAGGCATCCATATACACCCGGTCGCCATACTTGAATCCGATGAATATCTTTTCCTTGGGAACATCGTCCAGTTGCAGGTGCCATGTAGGCCCCTTTTCCTCAACCCATTGAGCCCCTTGGGAGGCGGAAAGGGCATTTTTCTCCAAGAGGTGCTGGAACACCGCTACACAGACCAGCCCACTGGACACCAATATCAACATGACGACGGCCATGCTGATACCTGTTGGTTTTTCCTTTAACTCTGATCGCACTGTCATTGCCGACTCCTGTGTCATCCATCGTTGAAGATGACCGGAGTGCTGCAAGTTCATGCTCACCTCCCTGTCATTTTTTCAACATGGACCATACTTTGGGACGTCGAGAGTTCTCCGGTAAATTGTCCGCACCCGGATATTGATTGTTGGAAATGGGCAGGTAAATTGAATGCCTAGCGGCTTGAGATGAGTGCGTGTTTATTTATGCCCCTGCGCAGAAGAGTTTTAGTCGTTCATCAATCATTTTCGAGAATGCTTGCTCGTAGCTGCGTACAAGCAGGGGATCCTCGAAAAGTACACCGCTGGACTCACTGATGCGCGCACTGCAGTAGCTTCGGAACCCGGGATCATTGGCGACCCGCACGGCAGTATCGATGTATTGAGCGGCTGAATCTGCGACCAGCTCCATG
Organism: Polaromonas sp. P1_H6; assembly: GCF_056405195.1. Taxonomy (NCBI): domain Bacteria; kingdom Pseudomonadati; phylum Pseudomonadota; class Betaproteobacteria; order Burkholderiales; family Comamonadaceae; genus Polaromonas; species Polaromonas sp. P1_H6. The sequence goes on from NZ_JBFUCN010000006.1 coordinate 279,270, forward strand.
AACTCCATCGCCAAATACATGCCGTAGGTGTACCGCTCCCGTTGCATCACGCCGGGCATGGTCACGATAGGTACGCCCATAGCGAAAATCTCCAGGCTGGTGTTCTGTCCATTGAAGTGCAAGGTATCGAGCGCGACATCCGCGCAGTTGATCAGACCAAGGAAGCGGTCATACGGCAGAAATCGCAAGAAAATAATTCGACTGGCTACCGCCGGCATAGCCGCTGCCCAGCGGCGCTGCAGCGCGGGCCGCATGGTCTCTTGCCCCGTGTCAACCACCACGATTTTTGCAGCGGTGTCTTTTTCCAGAATGCCCTTGAACAGGGCATCCATGGCGGGGGGCATTTTGTAGAGCGTCTGCGGGCAGACGTAAAGACGGTCTGATGCCGTGAATCCAAAATCTTGCCTGGTGCAGGGTGGCGGCGCTGGAGGGCGGTAATAGTAGGCGAGAGTGCCGGCAGCCGGGAGCTGGATCAATCGTTCCGAGTAATGATCTTGTGCACCTTCAATTTCATAGTTTTCGGAAGAGATCACGTAGTCCAGATTGGGAATGCCTGTCGTGTCGGGGTGGCCGAACGATGTGAGTTGCACTGGCGCCAGGCGACTGAAAGCCAGCAAGAGACTCAAGGGCTCCATTCCTATATCCTGGAAAAACAGGATATCGAGGCCTAGCTCTGCAATGGTTTCCCTTGCCGCCTGGAGGTCGTGCGAAACCGTCACGACGGCGTCCGCCGAGCTGTCAATCAACTGTGCCATTGGGTCTCTGGGCGAACTACCCAGCCTGATCACAAAGACTTCGTGCGTGTTTCGGTCTATGTGTTTAATAAGGCCGCGTGAAACGTTCCCGATACTGTGTTCGTAAAAGAATGCCGAGGCGAATCCCAGCTTGACACGACCACGAGGGCCTGTCCATGAGCGCGTATGCGGTGCGACCCAGGCGAGTGAGGGCGCTGCTTTGAGATGCAGTCGCGCTATTTGCTCAACCAGATCCTTGTTGTTGACGCCATGGTAAGAAAGCGGGAAGTGTGTTGACGGGCACCGTAACGGGTCGGCAATGGCCGCGCTACCGGCTTCGAGAGCTTGCAACCTGTTTGCCAGATCGGCTCTTGCCTCGGCGATATAGGCTTGGCTTGGGGCAATCTTTTGGATCAAAAGGGCTTGCCGGAGAAGGTAGGCCATTGCGTTCTCGGGAGAAACCTGCGCAAGCCTGCTCAAGGTTTTTGAGGCGCCGGCCATGTCCTGGGCGAACTCCTGGAGTTTGGCCAGGTTCTCTAATGCGCCTATATTTTCTGGCTCGATCTTTATGGCCTTGCCAAATAACTCCGCGGCTTCTGCATGTTCACCACGTATGAACAAGGCCGAGCCCAGGTTGCACAGGGCACTCACGTGGCGAGGCTGAACTTCGAGTGCGGCGCGAAAGTGTTCCTCCGCGGTCGTGAGGTCAGCAATTTGCGTTGCGCGAATGCCTTGATTGTGCAAGCAGTCGGCGAGAAACCCCCTTGCATACAAAGCATCCTTGCCGTACTTGATGGCCTTTCTGCAAAGTTCTGCAGCACCCAGGAAATCACCCGAACGGGCGCACGACTGGGCCTGCACAAGATATGTATGCATCAATACTTCAATCTGAACAATGGGAAGCGGGGGGTGCGCCGCGGCTGCCGCGATGGAGCCGGCTGTGATGTCTTGCCGAAAATTCACGCTGGGTTCCCTGAATTTTTTCAAAGTCAGACCATACGTGGGGCAATCGGGAGTTCTTTGACGAATTGTCCGCAGCAGGATATTGATTGTTGGAAAAAATACTGCGGTGGTGAATTTGGGTCATCGGCAAGTGACCATGAGCTAGAACTTGCTGGGTATTCGCGCGGGATGTTTCTGAGCGGACTCGTCAAGCCCTGGTTTTCCGCGACCGGGGCCGAGGCACTCCAAAGACGGGCTCAAGCCCGGTACTCAGCCATCAACCTGAACACCCGCTCCTCCCCCTCATGCCGCGCGGCCGCCGTGCCCAGGTATTCCTCGAGCTGCATATTCGCCGCGAGTTCGCGGCGCGCGTGCTGGCTGGCGACGATAGCGCCCGGTGCGGCCACGCTGTTCAGGTGCAGCGCGACGTTGGCGCCCTGGTTGCGGCTGGTGGCGTCGTGTTGCGAGGCCGGCGTCACGCTGTGGATGCCGCCCGAGATTTCGAGCCGCACACCGTGCTGGACTTCCAGCAAACGGCTTCTGCGTTGCACGCGTGTGCATAAGTCCATGGCGGCGACGGCCGCCTGCTGCAGGTTCTGCGCGCTGCTGTCTCCCTGTTCAAAATGAAACAGCATGCAGTCGCCGAGCACACCGGCACTCTCGCCCTGGCCGCCTTGCACGGCGTTGGCGCACCAGCGCATTTGCTGTTCGCGCATCTCCTGCAGGTAGGCCAGGGCCAGTGAGGAATTCCTCGCGGGGTACAGGCGCAGGGCGACGCACAGGATGCCCAGGGCATGCTCGGCACTGTGGGTGTCCTCCCGGATGTCCATGCTGTCCAGCGTCAGCTGCCTGGCGCCGGCGACGGGGGCTGGCGGTGCGGAGGGCGCCTGGCGCGCGCCGTGCAGCTGCGCCAGGCACTGCACCAGGTCGAGGTAGAGGCCGGCCGCGTCGGCCGCGCGTTGCTGAAGGTCTTTTTGCAGGGCCTGCCGCAGCAGCGGCGCCAGCGGGTGGCCTGTCAGCTCTTCGGGCAGGGCATGGGCTGTGTCACTGAGCTGGCGCTGCAGCACTTCGCCGACGTCCGTGCCCTGCACGCAGGGCCGGCCGCTCAGGCATTCGAGAAACACCAGGGCCCAGGCATAGATGTCGGTCGCCGGCGTGCAGGCTTCGCCGCGCAGCTGCTCGGGCGCGCAGTAGGCGGGTGTGCCCTCGGCGCCGGCCTCGAAGCGCGGCTCGCCCTGGTGGCTGGCCAGCCCGAAGTCGAGCAGCTTGAGCTGCAGCGCCGGGCCGGTGGAGACGACCATGATGTTCTCGGGCTTGAGGTCGCGGTGCACGACCTGGTGCTGGTGCAAAAAGGTCAGGGCGTCCAGCAGCTGCGCCATCAGGGCCATCGTGTCTTGCAGGGGCAGGCCGCCGTTGCGCTGCAGGAAATCCCTGAGTGTTTCGCCGGGGATGAATTCAAGCACCGCGAAAAGCAGCCCGCCGGCGGCCATGCCTTTGTCGATGAGCCGCACCACGTGCGCATGCTGCAGCATGGCCAGCACGCGGGTCTCCTGGTGCAGGCGCTGCTGCACGCGCCGGTTGGCCGCGGGGTCGTCGGCGGAAGCCGGATGGGGAATCTTGATGGCGACGAACTGGCCGGTGCTGCGCTGCCTGGCCTTGAAGACCTGGCCCGATGCGCCTTGCCCCAGCAAGCCCAGCGGCTGGTAACCCGGCACGCCCACGGGAAAGCCGTGCGTGGGCACCCGCGTCATGGTCGGGGGCGGGGGTCAGGCCAGCAGCGATTCTTCAGGCAGGCTCTGGCCGCCGGCCAGTGGGTCGAAGTCGGCCTCCAGCGCGCCGCCGCGGATGATGCGAAAGCGCAGGCCGCCGAAGCGCAGCGAGCCGCGGCGGCGCTCTATGAGTTCGGGCACGCGCGCGCCCTGCGGCATGGCGAGCGCAAGCTGCTTGCGCATGCGGAAGATCTGGATGTTCAGGTGGCCGGGCTCCAGGCCCAGCATCTTGGCCAGGCGATCGAGTTCGACCCAGCCCTGCGCGTGCGGTGTGAGCTGGCGCTGCGCATCGGCCAGCCGCAGCCGCGCCAGGATCAGCAGCGCGTAGTGGTGCGAACGTTCACCGAGGTTGAGGTGCAGGCCGGCGTCGTGCAGTTCCAGCCATGCGTGTTCCTCGTCCTGGCTGACTTTGAAGAACAGCGCCGGCTGCGCCCGCTTCAAGAGGGCCCTGCCGCCGGCCATGCAGTCCATGGTCGAGGCCACCTCGGCCGCCAGCAGGAAGCACCAGGACTTGCCGGCGAAGCGGACCTCGTCGCCGTCTTCCAGCAGCCAGCTGCCTTCGGGGGTGGTGCGCACCCATTGGCCGGTGTCGCTGCGGTGGATGGACAGCTCGGCGGCCACGCCCTGCGGCAGCAGGTTGGAGTGGCCCAGGGGAATGTAGGGATCGTCATGTCCCAGCGGCCACAACAGGTTGCGCGGCGGGGACAGGTCTTCCACCAGCCAGGCGGCCCCGCCTTCGCGCCCGAAGGCCAGGGTGCCGCCGACGCGCAGCGGAAGGCCCTTGGTGTTGGAGAGCAGCGCGCCGTCGAGCAGGGTGCCGTTGCGGCTGTGGTCGTGCAGTTCCCAGGCCTTGCCGGTCCAGCGTATCGACGCGTGCAGCTGCGAGGCGTCTGGGTTTTCAAGCAGGGTGTCGGCGGAACGGCCGCGCCCGAAGACATGGTGTGCCCGCAGATAGATTTTGCGCTGCGTGGCGCGGTTTTTCAGAATAGCCACTTGCCTTCTCCCCTTCTTGGCATCAAGCCCATGGCATGAGCCATCGCTCTGCGGCGTTGTGCATCCTGCCAGTGTTGGAAAACCGTATCGGTCGGCGCAGTATCTGCGAGACGTTCAATCATCGTCAAGCGCCGCGGCGCCGTATTTACAGAACAACTCCGTTTCGGCATTAATTGCCTTGATTCGGCTATACATGGCGGCGTGTTCAGGAGGAGCCCGCGAGCCGTGCTTTCACACACAGCATGACCTGATTCGAAACGCAGTTCAATCGGGACTTTCCGCCTGCATGGCGATGGCCGGCGGCAGGGCGCATGGGCCTTAAGTCAAAACGTTTCGCCGGAAAAATTGCGCGAGCGCGTTTGAACCTCAAAGTGTTAGCAATGCGGGGCGCGGCGCCGGCCGCGTGTAATGCGCTGTAATCGCCAGCGCACGGACCCGCGCCGACAATTTCTTCAGCGATGCGACGGCTGCCCTTCGCAGCGAACCCCTTTTCGGAGAAGTCCATGCCTACCCTCAGCGACGACCAACGCAACCTGCTGGCCCCGGCCGGTGAAGACCATCCGCGCGATGGCGAAATCGTGCCGACCTCGGACCAGCCGCCCTTCATCTTTTCCGCCTGCTGGGGCTGGGCCCTGACGGGCGAGTACGAGAGCGCAAACAACGCCTACACCGCGCCCACCATCTACAACTCCGGCGAGGGTGCTTTTGTGTTCGACAACGAGCGCGTGCCCACCGGCCTCAATGCCGATTTCTTCGCCATGACGGACGACATTTTTCCGCAGACGGTGCCCTTTCACGGGGTGCTGGCCGACAACCTGCAGGCCGCGCTGGACGGCGACGAAGACGCGCAGGATGCCTGCCGCGTGGCCCTGATGACCATCACCGCGCAGCTCAACGGCCACACGGTGCTCGACGACGAAGGCTCGGACGTCTACACCATGATCATGAAATCCAGCAGCTGGTACGGCTGGGACCACTGGGCGCTGGGCGTGCAGGCCACCGACGGCGTGACCACCACCTTCCAGCAGAAAGTCAGCGGCAGCCTGGCCACTCCAAAGAAGCTGAAATACAACTGCGGCGAGGTGTGGGACAACCACCTTGCGCTGGAGACGGTGCTCAGGATCGACGGCCTGCAGCAGGCGCAGGTCGACATGCTCAACAACGTCGTCTGAGGGAGGCGAACATGTTGATGAGAGGCATAGACGTCAGCCACTACCAGGGCAGCATCAACTGGCCGCAGGTGGCCGGCAGCGATGTGGCTTTTTGTTTTATCAAAGCCACCGAGGGGATTTACGTCGTGGATCCTTTTTTCAAGGAGAACTGGGCGGGGTCCGCAGCCGCCGGTTTGCAGCGCGGCGCCTACCACTTCGGGCGCCCGGGCACCGATGCGCCAACCCAGGCCCAGCAGTTTTTCGCGACCGTGGGTGCACTGGGGCCGAACGATTTGCCGCCGGTGCTGGACATCGAAACCCTGGACGGATGCGGCGCCCAGGCCGTGCTGCAGTGGGTGCTGGATTTCACCGCCGCCGCCGACGCCTTGTTCGGGCGCCAGACCATGATTTACACCGACGGCGGGTTCTGGCAGAGCCTCGCGTCCCTGCCGGGCTGCCAGCCGCTGGGCGCGCGGCCGCTGTGGCTGGCCGACTACGCGGCGCAGCCCAGCGTTCCCGCGCCCTGGCAGGCGTGGTCGTGCTGGCAGTACAGCGACGGCACCATCAATGGCGGAACGCTTGTGCCCGGCGTAGCCGGCGATGTGGACCAGAACTGGTTCCAGCCGGAAGCCTTTGAAGCGCTGACCGGCTCTCAACCCCAAACCACTTCCGGCCAAGGACTCTCATGACCCCTTACGTGGCCCTCAGCAAGGTATCCAGGGCAACGCCCCACCGCGGTACACGGTCTGGTACGCGCGGCAGGCGTCTTTGAGCCGGCTTACTGGTCTTTGTCCGCCTTGAGTTCGCCCTTGGCGGCATCGTAGACAAACAACCGCTTGGCCAGCGCGGGCTGGTAGTTGAGCATGTCGATCAGGAAGCTCAGCGCGCCCAGGTTGTTGCCGAGCCGGTCGAAGGCGCCGGCCGTCTGGGCCTGCTGTTCGTCGGCGCCGGGCTTGAGCATGCGCTCGACCAGCTCGCGCATGTGCGTCACCGCCAGCGCCGCCTGGTCCAGGCCCAGCATGGAGAGCACGCCTTGCATCTGCGCCAGCTGCCCGGGCACCACGGCCAGCAGCTTCGTGTCCTCGGGCGTGCGGAAAAACTGGTCCAGCGATTTTTCGAGCGCGGCGAGGGACGAGTGCAACTCGCCCACCACGCTGCCCATGGTCTGCTTGTCGTTGACGCGCTGGTAGAGCTGCTCCATCCACGACTCCAGCGGCTGCGCCTGCCCGCCCTTGCGCGCGCTCTCGAGCCGCTCGGCGAGCCGCGCCGTGCGCGCCCACAGCTGGGGATCGTTGGGATCGAAGTCGTCGAACACGGCCTCCAGGAAGAGCACGGCGGTGGCGAATTCGAGCCCCAGTTCGGGGCTGGGCGCCTGACCGGAGCTGACCGTGCTTTCAATCACGCGTCCCATGGCGCGGGCCAGCGATTCGCTGGGCGGGTGCAGCTTGACCAGCGAATCCGTGACCAGGCTGAACTGGTCGGTCAGTGTCTTGAATTTGCCGAGGTCGCCCGCGGTCGCCGCGGACCAGGTTTCCTTGGCCGAGCCGATGCGTTTGCGGGCCTGGGCGATCAGGGCCGGCGCGAAGCGGCCGAACTGCAGCGATTCATAGTCGACCGGCTTGAAGCGTTTCAAGCCGTAGGCCGAGCGCACCGCCGACAGCACGGGCGAATCGGCGGCGCGCTGGACCTTGGCCTGGGAGCACAGGAAGAGCAGGTCTTCGGCGAGCCGGGCCGAGGCCTCGGTGCCTTTGGCCAGCCACACGTATTGCAGCAGCACGCGCAGGGTCGCGCGCTTGACGTAGAGGTCGACGTTCAGCAGGCCCTGCGCCAGCGCCTCGAAAAAGCCGGCGGCGATTTTCCAGAAGGTCCTGGACTCGATGCCGGTTTGCGTCCAGGCGAAACCCAGGCAGATGTCGCTGAGGCTGCGCGCGGCCTCCGGGGCGCCGGTGCGGATCAGGGTCAGCATCAGCTTGTCGAGCAGCTGCCGGGTTTCATCGCCGTATTCGCAGGCGGGGACGGTGATGTCCAGCACCGGCTCAATCCAGCGCCATTCGAAAACCCAGAGGTCGGCGGGGTGGACGCGGTCGGCGCCGACCAGGCCCTGGATGTCGCGGTACTGGGGAAACAGGGACACGGCCGAGCCCGGCTTGCCCGCCAGGACGTTTTCCAGGTAGTGGACGATGGAGAAGCCGGCGAGCTCGATCTTGCCCGCGGCGTCCGGCGTGCACAGCGCCGGCGACTGGATGAATTTCTGCACCGCCGTTTCCATGGCGCGCAGCACCAGCGCCGGGGCGCTCATGCCCACCATTTCGAGCGCGCCCACGGCCTGGTGCAACTGCTGGCGTGCGGTGCGCAACTGGGTCGCGTCCAGGGCGCCGATGTCGGAGTTCCGCCCGGCCTCGGCCTCGCGCATAAAACGCTTGAGGGCCTTGGTGGAGCCTTCCAGCGATTTGCGCAATTCTTCCAGCACCCAGGCCAGGGGGCCGAGGTCCAGCAGGGTCAGGTCGAGTTCGGCGGGCGCTGAATTCAGGTCGTGTAGTTGCATGGGGTCAGGTCAGTGGGGGGCTGAAGTTCGAATCGTGGAAATCGTGGAAATCGTGGAAACCGTTGGAATCGTGGATTTGGGTAAAACGCTGCGTTTCGCGGGGCCTCCTCCTGTCGCAGGAGGCGCTGGCCGCAGTCTATCCGCGTCCTTGCCGAATCAGAAGGGGAAAATACGGATGGGTTTACCCGGGCCGACCGGCGGTGGGGCGGGCGCGACAGACAGGCGCCGGCCGGGGGAAATGCGTGATGCACGCTATCGGCTTATAGCCGCCGGGACGGCCGCGTCTCTGCTATTCTGGTTTCAACGCGTGCGCGGTGTGATGGCGCCTTGTTGGCGGCCACCGCCGCCGGGCGCGCGAGGACGGCAGCCTTGGTTTCAGACGCTAACCCTAATTCATTACCCTCTTCGCCACCGGCCGCGGCCGGCGCCTTGACGGACTCGCCCGCGATGCGCGGTGCGGGCCGTGACCCGCTGTCGCTGGCGCTGATGGATGCGCGCAACAACACCCTGCACCTGTTCGCGCAATACCAGCATGCGATGGAGGCCGGCTTCAGCCTGCCGCGGCTGGCCAACGTGAACCCGCCGCTGTGGGAGCTCGGCCATGTGGGCTGGTTCCAGGAGTGGTGGATTGCCCGCAACATGCAGCGCGTCCTCGGCACACGCTGCGCGCCCACGCAGACCCGGCTGGCCTCCATAGAACCGAACGCGGACCGCTGGTGGGGCGCGCAGGTGCCGCACGCCATGCGCTGGACGCTGGACCTGCCCGACATGGCGAATTGCCGGGCCTACCTGCTGGATACGCTGGAAGCCACGCTGGACCTGCTCGAAAAAACCGCGCCTGCCGGCCGGGGCGGGGAGGGCGGCGAGGCCGGAGACGACGCGTTGTACTTCTATCGCCTGTGCCTGTTCTTCGAGGACATGCGCGGCGAAGCGCTGGTGCGCGGCGCGCAGACCCTGGGCCTGGCGCTCGATAAACCTCTGCAGGAGGCCTTCACGCCGGCGCCCATGGCGCTGCGCGATCCCCTGCTGGTCCCGGCCACGGTGTGGCAAATGGGCAGCGATGGTGGCGTGGGTGGCGCGGGTTTTGCGTTTGACAATGAACAGGCGGTGCATGCCGTCAGCGTGCCGGAGTTCGAGATCGACGCCCAGCCCGTCAGCTGGGCGCAGTATGTCGAGTTCGTCGGCGACGGCGGCTACGACCGCGAGGAGCTCTGGCACCCGGACGGCTGGCGCTGGCTGCAGGGCCAGGCGGCGGGCGAGGGCCGGCGCGGCCCGCGTTATGTGGACCAGATCGGCATCTCCAGCGGCGCGGTGATACAGAACCGTTTCGGCGTGCCGCGCCGCATGCAGGGCACGCAGCCCGCCATGCATGTGAGCTGGTGGGAGGCCGATGCCTGGTGCCGCTGGGCGGGGCGCCGCCTGCCGGCCGAAGTCGAGTGGGAACTGGCCGCGCACGCGGCGGCGCGGCGCGGTTTCCACTGGGGCAATGTCTGGGAGTGGATGGGCAGCAGCTTCAGGCCTTATCCGGGTTTTGCGCCCGGCCCCTGGCAAGCCTATTCGCAGCCGCGCTTCGGCACGCACAAGGTGCTGCGCGGCGCTTCATTTGCGACACGCGCGCGCATGAAGAACCCGAAGCACCGCGGCTTTGCCCTGCCGGGGCGGGACGACCTGTTCTGCGGTTTCCGTTCCTGCGCGCTGTGAAAGCGGGGGACACGGCTTACGTGGTTCAGGCGGCCTTGCCGGGTTTTTCCTTGCGGAAGGTCCACCAGGGCAGGGTGGCGCGCAGGGACAGCACCTTGCCGCTCTGGGCCTGCTTGCCGCTGTAGCCGGGCAGTTCCTCCAGCGTGGCCTGCCAGTCGCGGCTTTGCAATTCGGTGAGCAGCGCCTGCACCTGCGGTGTGGGCAGCTCGGACTTCAGGCAGACCAGGTGGTAGCGCTCCTGCGCCAACGGCACAAAGCCCAGGCCTTTTTCACGCGCCGCCGCTTCGATGCCCAGGCCCGCGTCGGCCGCGTCGCTGGCGACGGCCTGGGCCACGGCCGTGTGCGAAGGCTCCTGGCGCGGGTAGCCCGCGACCGATGAAGCGGCCACGCCGGCCTTGGCCAGCAGTTCGTCGAGCAGCACGCGCGTGCCCGTGCCTTCGGCGCGGTTGACGTAGCGCAGGCCGGGCCGCGCCAGGTCGGCGATGCCGGTGATGCCGAGCGGGTTGCCCTTGGCCACGATCAGGCCTTGCGTGCGGTGGGCGAAGCCGATCAGCTTGTGCAGGCCGGGCTTGAGCAGGTTGCGGTAGCTGCGCGCGGTGACGGAATGGCTGCCCGGTTGCTCCAGCGTGTGGAAGCCGGCCATCATGCAGCGCCCGGCGTTCAGCGCCGCGATCGCGTCCACGCTGCCCATGAAGCGGATGTCCAGGTGCAGCCCGTGCGGGGCGGCCTGTTCGCGCAGGGCGGACAGCGCCGCATCGTGGCTGGCATACAGCGTGAGCACATGGGCATCGTCGTCGAAGGCGGTGGAAAACGCGCGCTCGATGTCGCTGGTCAGGGCTTCGATCTGCGGCGCCAGCCGGGCCTGCGCCTGGCGCTCGGCCCACAGCAGCTTTTCACCGAACTCGGTGAGCCGCGCGCGCTGCCCCTTGTCCCAGACGATGAGCTCGCGCCCCAGCGTCTGCTCCCAGTCCTTGAGCGCGCCCCACACGTGGCGGTAAGACAAGTCCAGCGCCTTGGAAGCCTTGGAGATGGAGCCCTGCTCGCGCACCGCATGGAGCAGGTCCATCAGCGGGTTGCGTATCAGCGCGCTTTTGCCGCGCTGCGGTGTCAGCAGGTAGGAGAGTTCGACTTTGTACATGGCGGGGCGGAGAGTGGCTCGATTATGAGTGCAGGGGCCGGCGGGGCCGGGAGGGGCGGGCGGTGGGGGCGCGATCCGGCGGGCAACCTATGCAAACCCGTTCATAGCGATGATTCCTGATGTAAATCAAGGACTTAGGCCCTAGGCTAGAGTGCTCTCCAAATTCCCCAATGAACACCTTCTCCGACAGCGCCGCCACGGCCTTCTCCCTTATCACCTCGCTTGATCCCGTGCTGGCCGGCATCGTCGCCCGGTCGCTGGCCGTGAGCGCGTCGGCCTGCGTGATCGCCTGCGGCGGCGGCCTGCTGCTGGGCGCCTGGCTGGGCGTGTCGCGCTTTCGCGGCCGTGGCGCGGTGCTGGCGCTGCTCAACACCGCCTTGGCCCTGCCCTCGGTGGTGGTCGGGCTGGTGGTCTATCTGTTGCTGTCGCGCACCGGGCCGCTGGGCTTTCTGGGCTGGCTGTTTTCCTTCAAGGCCATGGTGCTGGCGCAGGCCGTGCTGGTGCTGCCGGTGGTCACCGCGCTGGTGCGCCAGGCGATCGAGGACGCCGACCGCAGCCACGGCGAGCAGTTCCAGTCGCTGGGCGCGGGCCGCTTCGTGCGCGGCCTGATCCTGCTGTGGGACGAGCGTTATGCCTTGCTCACGGTGCTGATCGCCGCCTTCGGCCGCGCCGTTTCGGAAGTCGGCGCGGTGATGGTGGTGGGCGGCAACATTGACGGCTTCACGCGCGTGATGACCACCGCGATCGCGCTGGAAACCAGCAAGGGCGACCTGCCGCTGGCACTGGCGCTTGGCATCGTGCTGCTGGGCGTGGTGCTGCTGCTCAACATCCTGATCGCTTGTGTGCGGCGCTGGCGCGAACAGTTCGACGACCGCCTGCCGGACCCGGCCAGCCTGGCCGCGCAGGGAGGCCCGGTATGACGCAGGTCTTCAACCTGCACGGCGTCGGCGTGCACTTCGGCCGTGTGCAGGCGCTCAGCGATTGCACGCTGCGCATCCAGGCCGGCGAACGGCTGGCGCTGGTGGGCTCCAACGGCAGCGGCAAAAGCACCCTGCTGCGGACCCTCAACGGCCTGGTCCGTCCCGTGGCCGGCAGCCTGCAACACGACACGCAGGCGCGCCAGGCCATGCTGTTCCAGCGGCCCTACATGTTGCGCGCCAGCGTGCTGCACAACGTGGCCCTGGGCCTGTGGCTGGGCGGCGTGCGCTGGCCGGATGCCAAGGCGAACGCGCGGGCCGCGCTGGAGCGCGTGGGCCTCGAAGGCCTGGCCACGCGCAATGCCAAGGCCCTGTCCGGCGGCCAGCAGCAGCGCGTGGCGCTGGCACGGGCCTGGGCGCTCAAGCCGCAGGTGCTGCTGCTCGACGAGCCCACGGCCAGCCTTGACCCCTCTGCCAAGCGCGAGGTGGAACGCCTCATGGCCGAGTTCGCCGATGCCGGCATGACGCTGATCTTCAGCAGCCATAACCTGGGCCAGGTCAAGCGCCTGGCGCAGCGCGTGATTTACCTGGAGCAGGGGCGCCTTGTCGCCGACCTGCCGGTGGCGGAATTTTTCAACGGACCCGTTCCCGCCGCGGCGGAAGCATTTTTAAAAGGAGAACTCGCATGATCACCTTGAAGACCCTCAGGACACTCGTTCTGGTCCCGCTGGCCATGGCGGCCACGCTGGCCGTGGCGCAAACCGGCACCATCGTGATGGCCTCCACCACCTCGACCGAGCAGTCGGGCCTGTTCCCCTACCTGCTGCCCGAGTTCAAGAAGGCCACGGGCATAGACATCAAGGTGGTGGCCGTCGGCACCGGCCAGGCCATCGACATGGGCCGGCGCGGCGACGCCGACGTGCTTTTTGTGCACGACCAGGTCGCCGAAGAGAAAGTCGTGGCCGAAGGCTTTGCGATCAAGCGCTTTCCGGTCATGTACAACGACTTCGTGCTGGTAGGCCCTGCGGCCGACCCGGCAAAAGCCAAGGGCAAGGACATCGTCGAGGCCCTGAAAAAACTCAGCGCGGCGAATGCCAACTTCGTCTCGCGCGGCGACAAGAGCGGCACCCATGCGGCCGAGTTGCGCTACTGGAAAAGCGCCGGCATCGAAACACCCGGCGACAAGCCGGCCTTTGCCAACTACAAAGCCTGCGGCTGCGGCATGGGCCCGGCGCTCAACATCGCGGCCAGCAGCGGCGGCTATGTGCTGGCCGACCGCGGCACCTGGCTGTCCTTCAAGAACCGCGGCGACCTGGCCGTGCTGGTTGAGGGCGACACACGGCTGTTCAACCAGTACGGTGTGATGGTGGTGAACCCTGCGAAGCATCCACAGACCAAGGCAGTCGAGGCGCAGAAGTTTGTGGACTGGGTGATTTCGCCTGCGGGCCAGGCGGTGATTGCGGGCTACAAGATTGGCGGCGAACAGCTGTTCTTCCCCAACGCGAACAAATGAGTTCCCCCCTGTCCATGCTCACTGCGTGTAGCCTGTTCCCCCCTCAAGGGGGCGGCGCCTGCGGTCTGGCAAAGCCAGTCCCGCGCCGCCTGCTGGCTTGGATTGCTGCTGTGCTTGTTTTTTCCGGAGGCCTGACTATGGCGCATGCCCAGTCGCCTGCAGCATCTGCTGAGGGTGCCGCGCCGCTGCGTGTTTACGCTGCGGGAAGCCTGCGCGAGGCGCTTACGGAGATTGCCCGCGTTTACGAATCACGCACGGGCCTCAAGACCCAGCTGACCTTTGGCGCCTCCGGCCTGCTGCGCGAACGCATTGAAAAAGGCGAGCCGGCGCAGGTGTTCGCATCGGCGGACACCCAGCATCCCCAGCGCCTGCATTCCATGGCCGGCAGCACGTGGGCGCAACCCACCCTGTTCGTGCGCAACCAGTTGTGCGCGCTGGCCGTGCCGGCGCTCAAGGCCGAACCGGACAGGCTGCTGGACCTGATGCTGGACCCGGCCGTCAAGCTAGGCACTTCCACGCCAAAGGCGGATCCCTCGGGCGACTATGCGTGGGCGCTGTTCCGCAAGGCCGATACCCTCAGGCCCGGCGCCTACGCGGCGCTGGACGCCAAGGCCCTCAAGCTCACCGGCTCGCCCGAGGCGCCCCCGCCGCCGCCCGGCCGGAGTGTGTATGAGTGGCTGATCAGCGAAGGCCGCGCCGACCTCTTCCTGACCTATTGCACCAATGCCGTGGCGGTGCAGAAGGAACTGCCCCGCATGAGCGTGGTGCAGATTCCGGCCGCTTTGCAGGTGAGTGCTGCTTATGGTTTGACTGCGCGGGGTGGGGACGTTGCGGCTGGGGAGTTTGCCGGCTTCTTGCTGTCGGCGACTGCGCAGGAGGTGTTTCGCCGATTTGGCTTCGGCGCGCCCTGAGGCCGGTTCTTGCTCCGGCGGGGCGCGCTCTTCTGAGTTCTGCTGGCCGGGGGTAGCCCGGCGGCTACTCACTTTTCTTTTGCTTCGCCAAAAGAAAAGTAAGCAAAAGAAAAGGCGACCCTGGTTGCTGCGTCCCTTCGCTTCGCTACGGGCAACCTGCGGTGCTCGGTTCAGGCGGGGTCTCG
>NZ_JBFUCN010000007.1:0-212766 GCF_056405195.1 Polaromonas sp. P1_H6
TAGCGAGACCCCGCCTGAACCGAGCACCGCAGGTTGCCCGTAGCGAAGCGAAGGGACGCAGCAACCAGGGTCGCCTTTTCTTTTGCTTACTTTTCTTTTGGCGAAGCAAAAGAAAAGTGAGTAGCTGCCGGGCTACCCCCGGCCAGCAAGCCTCAGCAGAGAAAACAAAATTCCCGCCGGGAGCAAGACCAATCTCAAGCCGCCGCCCGTTCCGCAGCATGCTCCGCATAAGCCCTCCCAAACCGATTCCCCAAAAAATCCCCTAACGCAATCTCCTCCTGCCGAATGAACCCCCGCGCCGGCAACCGCCCGCTTGCCAGCAAGTCCAACACAGCACAAATACCAGAAGCCGTAGTGACCTGGATCGCACTTCGCAACACGCCGTCCACCACCTGGCTATAAACCTTATGGGCGTAGGTCTCCTGCATGAGCCGGCCTTCGCGCTGGCCGCTCACGGTGACGAAGACGATGACCACGTCCTGCAGCGTCACGGGCAGGGCGTTTTCGAGCAGGTCCTTGAGCACGTGACGGCGCTCGCGCAGGCGCAGGTCGTTGAGCAGCACCTTCATGATGGCCGCGTGGCCCGGGTAGCGAATGGTTTTGTAGTTGAGGTGGGTGACTTTGCCCTGCAGGGTTTCGCACAGGGTGCCCAGGCCGCCCGAGGTGTTGAAGGCTTCATAGGTCACGCCGTCGAGCGAGAACTCCTCGTGCTCGGCCAGCGGCGGTACCTGGCGCAGCACGCCTTCGACAATCGCTTCGCAAGGCTCGCAATACTCGTTGATGACGCCGTCGGTGCTCCAGGTCAGGTTGTAGTTGAGCGCGTTCGACGGGAACTGGGGCAGTGCGCCCACGCGCATGCGCACGCTGTGCAGGCTGTCAAAACGGCGGCACAGGTCGGCCGCGACGATGGAAACAAAACCCGGGGCCAGGCCGCATTGCGGGATCAGCGCCGAGTTTGCGCCGGCTGCCGCCAGCTCCTTCACGCGCCGTGTACTGGCCACGTCTTCCGTCAGGTCCAGGTAATGCACGCCCTGGGCCACGGCGGCTTCGGCGATCGCCGTGGTCAGGTGAAACGGCGCCGCGCTGAGCACCGCGTACTGCCCGGCCAGTGCCTCACGCAGGGCTTGTGGCTTGCTGATGTCCAGCGCCAGCCGCTGCACGCGCGGGCCGGTGCTGATGCCGGCCAGTGCCGCCGGCGAGGTGTCGGCGACGGTCACTGAATAGTCCCCGGTGGCGCCCAGCAGCGCGGCGATGGCGGAACCGATTTTCCCGGCGCCTGCAACCGTGATCTTTTTCATGAGGGTCTCCTTGGATAGTGCACCCCGATGCAGAGGCATGGACCATTGTGTAAGCCCGGGCAGGCAGTTACCAGTATCAATTTAGACAAAATAACGCTATATTTTAGATAAACAGGCTATCTAAATACGCGATTTAACTAATTTGAGTGAATGCCATGCAACTCGACGCCATAGACCAGGCCCTGCTTGCCGAACTGCGCGACAACGCGCGCTGTCCCATGGCCCTGCTCGCGCGCAAGGTCGGCTTGTCGCGCACCGCAGTGCAGGCCCGCATCATGCGGCTGGAGCGCGACAAGGTCATCACCGGCTACGGCGCGCGCACCGGCGATGCCTATGAACAGTCGCAGGTGTCGGCCCACGTGATGCTCACTGTCGGCCCCAAGCTCACGGGCACGGTGGAGGCGGCGCTGCGCAAGATCCCCGAGGTGCGCTCGCTGCTGTCCATCAGCGGCGCCTACGACATGATCGCCATCGTGCAGGCCGGCTCCATCGAAAGGCTGGATGCGCTGATCGACGGCATAGGCCTGCTGGACGGCGTGGAGCGCACGCATACCTCGGTGGTGCTGTCGACGCGGATACAGCGCTGAAGGTTTATGTCGGGCTAGTCGTCGTTGACAACAGTCCAGCGACCCGCTTTCAACACAAGGCGCTTGGGACACGATCTGGACTCGGGCATATCCGGCGCGCACAGGCCCGCGACCTTGATGGTGGACGGCCCGCTCCAGCGTGTGTCCGTCGGGCTCCAGTCGCGGGCGTCCGGTCCGTAGGTGTACTCGACCCGGGGCTTGCCCTGGTTGATCCTCCAGACCTCCACGCCGTTGCCGTCATAGTTTGCTTCGCCCGCCGCCGAGAAGGCCACGGCTTTTTTGCGGTCGGGTGACACGGCCGGAAACCCCAGCATGGGGTATTGCCGGCCGGTGGCGTGGTCGATGGCGATGTAGCTGCTGCCTTCCCACAGCTGGGCATACAGCACGTGAAGCCGGGCATCCGCCAGGAAGGTGAGGTAGTTGTAGCTGACGTCCTGGTCGCTCTCGTTGTTGACGTCCTTGATCCGCACCGTTTTGTGGGCGGTGCGTATGCTTAACAGCGGGCCCGAGCGCGAAAACCGGAACGACTGGGCGGACTTCGCCTGGACGCGTTCTATGGCCTGGGCGCACTCAAAAGAGGGCTGCTGGTTCTGGCAGTTCACCAGCAGCTTCTGGTAGGCCGGCGGCTCGGCCCTGCCGGGGTTGGCCAGCAAGGCGAGGGGCAGCAGCAAGAGGAGGGTGCGCATCGCCTGTGCCGAAAATTACTGCGGCGGCAAAAAGGCGCCCCATAGCGTCATGATCATGAGGGGGATGCCGAGCACCACGCCCACCCAGTTCCAGGCGGAGAAACGGCTGTTGGGTTCGTGGCCCGGCGCCACTTTCCGGTTCAGTTCGTTGATGAAGCCCTGCACCGGCAGCAGCACAAAAATACTGGCCAGGCAGATCAGCCAGTAAGGGTCGGGTAGCTTCCACAACAGGTTGGGGATGATCCAGGCCGCGGCCAGGCCGCCGGCTGCCATCTGCGCGGCGGTCGACTCGGGGTCGTGTTTTTTGACGCGGTCCAGCAGCGAATAGAAAAAGAACACGCCGAAGAAGGCGCGCCAGAAAGGCATGATGTTTTTTTCGTCCGTGCGCAGGCGCACCATCTTCCAGTTCTTGTACGGCCAGTACATCTGGTAAAGGCCCAGCGTGCTGAAGAACATCACCAGCAGCTTGAGCCGCGAAACCGGGAAGAAGGGCGGGGCGTCCGCGCCGGCATCGGGTATCTCGGCAACGTCGGCGACCGGGGCCTGGGGTGGGGCGTAGGGATTGGGGTTCATGTGTGCTCCTACCACCAGCCGTTTTGCCTGAGCACCATCTTCTTGTAGTAGTCGATGTTGGAGCGGGCCGCGAAGATGGCCGCGACGCCATAGCCAACGGAGCCGCTGAAACGGCCCAGGCCCATCATTCCCAGCGCGACCTGCAGCAGCAGCGCCACCGCCACGCACACCACAAACAGGCTGATGGCTTTTTTCCACATGCCTTTGGACAGGTAATAAAACGGGCCGAACAGGAAGGCCAGCACGCTGAAGCCGATCTTCATGCGCTCGCCCACGCCGAGGGCCTTGAACTGGGGCAGCTTGACGCCGCCGGCTTTCTCGATGAGCTGGAATTTGGTCTTCCACGCATCGGAAACCGGCAGGCCGGCGATGGCTTCGGTGGCCTGCGGCGCGGGCACGTCGCTGACCGGCGCTTGCGGCGGCGCAAAAGGGTTGGGTTGGGGCGTGGGCTGGCTCAAGATATTCCTCCCGTTGATGATTGTTATGGGCGCTGCCGGTATGCGGCCTGGGCTGCGGTGCGGCCGGTTTGTGGTCCGGTCTGGGCGTCGCTGTGTGGTTTATATCAGCATTGAACCCGGGTGTCGCTTGCCTGCCACGGCGCGTGTTTTTCCATCACGCCCTGGAAGCGCGCGCCGGCCTCAAAGCCCGCCAGCCAGGCCTGCAGCCGCGGCCAGGGCTGCGCGGCGAACCAGGTCGCATCGGTGTGGGCGAACTGGCGCACAAAAGGCAGCAGGGCCATGTCGGCCAGGCTCACACGCGGGCCGAACAGCCCTCCGTCAACCAGCATGCCGTCCAGCTTTGCCAGCCACGCCGCGCCTTGCCCGCGGTGCTGCAGCGCGAACGCCTGAACATCGCCTGCGGATTCTTCAGGATAGCGGTGCGGGTATTTGTAGCGATCCAGGTCGCGCTTGAAGTCCCCGTCGTTGCCGGCCACCAGCGCCAGCATGTCCTCGAGGGAGCCTCGCGGCGGCAGCAGCCAGCCTTCCGGGTCCTTGCGCCGCAGCACCCACAGCATCACGCCCAGGCTCTGGTCTATGACCGTGCCGTCGGGCAACACCAGCACGGGCACCGTGCCCTTGGGCGAGGCGGCCAGCAGCTCGGCGGGTTTGTCGCGCAGCACGACTTCGCGCAACTCATACGGTTCGCCGCTCGCTGCCAATGCGAGCCGCGCGCGCATCGCATAGGGGCAGCGGCGAAAGGAATACAGGACGGGCAGGGCGCCGCTCATGGGCAGAGGGGTCAGGCGCCCGGCTGGCGCACACCTATGTGCGCTGCCTGGCGTTTTTCAGCGAGCTCGACCTGGCGCTGGCGCTCGCGGTAGCCGGCTTTTTGCGCTTCGGTAGTCTTGCCGTGGCAGTGCGGGCAGCTCACGCCGAGTTCATACAGAGGCGACTGGCGGTCTTCCTCGCTGAGCGGGTCGCGGCACGATCTGCACAGCGTGAAGCCGCCGGGCTTGAGCCCGTGGCCGACCGAGACACGCTCGTCGAACACAAAACACTCGCCCTGCCAGCTGCTTTGCGCCTCGGGCACGGTCTCCAGGTATTTGAGGATGCCGCCTTCGAGGTGGTAAACCTCTTCAAAACCCTTGGAGCGCAGCAGCGCCGTGGATTTTTCGCAGCGTATGCCACCGGTGCAGAACATCGCGACTTTGGGTTTCTTGCCGTCCTGCGCCGTCAGCTTGCCGCCCTCGGCCATTTCGCGCTCCACCCAGCCGGGCAGCTCCGAAAAACTGCCGGTGTGCGGGTTGATCGCGCCTTCAAAAGTGCCGATGGAGACCTCGTAATCGTTACGCGTGTCGACCAGGACCACGCCGGGCTCGCTGATCAACTGGTTCCAGTCCTGCGGCTTGACATATTCCCCGGCCATCAGCGCCGGGTGGACTTCAGGCACGCCCATGGTGACGATCTCGCGCTTGAGGCGCACCTTCATGCGGTAGAAGGGCATCTCCGCGGCCCAGGCCTCCTTGTGCTCCAGATTGGCGAGGCGCGGGTCGGCGCGCAGAAAAGCCAGCACCGCCTGCACGCCTTCGGGCAGGCCGGCGATGGTGCCGTTGATGCCTTCGGGCGCCAGCAGCAGCGTGCCCTTGACGCCATGCGCCTCGCAACGCGCGAGCAGCGGCGCCTGCAGCGCGGCGAAGTCGGGCAGTTCGACGAATTGGTACAGGGCAGCGGTCAAAAATTGGGGCATGGAGCGGATAAAACGGGACGAAACGGGTTGGGAGGGCCCGAAGAGGCTTTTTAAGGCGTGCGGGCCAAGCCTTTAATGGTAACGGCCTGGGCTTTTACGCCACCAAAACCTGATTTTGTGACAAAAGGCACCTGATTCAAGCCAGGCGGCAGCGCTTTAAGCCTCTGCCCGGTAGACATTTTGCTGCAATGCAGCAAAATAACCGTGTACTTATTAAAGACACCCGTCCAGACCGCGCCGGCCACCCTTCATGACTTCCCAAGCACAAGCCCTTCCATGCCCAAAAGCCTGAGCAGCCTCTGGCTGAAAAGCCTGCGCCGCGTCAGCAAGGCCCAGCAAGCCCAGCAGGCGCGGGGCCTGCGCCTGCTGGAAAGCCTATTGCCCAAAGCCGTGCCGGCCACCAAACGGCGCAGGCCCAAGCTCAAACTGGTCAAGCCCGTCGTCGCCCGGCCCGCCAAAAAAGCGCGCCGTCCCACGGCCGTACAGACCCGCGCGGCTGCGGGCTTGCCCGGCACCTGGCGCAAGGCCTGGTTCAGCGTGCCGGCGGACGGCCCCTTCGGGCATGCCCGGCGCATGCTGTACTGGCTTTACCTTCCCGCCAGCGCGGCCGGAATGACGGATACCCCAACGGCGCCGCGGCCCCTGGTCGTGATGCTGCATGGCTGCAAGCAGACGGCGGCCGACTTCGCGGCCGGCAGCCGCATGAACGCGCTGGCCGAACGCAAGGGTTTCGCGGTGCTGTACCCGCAACAATCCGCCGCGGCCGACGCCCATCGCTGCTGGCACTGGTACCGGCGCGACACGCAGCGCGGCGAGGGCGACGTCGAGCTGATCGCCGCGATGATCGCGCAGGTGCAGCGTAAGCACGGCCTGGACACTTCGCGCACCTACGTCGCGGGCCTCTCGGCCGGCGCCGCACTGGCCGCCATCGTGGCCTTGCGCCACCCGGAACTGATCGCTGCCGTGGGCATGCATTCGGCGCCGGTGTTCGGCACCACGCATTCGCCCTTCAGCGCCTATCGCGCCATGCAGCACGGCTCGGGCTCGTCTTACAGTGCCGCGGCGCGCGAATTTGCCGGAGCCCAGTCGCAGTTCCCCGGCATGCCCGCCATCCTGGTCCACGGCGACCACGACACCGTGGTGCGCAGGGTCAATGCCGACCAGCTGGCCGAACAGTTTGAAATCATCAACGGCCCGGCCCTCACGCAGGGCGCATCGCGCGAAGGCCCCGTGGTACGCCGCCACGCCGAGCGCCGCGGCGGCCGCAAGCCGCGCCACGCCTACCAGACCGCCACCTGGTACGCCGGCCGAAAGCCGCAACTGGTGAGGTGCGACGTCGATGCGCTGGGCCACGCCTGGAGCGGCGGCGACGCCAGTGTCGAGTTCAACGAGCCCGACGGGCCCGACGCTTCGCTGCTGATGTGGACGTTTTTCAGCTACCACCGCCGCAATGCTGTCGTGGCGGCGGCGGAAGCGGGTGAGCCGCTGCAGAAACCTTGACCCCTGGTTCCAGTTCAATATCTGGCGCATTCATGCACGTCCCGTCGCGGTGAGCCCGGTCGGTGATCGCGGCGCATCATCGCGCCGCGATTGCATGGCATTGAAGCCAAGCCCTTTCGTCTTCAGGCGCATGGTGGCACGCTGGCACAGGCAACTATTTCACGCTTTCAAGAAATAAATCCCGGCCCGAAACAGCTCGTTGCAATTCATGTGCATGGCCCTCCAGGCCCATGTCGGGCGCTCGCTAAGATGGCCCGCGGCGCAGCAGGGATGCGCCGTCGCAACTCAGGCCAAAGGGAATGTCTGTCCAGGGCCTGTCTTTTTTATCGAGCACTCTAGGGAGGAAACATGAGCAAAAAAATCGCAGGCCAATGGGCGTTGGCATGGACTATTGGCACCGGCATGGCGGGCGCGGCCTATGCAGCGGCACCTGATGTGGGCGGCATTCGCCTCGGCATGGATGTGCAGGAGGCCCTGAATATCGCAAACGCCGATCTCAAAAACAATGTCTATGTGGGCACCTCAAAGACCGCACTGAAGCTGACCATAGACGGAAGGACCGGCACCTTCGACAACTACACCTACGTCCCCAAATTCAACAGCACGGCCAAGAACCTGAACTTCAGCATTTCGCCTTTGACCAACAAGGTATGGGCCATCACCAAGACGGAATACCCGGCAGGGGACCGGCCCGCATTGAAGGCCATCGCGGACGCATCGGCCAAATACGGCAAGCAGGACCCCGCAAGCATCAAGCCCACTGGCTACAGCCAGCACTGGATGTACGACAAGGCGGGCAAGGAAATCGAGTGGGTCAACGTCTACGACAAGCCCAGGAACGGCAACTGCTTTGAGGAGATCAAGGACTATTTCGTGGGCAGCGGCAGCAGCGGCAGCAACGGCGTGACGGGCTATCTGTATTACCCCGTGGCACCCACCTACGCTTGCGCCACGATCTACAGCGTATCGTCCAAGTCCAACAAACAGGATGGCCTGGCCGACAAATTCTCGTCCTTCGCCATGGATGTCAGCGCGTTTGCCGACTGGTACAAGGTGCTGGATGCGCAGAGGACCAAGGCGCTGGAAAGTGAAAAAAGCCGCGCGGCCAAGCCTGCACTCTGAGTGATGCCGGGCATTGGTGCGAAGTTCATGGATTGTTGAATCGATGAATCGCACCATCCCCATCCCTTATGCCATGTGAGGAATGGGGCGATGAACACGAACCGGCGGGGCAACCCGCCGGTTTTTTTATTTGGGAGGCTGTCAGCGCGGCAGCAAACCCGTGATGAAACCGTCGACCGCCTCGGTGTACGCGCCGGGCAGGCCCAGCGTGGTGTTGACCTGCGCATGCGTGAGGTCTTGCGCCAGCACGCTCGCGCGGCCGCCCTGGGCCGTGGCCTTGGCGGCAAAGTCACGTGCCTGCGCGCAGGGGTCGTCGGCCCGCTGAGTCGAGCACACCAGCAGCATGGGTGCGGCGCCCGGCGCCAGCACGCCGCTGGGCGACACGCTGCGCCAGTAAGCCGGGTCGGCGCCGAACACACGGTCGTAAAAGCGCATGTGCCGCGCCTGCATGATGCGTTCCAGGTCCAGCGCGGCACTGTCGAGCGCGACCGTGCCCAGCCAGGCTTGCGCGCCGGCCTCGCGCGCCAGTACCGGCGAGGCCGCCAGCAACGCCACCAGGTGCGCGCCGGCCGAATGCCCCATGAGGATGAACTTCGCCGGGTCACCGCCCCAGGAAGCCGCCAGGCCCTGGGCCTTGGCCAGCGCCGCAGCCACGTCGCGCGCCTGCAGTAGCGGGTCGGCTTGCGGCGAGAGGCGGTAGCCCACAGAGACAAAGATATAGCCCTTTTGCTGGACCCAATGCGCCACCTTGTTGTCGACCACATTCGGCATGGCCTTGTTGCCCACCATCCAGGCGCCGCCGTGCACCATGACGATGACAGGCGCCTTCGCCGTGTCCGTCGCGGACGCCGGCAGGTACACGTCCATGCGTTGGCGTGTATCCGTGCCATAGGCAATGTCGGCCATGCGGCGCACGCCCTCAGGCACGGCCGGTGCGGCCGCGGCAAAGGTGGCCGAGAAAAGCAGCGTGGCGACAAGGCCGGCCTGTCGCGCCCGGGTGGCAAGAGCTGTCATCAGAATCTCCGGTCAAACAGCGCCCGGCGGGGCGCTCTTGAGGTTAAACCATTCGTGTGGCCTTGTGCGTGGCGGCCCGCATCGAAGCCGCCGCATCAGCCGGCCGGCTTGCGCGCGCCTTTTTTCGAGACCACAAATGCCTCGATGTCGGCCAGTGAAATCGCGCCCGCATGGCCGGCATCGATGGCGTCAAAGTTTTTGTACACCTTGGGCATTTTTGCCTGCGCTTCTTCGCGGGTCAGCTTGCCGTCCTTGTTGGTGTCGGCCGCTTCAAAGCGTTTTTGCAGCTCCGTGCGGGCTTTTTCCATCCGGTCGGCCTTGGGTGCCTGGGCATGGGCCGCGGCGCCCAGTGCCAGCAGGCTGATGACTTGAAGTGCGCGCAGGGTGGAAGAAGAGGTCATGAAAGTACTCCGGTTAAACAGGGGATAAGCGAAATGTGAAGGGGGCACGCTCAGCGCGACGGGCAGCTCATGCTTGCGCCGCTGGCGTCATAGCAGGTCGTGCTGCGGGTGACGCCGGTGGCCTGGTTATAGGAAGCCGTGCTTTGCATGCTGTTGCCGGTGGCGGCGCTGGTGGCACTGGTATTGCGGCTGGCGTTGATGGCGCCGTCGGCGGTTTTGCTGCTGCTGCCGCTGCTTTCCACGCTGCCTTGGGCGCCGCTGGCGGCAAAACTGCCGCTGCGCTGCGCGGAGCCGTCCGCGCTGCGGCTGGCCTGACCGTTGCGCACGGCGGTGGCACCGTTGGGGCCTGTGATCGAGGCGCTGCCCACGGTGCTGGCATTGCCTTGCCCGTCGGTGGTGGTGCTGCGGTTGCGCACCCGTGTGCCGCCTTGCGGGCCCTGGCGCGTGACGGCCTTGGTGACGGATGTGCCGCCATCGGCATGGGCCCGCAGCACCTGGCGGCTGGCCGCTTCGGCATCGGGGGCGGCAAAACCCGCGGCGAGCAGGGCGCATGCCAGGGCGGTGGCGGAAAGCGAGGTTTTCATGGCGAACTCCTTGGGGGTGACGTTGAACAGTGAAGGGTTTTGAGGTTTCGGCCGCATTGCAGCGCGGTGATGCCACTGTGGCCGCGAGATGTGAGCCAATCATGGCTGGCACCGGTCTCTTGATGACAAGGCGTGAACAAAGCGCGGCTTTGTCATCGTTTGTCATGATTTGCCGGGCGGACGGCCCGGCGCGGGCCGCTACCATGGGGCATCTTTCTTGCTGTGGGATGTTTCTGATGCTGGTTTCCAACGCGCTTTTGCGGGCAGGCCCATTGCCATGAGCGAGGCATTGGCCCGGGTCCTGGTGGTCGACGACGAGGCCGACCTGCGCAGCCTGCTGCAGCGCTACCTGAGCGACCAGGGCTATGCCGTGCGCACGCTGGAAGATGCCAAAAGCCTGGATGCCCTGCTGGCGCGCGAGCGCTTCGACGTGCTGGTGCTCGACGTCATGATGCCCGGCGAAGACGGCCTGGCGGTGTGCCGCCGCCTGCGCGCGCAGGGTGAAACCATTCCCATCGTCATGCTCACCGCCCGCGGCGACCCGGTGGACCGCATCGTCGGCCTGGAGATGGGGGCCGACGATTACCTGCCCAAGCCTTTCAACCCGCGCGAGCTGCTGGCGCGCATCCAGGCGCTGGTGCGCCGGCAGCGCATGCTGGGCGCGCACAGCGGCCCCTTGCCCGGCCAGGGCACGGTGCGGTTTGGCGCTTTCACCCTGAAGCTGGAAGCACGCCGGCTCGAAAAAAATGGCGAAGATCTGCCCCTTACCACCGGTGAATTCAGCCTGCTGCGGGCGCTGGCCCTGCACCCCAACCGGCCGCTGGGCCGCGATCGCCTGATCGAGCTGGCCTACGGCCGCGACCATGAAGCCACCGACCGCAGCATCGACGTGCAGGTCATGCGCCTGCGCAAGCTCATAGAGGCCGACCCATCGCAGCCCGCCCACATCCAGACCGTGTGGGGCGTGGGTTATGTGTTTGTGCCGGAAGGCGGCGCGGCAAAACACGGCAAGGCGGGCAAGCCGTGACACTCTTTCCGCGCAGCCTGTTCGGCCGCAACGTGCTGCTGATCGTGGTGCTCATTGTCGCGGGCCAGCTGGCCAGCGCGCTGCTGGTGCGCCAGCTGATCGTCAAACCCCGGCTGGCACAGCTGTCGGTGGCGGTGGCGCGCAATGTCAGTTCCATCCGCGCCGGCCTGGCCGCGCTGCCGCCCGCGCAGCGCGAGGCTTTTGTGGCGCAGTTCAACCGCCGCGCCATGCAGGGCGTGGCGGATGAAGACGGTGATGGCCGCGGCGGACGCCTGTTGCTCAGCCGGCTCGAGCGGCGTTTCGTCAATGAAGCCTCGCGCGGCATTGCGCTGGAAGGCGAGGGCTCTGAAATCATCTGGCGCCGTGAAGCCGGCGGCAGCCTGGCGGTGCGCTTGCGCCTGGACGGCGCCGACCATTGGGTCACGCTGCCCGGCGTGCTGCCGACGCGTGAATTCACCGGCGCCTGGGTCGCGGCCTCGCTCACCAGCGCGCTGCTGGCCTTGCTGGGTGCGCTGCTGATTCACCGTTACCTGAACCAGCCCCTGCGCCGCGTGATGGCGTCGGCCCAGATGCTGGCCGGCGGCGCCAGCCCCCAGCCCTTGCCTGAAGACGGCCCCACGGAAATCGCCGGCCTGAGCCGCAGCTTCAACCAGATGGTGCGTAGCCTGGCCCAGGCCGACGATGAACGCACGCTGATGCTGGCCGGGGTGTCGCACGACTTGCGTACGCCGCTGACCAAACTGCGCCTGGGCATCGAGATCCTGCGCGACAAGGCTGATGAAGAGTTGATGGCCCGCATGACCCGCGGCGTCGAGGAGATGGACGCCATCATCGGCCAGTTCCTCGATTTCGCCCGCAGCACCGACGGTGAAGCGCCGTCGCCGGTCGACATCGATGCGTTGGCGGCCGAAGTCGCCGCCGCCTCGGCTGCCCAGGGCATGCCGGTGGCGCTGCGGGCCGGCGGGCCGCCGGCCGTGTTGCTGCGCCCGCGCGCCATGCGGCGGGTGCTTGCCAACCTCGTCGAAAACGCCTGGCGCCACGGCCGCCCGCCCGTGGCCATGGCCACAGGCGCGCAGGATGGTTGTGTCTGGATAGAGGTGACTGACGCGGGCCCCGGCATTCCGCCCGAACAGGCCGAGGCGCTGAAGCAGCCTTTTCGCCGCGCCGAAGGCACACGCGGCGGCCCGGCCGGCGCCGGCCTGGGCCTGGCCATCGTGGACCGACTGGTGCGCGCCCATGGCGGGACGCTGGCTCTGCTACCGGTCGACGGCGGCGGGCTGTGCGCCCGTATCACCTTGCCGATAGCCTGAAGGTCTGGCCGGCGCCCACGGCACCGGCCAGGATCACCCTCAGAGGAAGTGGTAGCGCAGGCCGAAGTTGACCTGGTTCACCGCGCTGACACCGGTGGCGGAGGTGCCGACACGGTTGTAGTGCACCAATTCTGCCGTCGCATCCACATTCGATGAGATGGCATAGGCGACACCGGCGCCCAGCGCCAGCGAGGTGTTGGAGCCGGTCGTCGATACGTTGGCGGTGCTGCCGGTGGCCGAGGCCGTGTCCAGCGAGGTGTGCCATTGTTCGACACCGGCGCGACCGTAGAGCGACCATTGGTTGTCGAGCGGTGCGATGCCCAGCACATGCAGGCCGAAGCCATGCGCCTTCCAGGTGCCTGAAGCGCTGTCCGCCGCCGGCGATGCGATGGCGGACTGCAGGCCGGTTGAGCCTATGCGGTCATAGCTGGCCTCGACGGCCAGGTTGGGGTTGAGGCGGTAGCCCAGGCGCAAGCCGCCTGAGGTACCCGGTGTGCCGGTCGAGGTGCTGCTGGCCAGCCCCTGGTTGCCCAGCGCGCCGTCGATGCTGCCGCCCAGGCCGGACGCGCGGCTGGCGGCGATATTGCCGCCGAGGTAAACATCCTGCGAGCCCGCCGCCAGCGGCGCCGCCTGTGCCGGTTGCGCCAGTGCGGCGCCCAGCGACAGCGCGGCGGTGGACAGCCACAACAATCTGGATGCATAGGTGAACTTCATGATTTTTATTTCTCCGGAAAAAGCCGGCGCATGGCACCGGCAACTTCAGACCTGCCTGGGTGGGACAACAGGTGCACCCTGTTGTTCAACCCAGGCCGCGCAGGACCCTGCGCCTCGCCATTGAGCGATGGCCTGGTATAGCGGCGGTCTAGCGCCGGTAAACCAACGGTAAAAAAATTGTGACTTTACGCAGTGCGCCGGATCGGGCCAACCCGCTCCGTCAGTGACGGGTCAGGCTCACGCGGCGGCGGCCCTTACGCGAAATGCACGAGGTTGAGAATCGGCAGCGGGCCGCCCGGGAACTGCGCCAGGCGTGCACCCACGGCCAGTGCGCCCAGGTCTATGCCCGAGAAGCCGAGCCGGCCGATCAGTGCGGCCACGGTGGCTTTTGCGGCCGTGTCGTCGCCTGAATAAAACATCACGCGCTTGCCGCCGTGGTCGGCCGGGTTAGTGGCCAGCAGCGCGGCCGCCAGGTGGTTAAAGGCCTTCACCACGCGCGCGCCTGGCACCAGGTCCGCGACTATTTCGCTCGACAGGCGGCCGTTCAGTTCGGCGGGCTTGAACAGCGGCGCCTCGATCGGGTTGTTGGTGTCGATGACGATGCGGCCGCCGAAATTGGGCAGGCCGGCCAGTGCGGCCGGCAGGCGGCCCCAGTTGACGGCGACAAACACGATGTCCTTGGCGGCCGCCTCTTCACGCGTGCCGGCCGTGATGCCGGAAAGTCCGTGCACCAGGTCCTTGAGCGAGCCCGGGCCGCGGCTGTTCGAGAGGGTGGCGGGGATGCCGTGGCGGGCCAGGATGGCGGCGATGGCCGAGCCAATGGCGCCGGAACCGATGATGCCGATGCTGGGGGTGTTGGCGGTGTTGACGGTGTTGACGGTGTTGACGGGGGTAGACATGAATTCACTCCTTGGGTTGTTGATGGAGTGAATGATGGGATTTGGATTGCCTTTTGATAAGCCGGTAATGACTTGAATTATCTTCAAGCATTGCTTTAAGATGAGGCGATGGAAACCCTGGCCAACCTCGAATCCTTTGTGCGCAGCGCCG
Source organism: Polaromonas sp. P1_H6 (assembly GCF_056405195.1). Classification (NCBI taxonomy): domain Bacteria; kingdom Pseudomonadati; phylum Pseudomonadota; class Betaproteobacteria; order Burkholderiales; family Comamonadaceae; genus Polaromonas; species Polaromonas sp. P1_H6. The sequence goes on from NZ_JBFUCN010000007.1 coordinate 14,054, forward strand.
AAAGCCGCAGCTTCTCGGAAGCCGCGCGGCGCCTGGCTTTGACGCCCGCAGCCGTCAGCCGCAATGTCGCGATGCTGGAGCGCAACCTCGGCGTGCGCCTGTTCCAGCGCTCCACGCGCAAGCTCACCCTGACCGAGGCCGGCGAGCGCTTCCTGGTCTCCATCGCCGGCAACCTGGACGCGCTGCAGTCCGCCATCGCGGCGCTTGCCGATGACGGCGGCGCGCCCGCCGGCACACTCAAGGTCAGCATGTCTCCGACCTTTGGTGTCGAACACATACTGCCGCTGCTGCCGGCCTTTCTTGCGCGCTACCCCCTGGTGCGCCCCGACTGGTATTTTGAAAATCGCCCGGTCGACCTGATCGCCGAGGGTTATGACGCCGCCATAGGCGGCGGCTTCGAACTGGCGCCCGGCGTGGTGTCGCGCCCGCTGGCTCCGATTCATCTGGTCGCCGTGGCCTCGCCCGCCTACATGGCCGGCCGCCCGCCGCCCACCGACCCCGCGGGCCTGGCCGGGCTCAGCGGCATCGTCATGCGTTCCAGCGCCACGGGCCGGCTTCGCCAGTGGGTGATGCGCGACACGGCCGGCGCCGAAATGCCGGCCGCCCAGGCCGAGTCGGTGCTGGTGAACGACCCGACCGCCATGCGCGTCGCGGCGCTGATGGGCCTGGGCGTGACCTTGCTCGCCGTGCCTGACGTGTTGCCGCAACTGGAACGCGGCGAACTCGTCAGGCTGCTGCCGCGCTGGTATGTGGATGCGGGCGCCATCTCGATTTATTACGCCACGCGAAGTCAGATGCCTGCCAAGACCCGTGTCTTTATCGATTTTGTGGCCGAGGCCTTCGAGCGCAATCAACTGGCCCGGCGTTTTGCCGGCAGCCTCGGTTAGGTTTGCCTCCCGCCGCCAGCAGACAGGGCGGACTTGAAACACAATCGCTGTCTTCACATCTCCCGCCAAGCGGAAGGCAGCTCTCCATGACCCAATCCCTCAAAGTCGCCGTGATGGGCGCAGGCGCCGTCGGTTGTTATTTCGGCGGCATGCTGGCGCGAGCCGGGCATGAGGTCGTGCTGATCGCGCGGCCGCAACATGTGGATGCCATCGCGCGCGACGGCCTGCGCATGGAAACCCGCATGTTTGACGAACACGTGCGCCTGGCCGCCAGCAGCGACCCGGCCGCCGTCAAGGGCGCCGACCTGGTGCTGTTCTGCGTCAAGTCTACCGACACCGAATCGGTCGGCGCGCTGATACGGCCGCATCTCGCGGCCGACACCCTGGTGCTGTGCCTGCAAAACGGCGTGGACAACGCCGACCGCCTGCGCGCCGTGCTGCCCGACGTCGCCGTGGCCGCCGCCGTGGTCTATGTCGCCACCGAAATGGCCGGCCCCGGCCACCTCAAGCACCACGGCCGCGGCGACCTGGTCATCGAGCCTTCGGCACTCAGCGACGCCGCCGCGCAAGCCCTGGCCGCCGCCGGCGTGCCCACCGAGATCTCCGCCAATGTGCGCGGCGCGCTGTGGGCCAAACTCATCCTCAACTGCGCCTACAACGCCGTCTCGGCCATTGCCCAGCTGCCTTACGGCAAGACAGTGCAGGGCGTGGGTGTCGTGGACGTGATGCGCGACGTGGTTGCCGAATGCCTGGCCGTGGCCAAGGCCGAAGGCGTGCAGGTGGCCGGCGACGTGCACACCGCCGTCGAAAAGCTGGCCGGCAGCATGCCGAACCAGTACGCCTCCACCGCGCAGGACCTGGCGCGCGGCAAACCCACCGAGATCGACTACCTCAACGGCCTGATCGTGAAGCGTGGTGACGCGCTGGGTGTGGCTGTGCCGGCGAACCGTGTGCTGTGGTCCATGGTGAAGTTGCTTGAAGGCAAGGCCGCAGCGGGCTGAGCGGCTCTTCCTTAACGGTTTTTTCCTTGTCGACACAGCTTGATGAATGACTCCTTCCCCCTCTGGGGGAAGGCAGGGATGGGGGCCTGCGGCGATCGATTGCCGGGCTGGCTTGGAACAGGTAAGCGGGAGAGCCCCTATCCCAGCCTTCCCCCAGAGGGGGAAGGAGGAAGAGGGAAGGGCGCAAGCGTCACAAACCGGCTGCGTCAATCGTCATAGAGGCAGGTGGTACTCAATTTCGAGCCACTCAGCCTGGAGGAACTCCCCCTCTACCCTGAACCAGAAAGTGCACACATGAAAATCGTCGTCATCGGAGGCTCAGGCCTCATCGGATCCAAACTCGTCAACATCCTTCGCCAGCGCGGCCACGAGGCAGTAGCAGCATCGCCGGCGTCGGGCGTCAACACCCTCACCGGCCAAGGGCTGGCCGAAGTCCTGGCGGGCGTCCAGGTGGTGGTCGACGTGGCCAACTCGCCCTCGTTTGAGGACAAGGCCGTGCTGGAATTTTTTGAAACTTCGGGCCGCAACCTGCTCGCGGCCGAAGCGGCCGCCGGTGTCACGCACCACATCGCTCTTTCGGTCGTCGGCACCGACAAGCTTGTGGAAAGCGGTTATTTCCGCGCCAAGATCGCCCAGGAAAAACTCATCCGGGCCGCCGGCATCCCGTACACCATCGTCCACTCGACCCAGTTCATGGAGTTCCTGGGCGGCATCGCGCAGTCGGGCACCGAGGGGCAGACCGTCCGGCTGTCGCCGGCCTTTGTGCAACCCATCAGTTCCGACGACGTGGCCGCCGCGATGGCCGACTACACGCTGGGCGCGCCGGTCAACGGCACGGTCGAGATCGCCGGGCCGGAAAAGGTGCGCTTGCCTGATCTTGTCCAGCGTTTCCTGACCGCAAGCAATGACCCGCGCAAGGTCGTCGCCGACCCGCAGGCACGCTACTTCGGCGCCGAGCTCAAGGACGACACCCTGGTGCCCGTTGGCAAGGCGCGCCTGGGCACGATCCGGTTTGAGGAATGGTTCAGCAAATCGCAGGCGCGCGTTTAAGCGAGGCTGCAAGAGGTGGGGCGCTGGTCACAAACCAACGCCCTGAATCGTCTTAAGGGGAGGTGCCTCAATTCCGAGCCGCATCAAGCAACCCCGTGAAAGCTCCCATCATGAAAAAAATCTGCCTCTCCCTGTTTCTCGCAAGCGGCGCCTGGCTCGCCCAGCCGGCCCTGGCCGCCGGCCCCGAAGGCGTGCGCGTCACGCCGGTGATGGCGCAAGACCTAGCCGATTTGCCGGGTAAAGAGGGGCTGATGATCACCGTCGACTACGCCCCGGGCGCGGCCGACCCGGTGCATCGCCATCTTGCGCATGCCTTTGTCTATGTGCTCGAGGGCTCCATCGTCATGCAGGTCAAGGGCGGCAAGGAAGTCACGTTGACGGCCGGCCAGAGCTTTTATGAAGGCCCCAAGGACATCCACACCGTGGGCCGCAACGCCAGTACCACCCAGCCCGCGAAATTCCTGGTGCTGCTGCTCAAGAAGAAAAAGGCCGAGGTGCTGGAACTGGTCAAGTAGCCATCGGCGCCAGCCGGCCCGCAGGCACCAAAATGTCAAGCCCGCCGCGGCCCGGTGCACGCATTTGGGGCAATGCGCGCCTGCTGCCGTCGCAAGGCGGGGCAGAAAAGCCGGTTTCCACCCGTCTTCCCCACGGCACGGTAGTTGCTTTTACCTACCCGTCCGGCTAATGACGGCTGGGCATGGCGTGGCCCGCGGGCCGCTGCCCGGCGGATTCAATGGATAACGGCGTCCACTTCCAGCCTCCCATTTTTTGGGGGCGCCTGGGGGTGGATTTTTTTTGGCCTTTTGAGGCCCACAACTACAGACGAGAGGATCGTATGGCGTATTTAGTGCCTTCGGAATTTGTGACCAAGATGGTGGACGCGGGGGAGTCCAAGATCTTCATGTCCACCCGCGACACCGTGATCCGGGCCTACATGGCCGGCGCCATCCTGGCCTTGGCGGCCTGGTTCGCCGTCACCATCAATGTGCAGACCGGCCAGCCCCTGCTCGGCGCCGTGCTGTTCCCGGTCGGTTTTGTCATGCTTTACCTGTTCGGCTTCGACCTGCTGACCGGGGTGTTCGTGCTGTGCCCGCTGGCGCTGATCGACAAGCGCCCCGGCGTCACCCTCAAGGGCGTTCTGCGCAACTGGGGCCTCGTCTTCACCGGCAACTTCCTGGGGGCCTTTACGGTGGCGGTGATGATGGCCATCTACGTCACCAACGGTTTTTCCACCGAGCCCAGCGCGGTGGGCAAGGCCATAGGCGTGGTAGGTGAAAACCGCACCCTCGGCTACCAGAAGTACGGTGCGAACGGCATGCTCACCTTGTTCGTGCGCGGCATGCTGTGCAACTGGATGGTGTCGGCCGGCGTGGTCGGTGCGATGATCTCCACCCAGGTCAGCGGCAAGGTGATCGCGATGTGGATGCCCATCATGCTGTTTTTCTACATGGTGTTCGAGCACTCGATCGTGAACATGTTCCTGTTCCCCTCGGGCTTGCTGCTGGGCGCGCACTTCACCATCATGGACTACCTGATCTGGAACGAAATCCCGACGGTGCTGGGCAACCTGGTGGGCGGCCTGGCCTTTACCGGCTTGACGCTGTACGCCACGCACATTAAAACCGGACCCGTGCGTTCCATCAAATAATCCGCCTTTAAAACAAAGCAACCTCAAAAATCCCCCGCGCATGCAAACATGCGCGGGGGATTTGCGCCACCCCACATGTCCACTGAACTGAAGATATCGGCAGGCCAGTATTCGGACAAGGGCCGCAAGGAGACCAACCAGGATTTCCACGGCATCTACGTGCCGGTGGAGCCACAGCTGAGCGCCAAGGGCATCGCCATCGCGCTGGCCGACGGCATCAGCAGCAGCGCCGTCAGCGACGTGGCCAGCCAGTACGCCGTCACCGGTTTCCTGGAAGACTATTTCTGCACCTCGGAAGCCTGGTCGGTCAAGACCTCGGCCGAGCGGATCTTGAGCGCCACCAACTCCTGGCTGCATGCGCAGACACAGAGAAGCCAGTACCGCTACGACAGCGACAAAGGGTATGTGTGCACCCTGAGCGCCATGGTCATCAAGTCGACCACGGCGCATATCTTCCATGTCGGCGATTCACGCATTTACCGGCTGCGCGGCAAGGTGCTGGAGCAGCTGACGAATGACCACCGCGTGTGGATTGCCCAGGGCCAGAGCTACCTGGGCCGCGCGCTGGGCTTCAAGCCCCAGCTTGAAATTGACTACCAGACCCAGCCGGTGGAGCAGGGCGACATCTTCTTGCTGGCCACCGACGGCGTGTATGAACACATCACCGAGCACGACATGACCGCCATCATCCGCGGCGGCGCCGATGCGCCCGAAGGCCTTGAGCTTGCCGCCAGGGCCATTGTCGACAAAGCCTTCCAGCGCGGCAGCGAAGACAACCTCACGGTCCAGCTCGTGCGCGTCGATGCGCTGCCCCGCCGCGAGGCCGGCGAGATGCTGCAGCAGCTCTCAGGCCTGCCGCTTCCGCCCATCCTCGAGGCCAGGACGGTGTTTGACGGCTACACCATCGTCCGTGAAGTGCGGGGCAGCAGCCGCAGCCACATCTACCTGGCCACCGACAACGACACCGGCGCGCTGGTCATCCTCAAGACGCCGTCCATAGACCTGGGCGGCGATCCGGCTTACCTTGAGCGCTTCTTGACGGAAGAGTGGATTGCCCGGCGTATCAACAGCGCGCATGTGCTCAAGCCTTATGTGCCGACCCGCAAGCGCCACTATGTGTATGTGGCCACCGAATACATCGATGGGCAGACGCTGAGCCAGTGGATGATAGACAACCCCCGGCCCAGCCTGGAGGTGGTGCGCGGTCTGGTCGAGCAGATCGCCAAGGGCCTGCGTGCCTTCCACCGGCACGAGATGCTGCACCAGGACCTGCGGCCCGAGAACATCATGATCGACGGTACGGGCACCGCGAAAATCATCGACTTCGGCGCCACCCGCGTGGCCGGCCTTGTGGAGGCGGACACACCCGGCGGCCACGAGGACATCCTGGGCACGGCCCAGTATTCAGCGCCCGAGTATTTCCTGGGCGAGGGCGGCACCCCGCGCTCCGACCTCTTCTCGCTCGGCGTTATCACCTACCAGATGCTGACCGGCAAGCTGCCCTATGGCGCCGAGGTGGCCAGGTGCCGCACGCGTGCCGCGCAGGACAAGCTGCGTTATGACTCGGTGCTCTACGAGGATCGCGAGATCCCGGCCTGGATAGACGAGGTGCTGCGCAAGGCCGTGCACCCCAACCCCGCGAAACGCTACGGCGAGTTGTCGGAGTTTGTCCACGACCTGCGCCATCCCGGGCAGGCTTTCCTGCACAAGACCCGCCAGCCCTTGCTGGAGCGAAACCCGGTGGCCTTCTGGCGCGGTGTGTCCCTGATCCTGGCGGTGGTGGTTGTGGTGCTGGTGGCGCTGAAGTCTACGGCCGGCTAGGCCTTGGTCTTAGCGGATGCCGCCATAGTCCGCCAGCAGCCCGGGCAGCGCCCGGTCGGCGATCTGCAGCTGCTCGGGGCTGAACTGGGCCAGCAAGACCTGCGCGGTGGCGTCCAGCGTGGCCAGCATGTTGGAGCGCCTTTGCGCGTCGGCCAGCAGGTACTGGAAGGCGTCTTTCGCGTTCTGTTCGTCCACGATGCGCATGCCGGCTGGGCCGCTGGTCGCCATGTCCAGGAAACGCCCCCGGAAATTCTCCCAGGCCGGGCCTTGCTCTTTTGTAATCTGCAGCGCCACCCGCAGGTCAAACAGCCTGCGGCTCACCTGCTCCCAGCGTGACTGGACGCGCGGCGCCTGCGGGCCTTCCGCCTGGGCCTCGCCGGGGCGAGGGGCGCGCGCCCCTCCGGTGTTGTACTGGGCATGGCTGGTGCAAGCCAGGCCCGCCAGCAGCAGGGCCGCGGCCCCCGCTCGCCAGTGTGCCGATGAAATATGCATGTCCTCTTCCTGTGGTTGACGCGCAGCCTTGCGCGCCCCGCCTATTTTCAAGACGCTTGCGCGTCCGGCAGGTAGTGCTTCGGTAAAGGCAGAGTAAACCACAGCCGGGCGGCCGCTTCCGGCTCGCGGGCCGGCGCATTCCGGGGAAGGGAGAGAGGGTGGGGCGAAGGCGCGAAAGCCTTGCCCCGTTCAGCGGCCGCTCAGCTGTCGGCCCGTATACCGCGCAGCATGATGATGCCGCCCAGGTTGCGAGTGTCGGCGCGCATGCGCGTGCGCAGGCCTTCGGCCGTGGAGGGCGCCGGCTGCCAGCCCACCGTGATCAGCCGCTGGCGCGTCTCGCCGGTCTTGAGCACGTCGATCAGCGCCGCGCCCAGCTTGTCGCGTACCGCGGCCGGCAACGAGGCCGGGCCGGCCAGCGCGGTGAAGAGTTCCATGTCGGCGCCCATGATGCCGACCTCGCGCAGGGTCGGCAGCTCCGGCACCAGCATGCTGCGCGTCTCCGAGGTCACGCCTATCACCTTCATCTTGCCGGCCTTCACCTGCTGCATCGCCAGGCCAGGCGGCAGCAGCGCCGCCTGCAGCTGGCCGCCCAGCATGGCCGTGATGATCTGCGGGTTGCCGGGATAGGGCACATGCATCACGCCCAGGCCGCCGCTGCGGCTCTTGATCAGCTCCATGCCCAGGTGGCCCGGCGTGCCCGCGCCCGGCGAGCCGTAGTTGGCCTTGTCGCCCTGGTTGCGCAGCCAGGTCAGCCATTCCTGCGGCGTGCTGCCCTGCGCGAAATTGCTCACCACCATCACCATGGGCGTCGTGCCGATCAGCGCGATCGGCGCCAGGTCCACGGCCGGGTCGTAAGGCGCCATCGGGTTCAGCAGCTTGGCAATCGTCAGCTGGCTGTTGTTCATCACGCCGAAGGTGTGCAGGTCGGTTGCCTTGGCCACCTGGTCGGCCGCGATGATGCCCGAGGCGCCGGCCTTGTTCTCCACAATCACCGGCTGGCCCAGGGTCTTGGACAGTTGCTCACTGATGGAGCGCGCCGACAAGTCCTGCACCGAGCCCGGCGGGAAACCGATCAGCAAGCGTATCGGCTTGGTGGGCCACTCGATGGCCACAGGCGCCGCGGCGGCGGGCTTCGCGGCCGCCGGTTTGGCGGCGACCGTGAGCTTGCCGCTCGCCACCTTGCCTGAGGGGATGGGAGTGGCCTGGCCAAAGGCCGCCGGCGATGCCGCCGCCAGCAAAGCCGCCTGCACCAGCAGTGCGCGCCGTGGGAGAAGTCGTGTCATGAGAAGCCCTCTGTTGGAGTAAAAAACCAGATCTCGTGGGACTCAAGACAAGCGGGGCGGCATGCCGACCCCCGGCAGCCCCCCTGGCCATGCCCGCAGCCAGTGCCGCGGGCAGTTCACCGCTCCCCCTCTTGTCGTCCCGCCCTTGTTGTTCAAATCATTGTGTTGATCGGCCCGTGCAACGGTCAACCTGTCAGGGCTGACAGGGTTGGGGGGCACAGAAGGCCGGGTGAGCGGGAGAGGGATGCGTCGTCAAACGCTATGTACACAGACGAAGTACCGGTCTTGGCGGCGCTGGGTGCTAGTGTCAGGAATGACAGTGACGAATTGGGCGGCGGCCGCGCTGTTGTGTGTTTGTCACGCGGCTCAGGGTATTGGGCGGCATTGGTTTTTTGCGCCCTGAACCATTGGTATGCGCCGTGCCCGGGCACAGAGAACCAAAGACTTAGCGTCTATTCAGCGCCCGACGATTGCCTTCCAGTGCCTGGGCTCCACCGGCGTGATCGACAGCCGGTTGCCCTTGCGCAGGATGATCAGGTCTTCAAGCTCGGGCCGCGCGCGCAGCTCGGGCAAGGTGATGTTGGGAATCTTCTTCGTCACTTGCACATCGACCAGCAGCCAGCGCGGCTCCTCGCGCTTGGACTTGGGATCGTAGTAGGGCGACTTCGGGTCGAACTGCGTAGGGTCGGGGTAGGCCGTAGACGCCACACGCGCGATGCCGACAATGCCCGGCTCGGCGCAACTCGAGTGGTAGAACAGCACGCCGTCCCCGACCTTCATCCCGTCACGCATGAAGTTGCGCGCCTGGTAGTTGCGAACACCGACCCAGGGGACTGTCGAGTTTTTCGCCGAGAGCGCATCGTCGACGGAGCACTCTTCGGGTTCGGATTTCATGAGCCAGTAGCTTGTCATGGGGGTGGCCTTGATGGGTGTAATCGAGATGGCTTGATTTTTTTTTGGACAGTTTAATGCGAGGCGAATGAACTTCTCAGGCCTATCAGTTGGTATCGATACGAGAAATAGTGCGTATTCCAGTGCAACACTGCCACGAGTTCCAGTCCAAAACCGCCGCCCATTCCAGTTCAAGGTAGGCGGCTCATTCCAATTAAAATCCGCCGCTTGGGCGGGCTTGCTTCATGGCCTCCAGCCGATCAGACTTTTGAGAACTTGCGTTTGCATTGTTGACGCATTGACTCGCTTTTTAGCTCCCACCCGCTACGAGTAGCCGCTGACCAAGCGATCAAGGATCGCATCTGCTACGGTAGCGGCTTCACGCGGACCATAGGCGGCCTCTATTGACAACTTTTCCTTCAATGACTTCAGCTTTCATAGCTCCGCCGCGAAGGGGCCCCATCAGAAAGTCAATGTAGTAGTGACTACCATCTTGATAGGGAGCAATGTTTGCCTCACCCATTTCGTGTGATTCGTTCGCTTTTACTTTCAGCTTGTTCTCGGCAAAGAGCTTGAACGACACTAGCTGACGGCACTCAGTGCTTCTATCAGTAATGAGCCATGCCTTGCATACAGGGGTATGCGGTTCATCTTCGTCAATAGACATTGGCTCATGCATAGCTACCCAAACGCCGCGCTCAAGTTGAGCAGGATGGTTCTTCGACCAGTGTTGCTTGATGAAATCAAGAAGAGTTACTTCATTGTTCATGATTTGCGTGCCGAAAAAACACTATCGAATGCTTGGGGTAAAGACGAACAAAATTGCGGCGTCTTCTATCGGGGACGCTCGTTCATTTTGGGTTTACCCAGTGACGAACGGCCTCGCCCTGGTGATTCACGTAGATTGAAGTTTGACCACCAAATTGGCTTTGGCAAGCACCAATGACCCAATGCTCGGGACTCAGCGTCAACGAGAAACCCGGGCGCCAAGGCAACGAATTTTCCATGGCGTAGGTGCGAGCGACAGACATTGCAGCAATAGGATCTAGAGACGCTACTTCGGGAATGACATTCCCATTGGTTTGGCTGACTCGAATGATGCGCTCACATTCAGCTTGAATCTGCCATTCGCCGTTGTCAAGTTCGAGCCAGTACGGTGGTTGCCATGGCCACCCCCGGTCACGCGCAGAGATGCAAGCAATCCTAAATGCTTCGATTTCGTCTGTAACCATATGCGCCGTCTAGCAGACGGGGATAGTTGAGCTGCTAATCACTATAGCTCACCGCTGGCGGTGGAATATGCGGTGGTGCAGGAGAAGGATGTGCCGGTACCCAACAAGCTGGTGACGGCCTGACGAGAGCGTTCCTGGTGCGGAATGGTTCGACACATCCCTCGATGAAATTAAGTCGATCATCGATTTCACAGGCTCCATCCGCCAGTGACAGCATTGGCCGTTTACTAGGGAGCGCTCTAGTCGGTGTGAATTACGGCTTTTGCAGCGCGTTCGTCAATTGTGAATCGCTGCGAACGACATTGTGGGCCTACCGCACGACGCCGTCTTTTCTCATCTGGGCAAATACTCGTCCCACAAGTGCCTTGCTGCAGTCTCCATAGTTGCCGCATAGGAAAGGATTCAGGTTCTCGTGTTTGGTGACGGCCGACCACGTCTGTTTGTACGCGTTTCCTCCGACTTTTTCAAACAGGCTGAAATCCCAGGCCGTATCCCCATTCCAGCCAAGATCCCGGTTGCCAATAACTTCGGTTCGCTTGGTGAAAGAAAGGGCCTTTATAACTAGAACTGGTTGGTTGGAGGAAGGGTAGGGGATACCTGAACGTAAGGCTTTGACAGAGATTACTTCGACTTTTGCGTCGATTCCCGCTGCCTCTGCTTCACTACGAGCGCTTGCTACCAAGTGGTCGATGAAGCCCTGGTAGTCGGCGGACTTTGATGCGAAAGGCACGGAGCCCTTGTAGGAGGAAAAAGCTGCGCTGATTACGTCGTTGTCGATCAGTACCACCAGTTTTTTGGAAATGGGGGCTCGGTTTGGCGTAGCAGCCATCCGAGTTTCGGTAACACCCGTACAACCGGAAATCCCCAGGAGGACAAGGAAAATCCAGAAACTTTTTTGCAATCCCAAAAATCCCGTCATTTCACACTCCCTTGTTATTTGTCTTTGAAGGTTAGCTGCGACTGGCTGTGGAGTACGCGGTGGTTCAAGAGAAAGATTTGCCGCTACCCAACAATTTGGTGAATGCCTGAGCGCGATGTCTTCTGAATAAGCACGCAAGCTCCCTGTAACAGCCCCCCGGGATGGTGGTACCCAACATGGCTAAATGTTACCAGTTGGCACGCCCTCTGCTTATGGTTGTTGGTGTGAATGGCGGCATGGCCCGCATTCGCACGGTGCACCCGCTGGACTTTGCCCGCATCAAGCACGAGCTTTCCCGGAACAAGGACCGCGACTCACTGAAGAAAAACAAGGACCGGCAGGCGGAGATGGTGGAGGTGCTGGTCAGCGGTACCTGCCTCAGCTGGCAAAACCAGCCACACGCAACGCAGGCCGTACCGTGTTGATGCACGTGCGGGGAAGCTAGCGCGTCGTCATCCACGCGGCCATGGCATCCAGCAGTTCGTCGCGCACCTGCGCATCGGTGCGGCCTGAACGCACCAGCACATGAAAAGCGTGGTCGGCGCCGTGCACGATATGCAGGCTGGCCTTTTTGCCGAGGCTTGCGGTGGTCTGCGTGATCAGGTCCAGGTCGGCGAGGGCATCGCGCGTGCCCTGCAAAAAGAGCATGGGCAGCTTGACGCCCGCCAGGTGCGCGGCGCGTTCGATGGAAGGCTTGCCGGCCGGGTGCAGCGGAAAGCCCACCAGCACAAGGCCCTTCACCCCGGGCAATGGCTCAGCCGCCTGCGCCTGCGTGCTCATGCGCCCGCCGTATGACTTGCCGCCGGCAAACAGAGGCACACCAGCAGGCATATGCCGCGCCGCTTCAGCGACCGCTGCCCGGATCGCCGCATGCGCCACGGCGGGGGAATCCGGGCGTTTTGAGCCTTGTTCCATGAACGGAAAATTGAAGCGCAAGCTGGCGATGCTGCGTTCCGCGAGGCCGTGGGCGATGGACGCCATGAAAACGTGGTCCATGCCCGCGCCGGCGCCGTGGGCGAACACGTAGCAAGCCTCAGCGCCGGCCGGCTTCTGCAGCAGGCCGGAAATGGTTGCGCCGGAAGGGAGCGCAATCGTCAGTGAAATGGGACGCGTTGACATCAAGGGAGAGCGTGCGGGGTGGCATTCATTCCTGGGGTTTTGCCTCAGGATCGGCGATCCCGGGCGGCAGGCGATTCAGCAGCCAGCGGATCGCCAGCGGAACCAGCACCAGGTCGTCGGCAATACCGATGACGGGCAGCATGTCGGGGATGAAATCAATCGGTGAGAACAGGTAGAGCGCAATCGCCGCGGTACCCCATTTCAACCAGGCGGGCGCTTCGGGGTGGCGCAGGGCCGTCCACAGCCGCCGTGCATCGCCGCGTACCAGAACCCAGAGCAAAGTCAGACGTTTGAACATGAATACTCCTTGGGTGAGGATGCAAGCCCGGCGGGCCGCTGGCATCCAGATGGTGCTGCTTGCCTGGGCTGCAAGGGCACAAGCAAGGCGTTACATTCGCGCGCCGGCGTGCGGATTGTTCTTTCTTCCTCCTTCCTCCTTTGGGGGAAGGTTGGGATGGGGGCCCGCGGCGTTTGATGACACCGCCGCTTTGGGTTGGAGGCCGGTTGGCCCCCATCCCTGCCTTCCCCCAGCGGGGGAAGGGGTAAGAGGAGGTCAGTGCCCCAGATCGGCCACCAGCTTGTTGGCCGCCTGGACAGCCTCATCGCGCGTGGGCCAGGTCCTTTCGTCGCTGTCGTGCAGGGGCGGCAGCGATTCAATATGCACCACATCGATGTACCAGGGACCGTCGGGGAGATGGCACAGCCTGGCCATGTAGTTGCGGCCATTTGCGACACCGGGAACGTATTCCTCGATCGGTTCCGGCTCTTCCGCTTCTTCGGCTTCTTCTGGTTCGGGGTTCATCGCATTTCTTTCTTTCCAAATCCTGATTATCCGCAAAGGGTGCGGCTAATCCTTGAGGTCCACGTTGAGCGCCGCGAGCTTTTTGGCATAAGCATCCCTGCGTTTGGCGGCTTTGTCCGCGGTCTCGACGGCCATCTGGATCGCCTTGGGGCCTTTGGCCGCAACGGTTTTGATCAAGCCGAATTTATAGGCGGCCTCTGCTTCCGCCTTCCTGTAAGTGGCGATGAGCTCGGCATGGGCGATGGATGGATTCATGAGTAGCTCTTTATTGGCTCTATCGAGCAACCATAAAACCAGTCGCGGCCGGCCGGCCCGGCAGCGACAACTGCGCCGAGACTTCGGGCGTCTGCGCCAGCAGCATTCCCTTCTTCCAAACCTTCAGCCGATTCGCCCGCAAGCGGATCGCCTCCACCGGATCCCGCGTCTGCAGCAGCACAAAACTCGCGTCGCAGCCCACCTCCAGCCCATAGCCTTCGAGGTGCATCACCTTCGCGGCGTTGACCGTCACCGCATCAAAACACTGGCGTATACCTTTCTGGCTGGTCATCTGCGCCACGTGCAGGCCCATGTGCGCGACTTCGAGCATGTCGGCGCTGCCCATGCCGTACCAGGGGTCCATCACGCAGTCGTGGCCGAAGGCGACGTTGACGCCGGCGGCCATGAGTTCGGGTACGCGGGTCATGCCTCGGCGTTTCGGGTAGCTGTCGTGGCGGCCCTGGAGTGTGATGTTGATCAGGGGGTTGGCGATGATGCTGACGCCGCTTTCGGCGATCAGGGGCAGCAGCTTGGAGACATAGTAGTTGTCCATGCTGTGCATGGAGGTGCAATGGCTGCCGTTGGCGCGGCCCTGCAGGCCCAGGCGCTGGGTTTCATACGCCAGGGTTTCGATGTGGCGCGACAGCGGGTCGTCGGATTCGTCGCAGTGCATGTCGACCAGCAAGCCGCGTTCAGCCGCGATCTCGCAGAGCAGCTTGACGCTGGCGGCGCCGTCGGCCATGGTGCGTTCAAAGTGCGGGATGCCGCCGACCACGTCCAAGCCTTTGGCTAGCGCGCGCTTGAGGTTCTCGACGCCGCCCTGGCTGCGCAGCACGCCGTCCTGCGGGAAGGCGACCAGCTGCAGGTCGATATAGGGGGCGACTTGTTTCTTCACTTCGAGCAGCGCATCAACGGCCAGCAGGCTGGCATCGCTGGTGTCGACGTGGCTGCGGATTGACAGCAGGCCTTTGGCGACGGCCCAGTCGCAGTAGGCGAGGGCGCGCTCGATGATGGCCTCGGCCTTGAGCAGTGGTTTGAGTTCGCCCCATAGCGCGATGCCTTCGAGCAGCGTGCCGCTTTCATTGACACGCGGCAGGCCGTAGCTCAGCGTGGCGTCCATGTGGAAGTGGGGGTCAACGAAGGGCGGACTTAGCAGGTAGCCGGCGGCGTCTATGGTTTCCTTGGCGGGTGCTTGCAGGCCGGGCTCGACGGCGGTGATCTTGCCGTTTTGCACGGCGATGGACATGTTGCTGCGGCCGTCGGGCAGGGTGGCATGGGTGATGAGGAGGTCTAGCATGGCGATGGGCCTTGTGTGGGGTGTCAGCGGGCGCGTTGCGCGCGGTAGCGGTACTGGCCGTCGGCCGGACCGACTTCGATGGTGATGCGGCGCAGCTTGTCGTCATGCCCTGAGGAGGCGCGCGCCGTGAGCACGATGCCGCTCGGCGTTGCGCGGCAGCTGAGGCCGCTGAGCGTGATCTCCGAGTGGTCGTTGTTCATCTCCGTAATCCCCACCGTGTGCTCGGCATGCAGGCTGCCGTTGGCGTCGCGTGCCATCCACTGAACATAAAGAAAAGATTGTGCGTACTGGTCGGCGTGCAGAACGCGATAGGTCCCCTGCTTGTCCTTGCCCCATGTCCCGCACATCTGTACCCAGCTGACCGCGTCGGGTGTCTTGAATGTGTCGTAACTGTAGTTGCTGCCGAGTGCTTGCACATTGGCGCAGGCCAGCGCCAGCAAGGCCGCCAGCAGCGCGCCCCGAGGGGTGGTGGTCCTCGTCATCAGCGCTCTCCTTTGCGATACGGTTTCATCCAGGCGTGGGTGACGAGGAGGTCTGGCATGGCGTGGGCCTTTCAGCTGCGATTTTGCGGGTTCGCGGCCCAGTGCGCGCGAGGCAGGCGGTACACACAGCAGCGCCGTTCAGGATTGTCCGCGGGATAAGCCCAGTGGTCGAATTCGTAGTCAGGGCTTTCCTGCATGCCCAGGCGCTGCATGACGGCGCGCGAACGGGTGTTGCGCAGCGTTGTCATCGCGACGATCTCTTCCAGGCCCAGGGATTCGAAGCCGGCGCGCAAGGCCATACGGCCCGCCTCGCTGGCCAGGCCCAGGCCCCAGAAACGCCGCGCGAGCCGCCAGCCCACTTCCACGCAAGGGCCGAGCGGAAATTGCGGGTCTGGAATGTTGAGGCCGGTGAAGCCGGCGAATTGCGGCGCCTTCGCCCCTTCGGCCAGGTAGTCCAGGGCCCAGAGTCCCCAGCCGCGCTCGCTGATCTTGCGGCTCATGCGGTCTATCCAGGCGTCGCTTTGCTCACGCGTGAGCACGGCCGGAAAGTGTCGCATGACCTCGGTATCGGCCGTCATGGCCGCAAACGGTTCGCGGTCGGCCTCTTTCCAGGGGCGCAGCTGCAGGCGCGAGCTGGCCAGCAAGGCCGGTGCGATGGTGATGGCACTGCCGGGCACCCATTCAATGGGCGCGGCTTCGATGCTACCGCCCAGCGCGTCCAGCAGCAACTGGCGCTCGGCTTGTTTGCGGGCGGTTTTTTCATTGAGGAAGGCCGGGTCGGCGCTTTCCGGTTGGCGGCTGCGCATCAGCGCTCACCCTTGCGGTACGGTTTCATCAAGGCCTGAGGATACGCCGCCTTGCGTGCCACCAGCACCAGCGCGAGGATGGACAGCAGGTAGGGCAGCATCAAATACACCTGGTAGGGCACGTTGACCAGGCCCGAGGTCTGCAGGCGCAGCTGCAGCGCGTCGAAAAACGCGAACAGCAGGGCGCCCAGCAGCGCCTTGCCGGGCCGCCACGAGGCGAACACGACGAGGGCCACACAGACCCAGCCGCGGCCGTTGACCATGTTGAAGAAAAAGGCGTTAAAGGCCGAGAGCGTGAGGAAAGAGCCGGCCACGCCCATCAGGGCCGAGCCGGCGACGATGGCCGCCGTGCGTGTGGCCGCGACCGAGACGCCCTGGCCTTCGGCGGCCTGGGGGTTCTCGCCGACCATGCGGATGGCCAGGCCGGCCGGCGTGCGGTAGAGCAGCCAGGCGACCAGCGGCACCAGGGCCAGCGCCAGCAAGGTGAGCGGGGTTTGCGCGGCCAGGATGTCCAAACCCGTGCCGTCGAGCCAGTGCATGGGCGCAAACGGCATGACGGTGGGCGGCGTGTCGACCTTGGGGAAACTCACGCGGTAGCCGTAATAGCTGAGCGAGGTCGCCAGCAGGGTGATGCCCAGGCCGGCGACGTGCTGCGAGAGTGCCAGGCCCACGGTGAGGAAGGCATGCAGCAGCCCGAAGATGGCGCCGGTCAGCGCGGCCACGGCCACGCCCAGCCACAGCGGCGCACCGGCGTACACGGCCAGCCAGCCGTTGAAAGCGCCTGCCACCATGATGCCTTCGATGCCTAGGTTGAGCACGCCGGCGCGTTCGCAGAGCAGCACGCCCAGGGTGCCGAGGATCAGCGGTGTGGCGATGCGCAATACCGCTATCCAGAAAGGAGCGGCGGTCAAGATGTCAAGCATCTCAGTCATGGCTTGCGCCCCAACACCAGCCGGTATTGCGTCATCAGCGTCGCCACCAGCACCGAAATCAACGAAGCCGCAACAATCACATCGGCGATATAGGTGGGCACGCCGACCGCGCGGCTCATGGTGTCGGCGCCTACCAGCACGCCGGCCACAAACACGGCGGCGGCGATCACGCCCAGCGGATTCAGCGCGGCCAGCATGGCGATCACGATGCCGGTGTAGCCGTAGCCGGGCGACATGTCCAGCGTGACGTAGCTGGTGCGGCCGGCCACCTCGATGGCGCCGGCCAGGCCCGCGAGCGCGCCCGAGAGCAAGGCGACCAGCACCACGGTGCGCGTGACGGGGACGCCGGCGAAGGCTGCCGCCCTGGCGTTGGCGCCCATGGCGCGTATGTCAAAACCCAGCACCGTGTATTTGAGCAAGGCCCACAGCGCCACGGCCAGGCCGCAGGCCCAGAACAAGCCGGTGTGTATGCGCGTCTGCTCGATCAGTTTGGACAGCTCCAGGTCGCCCAGCAGCGCCACGCTTTGCGGCCAACCCATGGCGGTCGGGTCTTTCATGGGACCGTCGAGCATGGCCGAGACAAACAGCAGCATCACGAAGTTGAGCAGCAGGGTGGTGACCACCTCGTCGACGCCCAGCCGCGCTTTCAGCAAGGCCGGCCCCAGCAGCAGCAGGGCGCCGGCCAGTGCCGCTGCCAGCATCATGAGGCCGAACAGCAGCCAGACGGGCAGCTCAAAGCCGGTGCCGCCATGCAGGCCGCCCACGGCCACGGCGGCCAGCGCGCCGGCATAGAGCTGGCCTTCGGCGCCTATGTTGAAGAGGCGCGCTTTGAAGGCCACGGTGGCGGCCAGGCCGGTCAGGATCAGCGGGATGGCGCGCGTCAGGGTTTCGCTGAGCGCAAAGACCGAGCCGAAGCCGCCCTTGAACAGCAGGCTGTAGGTCTGCCCCAGCGGCGCGCCTGCCCACAGCACCAGCAGCGCGCTGACCAGCAGCGTGAAGGCGATCGCGCCTATCGGGGCCAGCAGCAGGGCAAGCTTGGAGACCTCGCTGCGTTTCTCGAGTCTCATGCCGGCACCTCATGCCCGGCTTGGGCGCCAGCCATGGCGAGGCCAATCGCTTCGCGCGTCCAGGCCTCGCCGGGCAAGGCCTCGGTGAGCCGGCCCGCATGCATGACCGCGACCCTGTCGCCCAGCGCGATGACCTCGTCGAGGTCGTCGGAGATCACCAGCACGGCCGCGCCGGCATCGCGCGCGGCGATCAGCTGCTGCTGGACATAGGCGACCGCGCCTATGTCCAGGCCCCAGGTCGGCTGGTGGGCGATGATGAGTTTGGGCCGCTGGGGTGCGGTTTCTGTCGAAGGAGACACCAGCGCTCTACCGAGGATCAGCTTTTGCATATTGCCGCCGGAAAGCGACCTGGCCGCCGTGTGCGGCCCGCCGCCGCGCACGTCGAACTCGCGCACGATGCGCGCCGCATGGGCTTGGGCGGCCTGGCGCTTGACCCACAGTGCCTGGGAGAACGCCTGGCTGCGCAGGCGCTCGGACACGGCGTTTTCCCAGACGCTGAGGTCGCCGACGACACCGACGCCGTGCCGGTCTTCGGGGATGCGCGCCACGCCTTGCGTCACCAGCCAGGCAGGCGAGGCTTTTAAAGGCTGGCCCAGCAAGCTCACCGTGCCCCGGCTGGCTTCGCGCATGCCGCACAGCAGCTCAGCCAGCGCGAGCTGGCCGTTGCCTGAGACGCCGGCAATCGCGACGATCTCGCCCGCCTTGAGTTGCAGCGAGACGCTGTCGAGCCGGTCGCGGCCGGCATCAGCTGTGCTGACGTTGTTGAGTGTGCAGACGGCTGCGCCCGTGGCCGGCGCGGGCCGGCGCTGCGCGGCTGCGACGGCATGGCCCACCATCCACTGCGCAAGCTGTGCCTGGCTGGTGCCGGCGGCCGGCGCCTGGGCCACCAGCTTGCCGGCGCGCAGCACGGCCACACGTTGCGAGACACGCAGCACCTCGGCCAGCTTGTGGCTGATGAAGATGATGGACAGTCCCTGGGCCACCATTTGCCCCAGGGTGTCGAACAGCGCCTCGCTCTCCTGCGGTGTCAGCACGGCCGTGGGTTCGTCGAGGATCAGGATGCGCGCGCCGCGGTACAGGGCCTTGAGGATCTCGACGCGCTGGCGTTCGCCGACCGAGAGGCTGCCGACTTTGGCCTCGGGCGCGACCGGCAGGCCGAAGCGCTGCGCCACGTCCAGCAGCTTCGCGCGCGCAGCACCGCGCCGCGAGAACGGTTGCCACAGCGGCTCGCTGCCCATCATCACGTTGTCGAGCACGCTAAGGTTGTCAGCCAGCGTGAAATGCTGGTGCACCATGCCGATGCCGGCCTCGAGTGCCGCACGCGGGTTGCCGGGCGGCAGCGGCCGGCCGAAGGCCTCGATGCTGCCTTCGTCGGCCGTGTAGTGGCCGAACAGGATGGACACCAGCGTGGACTTGCCGGCGCCGTTCTCGCCGAGCAGCGCGAGGATTTCGCCGGCCTGCAGGTCCAGCGAGATCGCGTCGTTGGCGAGCAGCGGGCCGAAGCGTTTGGTGATGCCGCTGAGGCGAAGGACGGGAGCGGCTGTCACGGTATGACTCCTTCCCCCGCTGGGGGAAGGCTGGGATGGGGGCCGTCGGCGTCTGATGTTGCGCCGTGTGTGTTTGCAGGCCGCAGGCCCTCACGCCAACCCTCTCCCAGGGGGAGAGGGAGTGAAAAGCCCCTCAGGGTGTCCATGCCAGGAGGAACGCCAGCAATACTTTCGCCGAATTGTCCGCGGCGATATTCATGAAGGTCACCATCTCATTGGCGCCGTCCCCTCCACCGGCCAGGTCGCTGAGGGAGCGAAACGCAATGTAGGGCACGCCATTGCTATAGGCCACCATGCCGACGGCGGCGGTTTCCATGTCGAGCACATTGGCGCCAAAGGTCTTGAAGGTGTATTCGCGGAAGGCGGCGTTGTCGACAAAGGCCTGGCCGGAGACGCCGTTGCCGCCGACCAGGAGCTGCGGCTTGTGCGTCAGGCAGACGCCGGCATTGCAGGACTCCAGCGCGATAGGGCCCAGGCCGCGGGCCACGGCCAGCATGCGCGGGTCGACCTCGAACCAGAACTTGCGCACCGGCGCCGGGCTGGCGGCCGTGCGGGTTTCGACGGGGCGCGGATGCAGCATGCCGTAGGGCGCCAGGGTCTGGGCTTCCATGCGCGGCGGGATGGCGAATTTGCCAGGCGCGGTTTCGCGCGCCATCAATACCTCGAGGTACTGGCCCCACTGGGCCGGCACGCTGACGTCGCCGATGTGCAGGCCGGGGTTGACGCCGCCGGCGATGCCGCTGAAGACGATGCTGTGGATGTTGAAGCGGTCCAGCACGAGTTGCGTGTTCATGGACGCGTTGACCATGCTGATGCCGGAGAGAAACAGCACGACCGGCTTGCCCTGCAGCGTGCCGGTGTGGAAGTCGACGCCGTTGATGCGGTGCCGCGCGGGCGCCTGCAGCTGCAGCAGCAGCAGGGTGAGTTCAGGCTGGAAGGCTGACATCACGGCGATGCGCGGTGTTTCGTCAAGCCGCACCGGCGTGCCGGCGGCGGGCCGGGTGGCGCAGCCGGCCAGGCTCAGGGCCAGAAAACCGATGACGACAAAAGCCGACAGCCGGGACGAAAAGATGCGCCGCAAGTCAAACTCAAAATGCATACGGCGCGCCTTTCGGGTTCAGCGATTATTTGGTCGTGGACTTGGGCTGGTTGTCGTCGACCTTGATGGTGGCCTTGCCGTCGAGGATGTCTTTCTCTTTGGCCTTGACCTTGGCGACGATGTCGGCGGGGATCTTCTTCTCGAAGGTGCCCAGCGGGGCCAGTTCGGAACCCTTGTACTTCATCATCGAATACGGGCCGTAGTCCTCGGCCTTGAACTTGCCTTCCTTGACGAGCTTGATGGCGCGGTCGATGCTGGGCTCCATATTCCACAGGGCCGAGGCCACCACGGTGTCGGGGTATTTGTCCTGGGTGTTAATGACGTTGCCGATGGCGAGCTTGCCTTTTTCCTTGGCGGCATCGCTGACGCCGAAGCGTTCGGCGTACATCACGTCGGCCCCTTTGTCGATCATCGCGAAGGCGGCTTCCTTGGCCTTGGGCGGGTCAAACCAGCTGTTGATGAAACTCACGCTGAACTCGACCTTGGGGTTGGTTTCCTTGGCGCCAGCCATGAAGGCGTTCATCAGGCGGTTGACTTCGGGAATCGGGAAGCCGCCGACCATGCCGATCTTGTTGGTCTTGGTGACGCCGCCGGCGATCATGCCGCTCAGGTAGGCCGGCTCCTGGATGTAGTTGTCGAACACCGAGAAGTTGGGCGCCTGTGGCTTGCCCGACGATCCCATCAGGAAAGACACTTTCGGGAAATCCTTGGCGACCTTGCGGGCCGCGGCCTCGACGGCGAAGGCTTCGCCGACGATCAGCGCGTTGCCGGCCGTGGCGTATTCGCGCATCACACGTTCGTAGTCGGCGTTGGAGACGTTCTCGGTGGCCTTGTATTCAATCTCCCCGCGCGCCTCGGCGGCTTTCAGCGCCTTGTGCAGGCGGCTGACCCATTGCTGCTCGAAGGGCACGGTGTACAGCGCGGCGACCTTGGTCTTGGCCTGGGCAAACGCCAGGCCGGGCAGTGCGATGGCGGCGGCGGTGGCCAGCAGCACGAGTTGGCGGCGCTTGAGGCGGGAGGCTTGAAACATGGGACTCTCCGGGTTGGTGGGTTCAGGTTCAGGAAAAACAGCGGCAAAAAATCAAGAGATCACCGTTCCCGCTTTTCCAAGCAGGGGCCGCGGAACCGGCTTTGCCGGGCCGCAGGCGCAGCGGCCCCCTCGGGGGGCAGGGAGCTACACGCAGTGAGCGACCGTGGGGGCTCATTTCGTGCCGAAGATGCGGTCCCCGGCGTCGCCTAGGCCTGGGAGGATATAGCCATGGCTGTTGAGTTCGCGGTCAATGGCTGCCGTGTAGATGGGCACGTCGGGATGCGCGGCCTGCAGGGCCTTGATGCCTTCGGGGCAGGTCAGCAGGCAGACGAATTTGATGGACTTGGGGTTCAGTTCCTTGAGCCGCTCGACGGCCGCGATGGCCGAGTTGCCGGTGGCCAGCATGGGGTCGACGACCACGATGTCGCGCTCTTCCATGTCATGCGGCATCTTGAAGTAGTACTCGACGGCCGTGAGCGTCTTCGGGTCGCGGTACAGGCCGACGTGGCCCACGCGCGCGCCGGGCACCACGCTGAGCATGCCTTCGAGGATGCCGTTGCCGGCACGCAGGATGGAGACAAACACCAGCTTCTTGCCGTCTATGACCTTTGAGGTGGTTTTTTCGAGCGGGGTTTCGATCTCGATGTCCTGCATGGGCATGTCGCGCGTGACCTCATAGGCCATCAGCATGCTGAGCTCGTTGAGCAGGGTGCGGAAGGTGTTGGTGGAGGCGTCCTTGCGGCGCATCAGGGTGAGCTTGTGCTGCACCAGGGGATGGTCTATCAGGTGGACTTTGCTGGGCTGGATGGTCATGTGCGTGTGTGCCTCTGTGGTCTTGTCTTTATTTGTCGTCGCTCTTGTTCCCGGCAGGCTTCCCGGAAAAATTTCAGAAAACCGTGCCGTCGCTTTCGATGTTCAGGGGCGGCAGGCCTTGATGCAATTGCTGTGCCAGCGCGCGCCCCGCGGCCCAGGTGCCGCCTTCGAGCACACAGGCCAGCGGCATCTGTTCAGCGGTCAATCCTAACTGCTCGCGCACCAGCGGCGCGAGTTCGTCGAGCAGGGCCACCGTGAGCGCGCGCCATTCGACGATCAGTTCGTCGCCGGCCTGGTGCAGGCGGCCGGCCTGGGCCGGGTCCTTGAGCAGCAGCACGCCGGCGTCCAGGAACAGGCCGCCGTTGCGGTACTCGGGCAGGCCGGTGAGGGCGTCCAGGCCATTGACCTGCACGCCGGCCCATTCAAAGGGTTCGAGCAGCGAATAGGTGAGCCACTGCGAAAGCTTGTGGAAGGGCATCCAGCCCTGGCTGGGCCCGCCGTCGGCCTCGCCGGCCGCCGAGTGCCGCCAGCAGTCGCCGAGCGGGATGCTGCCCAGCAGGTTCTGCGCGGGCCAGATGGACGACAGGCCGGTGAGCAGGATGGACAGCAGTTCATGCGCCTCGACGGTGTTTTTGCCGGGCAGCACCAGCACCTCGAACAGGTGGCCGGGGCGGCCGCGCGGCCCGAAGAGCGCGGGCTGGTCTTGCAGGGCCTGGCCAAGGCGGCGCAGCAGCGCGGCGCGGCCTTCAAGGCCTATCAGCGGATTGCCCTCGGTGACCTGGAAGGCGGCGGCGAGTTGTTCGGCGGTGACGGCCTTGAGGCCCGCGGCATCGGCCTGCAGCGGGTACTGCGGGTCGCTGGAGAACATGCCGGCCATGAAGGCATGGAAGCTGGCCACGCCCAGGCCTTCGGAGCGGCTGTATTCGCAGCCGGGCCGTTCGCCCTGGGCGGTTTCGAGGTAGCGCCATTGCGGGCCGGCGCCGGCGTCGAGCAGCACGCTGATCAGCGCCAGGTCGATCTGGGCGCGTGCGCGGCCGGCCGCCGTGGCGGAGCCCAGCGCTTCACTGAGCAGGGCTGGGCGGTCGATGCCGCCGGCCTCGAAATGCCGCCAGCGCGAGTGGTAGGGAATGTCCAGGGTTGGATAGCGGGCGCGCGTGATCTCGGCGACCAGGCCCGCGGCGGTGGACAGGGCGCCGTCGTTGACGCTGAACCAGGCCGATTCGCCGCGGCGCGCGCGGGCCAGCAGGGCGGCGGCGCGCGCGCGTATGGTGGCGGTGGATCGCAGTTCGGTGGCGGCGCCTATGCCGCGCAGGTTGCCGGCGATGGTGTATGCGGCATTGACAGGAGGCGTGGTGGCTTCAGGCATCCAGCCCCCGGCCCTTGGCTTTTTTGAGTTCCTCGGCATCGGGTACGGCGCCGGGCGTGAAGTAGCCGGCGGCCATCTTGGCATCCATCTCGACCTGGGCGTCGGCGGGGATCATGTGGTCGGGGATGTTGACGCGCTCGACGACCTCGATGCCGGCGCGCGTGATGGCGTCGTATTTCATGTTGCTCATGGAGACCAGCCGGTGGATTTTCCGGATGCCCAGCCAGTTCAGCACGTCGGGCATGAGCTCCTGGAAGCGCATGTCCTGCACGCCGGCCACACATTCGGTGCGGGCGAAATACTGGTCTGCGGTGTCGCCGCCGACCTGGCGCTTGCGGGCGTTGTAGACCAGGAACTTGGTGACCTCGCCGAGCGCGCGGCCTTCCTTGCGGAAGTAAGACACCAGGCCGACGCCGCCGCGCTGCGCGCCCTGTATGCATTCCTCGATGGCGTGCGTGAGGTAGGGACGGCAGGTGCAGATGTCGGAGCCGAAGACGTCCGAGCCGTTGCATTCGTCGTGCACGCGGGCGGTGAGTTCGATCTCGGGGTTGGCCAGGTCGCGCGGCTTGCCGAAGATGTAGGCGGTGAGGCCGCCTATGGGAGGCAGGAAGACTTCCAGGTCGCTGCGCGTGACGAGTTCGGGGTACATGCCGCCGGTTTCCTCGAACAGCACGCGGCGCAGGTCGGTCTCGCCGCAGCCGAAGCGCCGGGCCACCTCGGGCAGGTACCAGACCGGCTCGACGGCCACCTTGGTCACCATGGCCGCACCGCCGGCGGTGAGGTATTTGCCATCGGCCTTGAGCCGGCCGGACTGCAAGGCTTCAATCACTTCGGGCAGGATGACGTGGGCCTGCGTGACCGCGATGGTCGGGCGTATGTCGTAGCCGGCGGCCAGTTCGGCCGAGAAGACGTCGGCCACGGTGGCGCCCCAGGGGTCCATGGCGACGATGCGGCCGGGCTCGCTCCACTGCGGGTAGGGGCCGATGACGTCGGTGGGCGAGGTGTTGGTGAGATCGGCCTTGTGTTTGGCTGACAGTGCGCCCGAAGCGATGGCGAGCGCGCGGTAGACGCTGTAGGAGCCGCTGTGGGTGCCGATGACGTTGCGGTGGCTGCGTTTGGTGGTGGTGCCGACCACCGGCCCGCGTTCGGCGGGTGTGGCCGCGCCCCAATGGATGGGCAGCGCACCGGAGCCGCCGGCGTGCGAGGTCAGCCTGATGTGGGAGGCGGGGGACGCCGGTGAGGCAGGCGGGGAGGATTGAGGACCGGAAGACGGGGCGGCAACTTCAGCGGGCATTGCGTATCCTTCAAAAAAACCAATGTAGCCATGCGTGCCGGGCTTGACAAGCCCGGCACGCACCGGGTCGCCAATTTGCGACAGCGGTATTGCTCCTTCCCCCGCTGGGGAAAGGCTGGGATGGGGGCCTGCGGCGCTGGACGTTGCACCGCGTGTGTTCAAAGGCCGCTGGCCCTCACGTCCCCCTCTCTCCCCGGGGGAGAGGGAGAAAGAGGGGGCGGAGAGGGAATTCGCCTCAGCGTTTCTTGCCGCCGAAAATGCTGCCGAGCACGCCGCGGATGATCTCGCGGCCCACGGCCGAGCCCATGGTGCGCACGGCGGACTTGGCCATGCTTTGGGCCAGGCCGTCGTGCTTGCCGCCGCGCGGGCCTGTGGTGCCGAAGAGCACGTCGTTAAGGCCGCCCATGATGCCGCCGGAGTCGCTGGTGCCGGCCGCACCGCCCTGGGGCGCCTTTGCGGCTTCGGTCGCCGCCACTTCGGCGCGGCCCTTGATCTTTTCGTAGGCCGATTCGCGGTCCACGGTTTTTTCATAGACACCCGCGACCAGCGAACCCTGGAGCAGGGCCTGGCGCTGCGCCGGTGTGATGGGGCCGATCTGGCTGCCGGGCGGCAGCACATACACGCGTTCGGTGATGCCGGGCCGGCCCTTGGCGTCGAGCAGGCTGACCAGCGCTTCGCCGACGGCCAGTTCAGTGATGGCGGTCTCGATGTCCAGGCCGGGCTTTTGCCGCATGGTCTGCGCCGTGGCCTTGACGGCCTTCTGGTCGCGCGGCGTGAAGGCGCGCAGCGCGTGCTGCACGCGGTTGCCGAGCTGGGCCAGCACCGAATCGGGGATGTCCAGCGGGTTTTGCGTCACGAAATACACGCCGACGCCCTTGGAGCGCACCAGGCGAACCACCAGTTCGATGCGCTCGACCAGCACCTTGGGCGCTTCGTTGAAGAGCAAATGCGCCTCGTCGAAGAAGAAG
The DNA here is from genome assembly GCF_056405195.1 of Polaromonas sp. P1_H6. NCBI lineage: Bacteria > Pseudomonadati > Pseudomonadota > Betaproteobacteria > Burkholderiales > Comamonadaceae > Polaromonas > Polaromonas sp. P1_H6. The sequence goes on from NZ_JBFUCN010000007.1 coordinate 40,155, forward strand.
ACCAGCTTGGGTTTTTCAGGGTCGCCGATTTCAGGGAGCTGCTCGAACAGCTCGGAGAGCATCCACAGCAGGAAGGTGGCGTACAGGCGCGGCGAGTTCATGAGTTTGTCGGCAGCCAGGATGTTGATGACGCCCTTGCCGTCAACGGTCTGCATGAAGTCGCTGATGTTGAGCATGGGCTCGCCGAAGAACTTGTCGCCGCCCTGGCTTTCGACCTGCAGCAGGCCGCGCTGGATGGCGCCCACGCTGGCGGCGCTGACGTTGCCGTACTGGGTGGTGAACTCGCTGGCGTTGTCGCCCACGTACTGCAGCATGGCGCGCAGGTCCTTGAGGTCCAGCAGCAGCATGCCGTCGTCGTCGGCGATCTTGAACACCAGGTTGAGCACGCCGGCCTGGGTCTCGTTGAGGTTGAGCATGCGGCCCAGCAGCAGCGGCCCCATATCGGAGACGGTGGCGCGCACCGGGTGGCCCTGCTCGCCGAAGACGTCCCACAGCGTGGCCGGGCAGGCCAGCGATTCGGGGATGTCTATGCCGCGCTCCTTGAGCACGCCGGCCATCTTGGCGCCTATGGTGCCGGCCTGGCTGATGCCGGTCAGGTCGCCCTTGACGTCGGCCATGAAGACCGGGACGCCGATTTTCGAGAAGTTTTCGGCCAGAGTCTGCAGCGTGACGGTCTTGCCGGTGCCGGTGGCGCCGGTGATCAGGCCGTGGCGGTTCGCCAGGCCGGGCAGCAGTTCGCACTGGGTGTCGGCGTTGCGGGCGATGAGCAGGGGGAGGGCGGTGGTTTCGGCCATGGGGGTGTGCGGTGGGTGAAAAAGTAAAATGCGGTTTGTAGATTAAATCAATTAATCACCGAAAAGCATTGAATAAAGGGTTTCCGTCGTGGCTGGTCATAGTAAATGGGCGAATATTCAACACCGCAAGGGCCGCCAGGACGAAAAACGCCAGCGAATCTGGACGCGCGTGATGCGCGAGATCATGGTGGCGGCCCGCATGGGCGGCGGCGACCTGGGCATCAACCCGCGGCTGCGGCTGGCGGTGGACAAGGCCAAAGCGGCCAACATGCCCAATGAAAACGTCAAATACGGCATCGCCAAGGCCACCGGCAGCCTGGAAGGCGTGCAGTACGAAGAGGTGCGCTACGAGGGCTACGGCATAGGCGGCGCGGCCATCATCGTCGACTGCATGACCGACAACAAGGTGCGCACCGTGGCCGAGATCCGCCACGCCTTTTCCAAGAATGGCGGGAACATGGGCACCGAGGGCTCGGTGGCCTTCCAGTTCAAGCACTGCGGCCAGCTGATTTTTGCGCCCGGCACCAGCGAGGACAAGGTCATGGAAGTGGCGCTGGAGTCCGGCGCCGACGACGTGATCACACATGAGGACGGCGCCATCGAGGTGCTCACGCCCTACACCGGCTTCGAGGCCGTGCGCAACGCGCTGGAGGCCGCCGGCCTCAAGCCCGAGATCGCCGAAGTCACCATGCGCGCCGACAACACGATCGAGCTCGCCGGCGAGGACGCCCGCAAGATGCAAAAACTGCTGGACGTGCTGGAAGACCTGGACGACACCCAGGACGTGTTCCACAACGCGGCCCTCGAAAACTGAAGCCCAAGGGTGAGATGATGGACGATTCGGAACGGCTGGCCCGCATTGAAACCCTGCTGCAGGAGGGCAACCGCCTGCGCGGCGAGGCCATTGCGTTGCAGAAGGAATCCCTGGCCGTGCAGAAGTCGCTGGTCGACGAAACCCGGGCCAACATCATGAAGGCCGGCAAAGTCAACGACCAGGCGCTTGAGATGCAGCGCCGAGGCAAGGCGGCCGCCAAGGTCATTTTCGGCATCGTATTTATTCTTGTTGTGTACCTCAGCTATTTGCTGTTTTTTAGATTGAACCTCCCGTGAAAGTTCTTGTTATTGGTGGCGGCGGCCGTGAGCACGCGCTGGCCTGGAAACTGGCCCAGTCCCCGAAAGTCCAGGCGGTCTACGTCGCGCCCGGCAACGGCGGCACGGCGCTCGATTCGCGGCTGGAAAACATCGCCATCACCGATGTAAAGGCGCTGCGCGAATGGGCGCTGGCCGAAAAGATCGCGCTGACCGTGGTCGGCCCCGAGCAGCCGCTGGCGGCGGGCATCGTGGATGAGTTCCGCGCGCACGGCCTGCGGGTTTTCGGTCCGACCAAGGCCGCCGCGCAACTGGAAAGCTCCAAGGCCTTTTCCAAGGCCTTCATGAAGCGCCACGGCATTCCCACGGCCGAATACGAAACCTTTACCGACGCGGCCGCGGCCCACGCCTATGTGGACGAAAAAGGCGCGCCCATCGTCGTCAAGGCCGACGGCCTGGCAGCCGGCAAGGGCGTGGTGGTGGCGATGACGCTGCACGAGGCGCACGAGGCCATCGAATTCATGCTCGCGCCCAACCCGGATTTCAACCCGCTGGGCGTGACGCACAACGAGGGCGGCGCGCGCGTCGTCATCGAGGAATTCCTGCAGGGCGAGGAAGCCAGCTTCATCGTGATGTGCGACGGCAAGAACGTGGCTGCCATGGCCACCAGCCAGGACCACAAGCGCCTGCTGGACGGCGACGAAGGCCCGAACACCGGAGGCATGGGCGCGTATTCGCCGGCCCCGGTGGTCACACCCGAAGTGCACGGCCGCGCCATGCGCGAGATCATCCTGCCGACCATCAAGGGCATGGAAAAAGACGGCATCCCCTTCACCGGCTTCCTGTATGCCGGCCTGATGATCGACGCCGAAGGCAAGCCCAAGACACTCGAATTCAACTGCCGCATGGGCGACCCGGAAACCCAGCCCATCATGATGCGGCTCAAGACCGATCTCTACGACGTGATGATGGCGGCCACCTCGGGCGCGCTGGACCAGATCGAGCTCGACTGGGACCGCCGGCCGGCCCTGGGCGTGGTGATGGCCGCGCACGGCTACCCGCTGAACCCGCGCAAGGGCGACGCGATTCACGGCCTGGTCAAACCCGGCGACGCGCCCGAGGACGCCATGGTGTTCCACGCCGGCACGCGCAAGGATGGCGATGCGACACTGACCTCGGGCGGCCGCGTGCTCTGCGTGACGGCGCTCGGCAGCACGGTCAAGGCCGCGCAGCAGCGCGCCTACGAGGTCGCGCAGGGCCTGGGTTTTGACGGTGCGCAGTACCGCAAGGACATCGGCTGGCGCGCGCTCAAGCCCTGATCATCGGACGGCTGCCGCTGTGCGGCGCCTGTTCTTTGGGGTACACCTCAGTATGACTACCGATATTTCAGGCGTTCGAGACTTTTTGCTGGCGCTGCAGCAGCGCATCACCCAGGCCATCTCGGAGATCGACGGCAGCCCTTTTGTGGCCGACCGTTGGCAAAAGGAGCCCGGCGAGACGCTGCAGGGCAACGGGCTGACCATGATCCTGGAGCAGGGCGAGGTGTTCGAGCGCGCCGGCTGCGGCTTTTCGCATGTGCGCGGGCCAAAATTGCCGCCGTCGGCGACACAGCACCGGCCCGAACTGGCCGGCGCGCCGTTTGAGGCGCTGGGCGTTTCGCTGGTGTTCCACCCGCGCAATCCCTATGTGCCGACGGTGCACATGAACGTGCGCATGCTGGCCGCGGCGCCGGCCGCCAGCCCCGATGCGCCGGTCTGCTGGTTCGGCGGCGGCATGGACCTGACGCCGTACTACGGCTTCGAGGAAGACGCCGTGCACTTCCACCAGGCCTGCAAGGACGCGCTGGCGCCCTTCGGCGAGGACAAATACCCGCGCTTCAAGCAGTGGTGCGACGAATACTTCTACCTCAAGCACCGGCAGGAGCAGCGCGGCATAGGCGGCGTGTTTTTCGACGACTTCCAGGAACTGGGCCCCGAGCGCAGCTTTGCCATGATGCAGGGCGTGGCGGATTCCTTTTTGCAGGCCTACCTGCCCATCGTGGAGCGGCGCAAGGACACGCCTTATGGCGAACGGGAGCGCGAATTCCAGCTCTACCGCCGCGGCCGCTACGTGGAATTCAACCTGGTCTGGGACCGCGGCACGCATTTCGGCCTGCAGTCGGGCGGGCGCACCGAGTCCATCCTGATGTCCATGCCGCCGCTGGCGAGCTGGTCCTACCAGCGGGGCGTCGAGCCCGGCAGCCCTGAAGAGCGCCTGTACACGGCGTTTTTGCCGCGGCGGGACTGGGTTTGAACGCAAAGCCGCCTCCCGCGGGCAAACGCATAGGCGTCTTTGGCGGCGCCTTCGACCCGCCGCACAACGCCCATGTAGCCCTGGCCGGGGCGGCCGTCACGCAGTTCGGCCTGGACACGCTGTATGTGGTGCCCACGGGCCATGCCTGGCACAAGTCGCAGTCCCTGAGCGCGCCGGCCTACCGGCTGGCCATGGCCAGGCTGGCGTTCGAATCCATCCCCCATGTGCGGGTGGACGAGCGCGAGGTGCAGCGCCCCGGGCCGACCTTCACGATAGACACACTTCTGGCCCTGCAGGCCGAGAATCCGGGCGCCCATCTCTACCTGTTTATAGGCGCCGATCAGTTCGCCGCCTTCCGGCAATGGCACCGGTGGCAGGACATCCTCGACCTTGCTATAATTTGTATAGCTGGCCGCGCACAATCCATGCCGGCCGAGCCTCAATTTGAGGCCTACGAAAGCCGCAGCAGCCGTTTTACCCTGCTCGATCTCCCCCTGATGCCCGTGAGCGCCACCCAGATACGCCAGTTAACGGCCTCCGGGGCGGCCACGGCGGGGGAAATTACCCGGTTGGTTCCTGAAGCCGTTGCGCGTTATATTTCACTGCACCAGCTATACCGTTCCCATTAATTCCCTACCTTATCGAAGCACCACACTGCATGACCTCCACCACCGCCAAAACCTCCGCCGCCGCCGATAAAAAGGATGTGCAGAAATTGCAGCGCGCCATCATTGATGGCCTGGAGGACGTCAAGGCGCAGGACATCCAGGTTTTCGACACCGAACACATCACCTCGCTGTTCGAGCGCGTGATCATCGCTTCGGGCAGCTCCAACCGCCAGACCAAGGCGCTGGCCGCCAGCGTGCGCGATGCGGTGCGCGACGCCGGCTTCGCCAAGCCGCGCATCGAGGGCGAAGACAACGGGGAATGGATCATCGTCGACTGCGGCGCCGCAGTGGCGCACATCATGCAGCCGACCATCCGCCAGTACTACCACCTCGAAGAGCTCTGGGGCGACAAGCCCATCAAGCAGAAACTGGGCGCGCCCGCGCCGTTGGTGAAGGCCTCCAAACCCGTCGCCGAACCCGAAGCCAAGCCCAAGGCCAGCCGTGCCGGCGCGAAAACCGCCGCCAAACCAGGCGCAAAGACGGCGGCCAAATCGGCGGCAAAAGCACCGGGCAAAGCACCAACCAAGGCGCCCGCCAAGGCCCCTGACTCCAGCTATGTGGGCCGCGTCGGCAAGACCAACGACTGGACCGCCAAACGCAATGCGACCGCGACGGCGGCCGAGCCCGCCGCCAAGCCGGCGCGCGCCGGAGCCAAGACGGCCAAGCCCGCCGTGAAAGCGCCCATCGTCAAGGTGCCGGCACCCAAAAAGGTCGTCGCCCGGAAGACGGCCGTGGCCGCCGCCAAGACCACGGCGAAGAAACCCGCCCCCAGGAAAACCGCTTCCCGGAGCAAATGAGGCTGACGATCGTAGCCGTCGGCCAGAAGGTGCCCGACTGGGCGCAGACGGCCTACGACGACTACGCCAAACGCTTTCCGCCCGAACTCAAGGTCGAGCTCAAGGCCGTCAAGACCGAGCCGCGCGCCTCCAAGACCCTGGAAAACCTGCTGTCCGCCGAGCGCGGGCGCATAGAGGCCAGCATCGCGCGCGGCACCCGTGTCGTGGCGCTTGATGAACGCGGCACGGCCGTGACCACCGTGGCCCTGGCCGAAAGGCTTAAAGCCTGGCAGCTGTCCGGCGACGACGTCGCCATCGTGATAGGCGGGCCCGACGGGCTGGACGCCGGCTTCAAGCAGGCCGCGCACGAGCGCCTGCGCCTCTCGGACCTGACCTTGCCGCATGCCATGGTGCGTGTGCTGCTGATCGAGCAGCTCTACCGCGCGTGGAGCATCACGATTAACCATCCTTACCATCGAGAGTAGCCTGCGCATGGCTGACTTTATTTACCTGGCCTCACAAAGCCCCAGGCGGCGGCAATTGCTGGAGCAACTGGGCGTGCGACACGAACTCTTGCTCCCGGACGCCGAAGAAGATGCCGAGTCGCTGGAGGCAGCGCTTAAAAACGAAGCGCCCGCCACCTACGTGCAGCGTGTCACCGCCCTCAAGCTCGATGCGGCGGTCGCGCGCCTCAAGCGGCGCAAGCTACCGCCGGCGCCCATACTCTGCTCGGACACCACGGTGGCCATGGGCCGCGTGATTTACGGCAAGCCGGACGACGCGAAGGACGCGGCGCGCATGCTGCGCGAGTTGTCGGGCGGTACGCACCGGGTATTGACGGCCGTGGCCGTGCAGGCCGGGCGCCGCCGTTTCGCGGCCCTCAGCACTTCGCGCGTGAGTTTTGACGAACTGACGCCGGCCGAGATTCGCAGCTACGTGGCCAGTGGCGAACCCATGGGCAAGGCCGGCGCTTATGCGGTGCAGGGCAGGGTGGCCATGCACATCAGCCGGATAGACGGCAGCTACAGTGGCATCATGGGGCTCCCGCTGAGGGAAACGGCGCTTTTGCTGAAAGCCGCCGGCATTCGCCTCTAGCCTCCGAACCCCACACTTTTTCAGGACCCCCATGCAACAAGACATCCTGATCAACTGGTCGCCGCAGGAAACCCGGGTGGCGGTGGTCGAGCACGGTGCGGTGCAGGAGCTTCATGTCGAGCGCACCCTGGAACGCGGCCTGGTCGGCAATGTCTATCTGGGCAAGGTGGCCCGGGTGCTGCCCGGCATGCAGTCGGCCTTCATCGACATCGGACTGGACCGCGCGGCCTTCCTGCACGTGGCCGATTTGATGAGCAGCATCAGCAGCCGCCATGCCGACAGCGACGCCCAGGCCGCAGCCGGCGGCCTCACGGCGCCGGCCATGGCCTCGCTGCAGCCGATTGAAAAACAGCTGTTCGAAGGCCAGGCGGTGATGGTGCAGGTCCTCAAGGACCCCATAGGCACCAAGGGCGCGCGCCTGACGGCGCAGATCAGCATCGCGGGCCGCCTGCTGGTCTTCCTGCCGCAGGACAACCACATCGGCGTCTCACAAAAAATCCCGCCCCGGCAGCGCGAGGAGTTGCGCCAGCGCGTGCAGGCCCTGGCCGGCGACATGGGCGGCGGTTTCATCCTGCGCACCAACGGCGAGGACGCGACGGACGCCGAACTGGCCGAGGACATCACCTACCTGCGCAAGACCTGGGCGCGCATCAAGGACGCCTCGCTGCGCCTGCCGCCGGCGTCGGTGCTGCACCAGGACCTGAACCTGCTGCAGCGCGTGCTGCGCGACCTGGTGGTGGAGGACACGCAGACCATACGCATAGACTCGCGCGAGCAGTTCGAAAAGCTCAAGACCTTCGCCATGGAGTTCATGCCGGCCACCGTGCAGAAGCTGCAGCACTACGGCGGCGAGCGGCCCATCTTCGACCTCTTCAACATCGACGAGGAGATCGCCAAGGCCCTGGGCCGGCGCGTGGACCTGAAGTCGGGCGGCTACCTGATCATCGACCAGACCGAGGCGCTGACCACGGTGGATGTGAACACCGGTGGTTTTGTCGGCGCGCGCAATTTCGATGACACCATCTTCAAGACCAATCTGGAGGCCTCGCAGGCCATCGCGCGCCAGCTGCGCCTGCGCAACCTGGGCGGCATCGTGATCGTCGACTTCATCGACATGATCCGGGAAAACCACCGCGACGCGGTGCTGGCCGAATTCCAGAAGCAACTGGCGCGCGACCGCATCAAGACCACGGTCAACGGTTTTTCCGCGCTGGGCCTGCTGGAGATGACACGCAAACGCACGCGCGAATCGCTCGCCCACCAGCTCTGCGAACCCTGCAGTGCCTGCATGGGCAAGGGTGTCGTCAAGACCGCGCGCAGCGTGACCTACGACATCCTGCGCGAGATCCTGCGCGAGGCGCGCCAGTTCAACCCGCGCGAATTCCGCGTGGTGGCCTCGCCCAAGGTGATAGAACTCTTTCTCGACGAGGAAAGCCAGCACCTTGCCAGCCTCAGCGACTTCATCCGCAAGCCGATTTCCCTGCAGGCGGAAGCCGCGATGGCGCAGGAGCAATACGACATCGTGCTGCTGTGAACCTTTCTTCCTGTCCATGCCGACCCTGAACCGCCAACCCATCCCCATCCTGGTCTACCACCAGATCGCCGAGGCTCCGCCCAAAGGCAGCAGCCCGTTCCGCGGGCTCTACGTGTCGCCCGCGGCTTTCGCGCGGCAAATGGCCTGGCTCAAGCGCCTGGGCTACACCGGCCTCTCGATGAGCGGCCTGATGCCCTACCTGCGCGGCGAGCGCGGCGGCAAGGTGGTTGGCATCACCTTTGATGACGGCTACCGCAACAACCTGAGCCATGCCTTGCCGGTGCTGGTGAAACAGGGCTTTTCGTCGACCTGCTATGCGGTCAGCGGCTTGCTCGGGAAAACCAACATCTGGGACCAGGGCATCGGCATCCCGCAGACGCCGCTGATGGATGAGGGCGAGATCCGACAATGGGTGGCGGGTGGGCAGGAGATAGGCTCGCACACCTACAGCCACGCCAACCTGATGGAAACCGACGAGGCGGGCTGCGTCGAGGAAATGGTGCGGGGCAAAACCGGGCTGGAATCCGTCACGGGCGGGCCGGTGGCGCATTTCTGCTATCCCTACGGCCATTTCGAGGCCAGGCATGTGGAGATGGCGCGGACGCTGGGCTTTGCCACCGCCACCACCACCCAGCGCAGCCGCTGCCACGAAGGCATGGACCTGCTGCGGCTGCCGCGAGTGCCAGTGCTGCGCTCGACCACCTTGCCGGTGTTCTGGCTCAAGGTTGCCACCGCTTACGAAGACCGCCGGAAAAAATGAGCCCGCCCACGCCTTTGGCGGCTGCGCCCCGGAAACTCCGCATCGCCGTTTTCAACCGGACTTTCTCCCCGACCGGCGGCGGTGCGGAACGTTACTCCATCGCCCTGGTCGAGCAGCTCGCGGCCCGGCACGAGGTGCATGTGTTCGCGCAGCAAATCGATCACCAGTGGCCGGGCGTGATTTACCACAAGGTTTCGGCCCCGCTGCGCAAGCCGCGCTGGATCAACCAGCTGTGGTTCGCCACGGCCACCTGGTGGGCGACACGCCGTGGCTTTGACGTGGTGCATTCGCATGAGAACACCTGGCACGGCGAGGTGCAGACGGTGCACGTGCTGCCGGTCAAATACAGCCTGTTCCAGGGACGCCAAGGCTTGCGCCGTGTCCTGCGCTGGGTCAAGGTCGTGACCAGCCCGCGCCTGCTGGCTTACCTGGGCCTGGAGCGCGCACGTTATGCAGCCCGCCCAGGCAGGCAGGTGGTGGTGACCTCCGAAAGCCTGCGGCCCATCATGGAGGCTGCCTACCCGGGCTGCCGCGACGCGCTTTCCGTCATCACGCCGGGCATCAATATGCCCAGCTTGCCGGTGACCATGGATCGCAAGCGCGAGGCAAGGGCAGGGCTGGGTTTGCCGGCGCAAGGCACTTGTTTGTTATTTGTCGGCAATGATTACCGCAAGAAGGGCCTGCAGGCCTTGCTGCAGGCCATGACCCAGTTGCCGGACGACGTGGTGCTGGCCGTGGTGGGCAACCCAGCCCACATTGCCGAGTTCCGCGCGCTGGCCGAGGCGCTCAAGCTGGGTTCGCGGGTTTTCTTTCTGGGGGCCCTCAAGGACGTGAGCCCGGCCTATGAAGCCGCCGACATCCTGGTGCATCCCACCTTCGAGGACACCTTTGCGATGGTGGTGCTGGAGGCCATGGCCCACGGCCTGCCGGTGGTGGTCAGCGGGCCGAAGTACTGCGGCATTGCCGGGCTGCTGGCGCAGCGCGCCAATGCGCTGCTGCTGGATGATCCCCGGGATGCGGGCGAGCTGGCGCGAGTCTTGGGGGATTTGCTGGGCCAACCAGCGCTGCGGGAAACGCTGTCACGGGGCGCAGCGGCCTTTGCAGCGAACTACCAGTGGCGCGAAATCGCGCTGCAGCAGGAAGCGCTGTACTTTTCCGCCGTCGCGGCGAAGGACGCACCGCTCTGAGCCGTGCCCGGCTTCAGGCCACCAGCTTGAAGTGCTTGCGGCTGAAGTCCAGCCCGGTCAAGGTCTCCACCTGCCGCATGAAGTGGTATTTGTTTTCCTTGGGCGTGGGCTTGTAGGCCGGGTCTATGTTCAGGACCGGTTCGGCCTCGGTGGCCAGCCATTGCCGCACCGCCTCGGGGTGCGTGCCGGTGAAGGGGGCGAGAGCGCGGCGGTCGAACTGGCTGTAGGTGATCTGCGCGGCCCGGGCTTCGCCCCAGTACTTGCTGACCTGGTCCAGCTTCTTCTGCATTTCCTCGTTACGGCGTATCCAGCCGTAGTGGTAGATGTGCGCGTTGGCCAGCGCGGCCTGCGGGTTGCGGCCGCGCTTGTGCTGGGTGGTGACCAGCCAGTACTGGCCGTCGGGCGCATAGCTGCGTATGGTGTTGCGGATCAGCCGGCATTCGCGGCGGTACCAGCCGGGGCTGATGGAGATCCAGTCGGGCGAGCCGTAAAAATGCAGGTAGTCAAAGACCAGCGCCTCGACGGCCGGGTTGTTGTGGTGGCGCTCGACGCTGGCGCGTATGGCGGCGAGTTCGCCTTCATGCACCACTTCATCGCCTTCGAGGTAGAAGGCCCAGTCGCCGGTGCACGAATACTGCGCGATCATTTTTTGCTGGGCATAGACAAAGCCGCGGTCGGCCATGCGCTCGTTCCACAGGGTTTCAATGATGCGGATTTTCGGGTCGTTGATGGCTTTGACGCGTTCCAGCGTGTCGTCCTCGCCCTTGCCCACGGCCACGACGAATTCATCGACCAGGGGCAGCAGGGAGCGGATGGAGGCCTCAAACGGAAAGCCCAGGCCCACGCCGTTGCGAATAAAGGTAAAGCCGCTGATGGAGACTGGCATCGGGAAAAGACTTTCTAGGCTGCGCCCTGGAAGCCCAGGCGGTAAAGGTGGGCGTAAGCGCCGTTGTTCTGGAGCAGCGCCGCATGGCTTCCCTGCTCGACGATGCGGCCGGCGTTCATCATGATGATGCGGTCGGCGTGCTGGATGGTGGACAGCCGGTGGGCGATGATCAGCGAGGTGCGGCCCGCGGCCAGCCTCTGTATGGCTTCCTGGACGGCTTTTTCCGATTCCGTGTCCAGGGCCGAGGTGGCTTCGTCGAGGATGAGCACGGGTGCATCCTTGTACAGCGCCCGGGCAATCGCCAGCCGCTGGCGCTGGCCACCGGACAGCTGCATGGCGTTGTGGCCGAGCACGGTGTCTATGCCTTGCGGCAGTTCCTCGAGCAGCTGGCCGAGGTTGGCGGCGGCCAGGCAGCGCACGACCTTGTCTCTGTCGAAGGACTGGCCCAGCGCGACGTTGAAGGCCATGCTGTTGTTGAACATCACGACGTGCTGGCTCACGAAGGCGAACTGCGAGCGCAGCGAAGCCAGGTCCCAGTCCCGCAGCTCGGTGCCGTCCAGCCGTATGCTGCCGGCGCTGTAATCGACAAAGCGCGGCAGCAGGCTGGCCAGCGTGGTCTTGCCGGAGCCGGAAGAGCCGACCAGGGCCACGGTTTCACCGGCGCGTATCGACAGGCTGATGCCGTCCAGCGCAGGCGGCGCATCCGGCTTGTAGACGACGCTGACGCTTGAAAACTCAATGTCGCCGGTGACCCTCGCCTTGTTGAAGCTGCCGCTGCTTTCGTCCTCGATGAGGTCGACCAGGTCCAGACCGCGCTCGAGCGCCGCCAGCCCGCGCGTGATCGGCGTGGCGCCGTCGGAGAGGCTTTTGATGGGCGCGATCAGCAGCAGCATGGCCGTCACGAAGGCCACGAAGCCGCCCACCGTGGTGGTGTTTTCCGAGCCCTGGAGCAGGGCGATGGAGATGACGGCCGACAAGGCCATGGCGGCCAGCACCTGGGTGATGGCGCTCATGCCGGCGTAGGCGACGGTGGATTTGATGGACAGCCGGCGCAGCGTGTTGCTCAGCGCCTCGAAGCGCGAAGCCTGGCCGGCCTGCGCGCCGTGCAGGCGCACGTCGCGGTGGGCCAGCACGTTTTCTTCGACGACGTAGGCCAGGTTGTCGGTAGCGACCTGGCTTTCGCGGGTCAGGCGGTACAGCCGCCGCGTCAGCAGCTGGATCACCAGCGCCACCGCCGGGAACAGCAGCGAGACGATCAGCATCAGCTTCCAGTTGAGGAACAGCAGGTAGGCCACCAGGGCCGCCAGCGTGAGGACGTCGCGCGCCAGCTTCATGACGGCGTTGATCATCATCGAGGAGCCGTTGAACACCTCGTAGACCACGGTGTTGGCGATGGCGCTGGAGGACTGGTCCGCGAACAGCGACAGGCGCGAACTCAGCAGCTTGCCGAACATCGCCCGGCGCAGCGACTGCAGGCCCTCGTTGGTGACCTTGGCCAGGGCGTACTGCGCCACGAAGCCGGAGATGCCGCGCACGGCGAACAGCAGGATCAGCGTGACCGGCACCAGCCACAGGTCCAGCGCGCCTTTCTGGAAGCCCCGGTCCAGCAGGGGCTTGAGCAGGGCCGGCACAAAGGGCTCGGTGGCCGACGCGACGATGGTTGCACCCACGGCCAGCGCCCAGCCGGTGCGCGAGCCGCTGAAGTAGGGCCAGACGCGCGCCAGGCGGCGCCACAGGCTCTGCCTCGGGGCCATGGCGGCGGTAGCGGTGTCGGGGGAGACGCTCACGTCGCGCGTTCGGGTGAGAGCGGGCCGGCGGGTTTGCTCAAGCCCAATGCCAGCAGCAGGCCGATCAGGACGCAGAAGAAATCCCCGATCAGCCCGTCATAAAGGCTGGAATTGAACAGGCAGGCGACAGCCAGCGCCAGCAAGGCGGACTGCGCGGCCCGGGCGTAGGGCGTTTCCATTTTCAGCGTGTCGCGCAGCACGGAGAGCATGAAGGCGGCGATCAGCAGCAGGCCGGGAATGCCGAGCTGCACGCCCCACAGCAGGTATTCCTGGTGCGGGTTGCCGTTGGGCTCTATGTCTTTATGCCCCGGGTTTTTCTGGTGTTCGATCCGGTTGTATTCCGTGCTCCAGCTGCCGATGCCCGCGCCGGCAAGCGGCTTCTGGGCGGTGAGCTGGGCGGCCGTTCGCCAGAAAGTCAGCCGGATACCCGATGAGGTGTTGGTGTCCCGCTGCGGCGAATAGGCTTGCACTTCGGTTTTGAGCAAGGTCAGCCTTTCCCGCATCGTCGGTGAACTCACAAACAGCGCCAGCACCAGCAGGAAGGGCAACGCGACCGCGGCGATGCGGTACCTTTTGGGAAGCTGCCACATGATGGCCAGCGACAACAGGGCGACGCCGACCACCTGGCCGCTGCGGCCTGCCAGCACGAAGAACACGTTGGCCAGGGCGGCCACAGCCACCACGGCGGCCGCTTGCGGGCCGTAGCGGCCGGGCACCAGGCTCCGCAAATGCCAGCATACCGCGGCGAAGACGGCGCTCATGATGCCCTGGTCGAGATAGCCGGAAAAGACCGTGTAGTGGCTCAGTGTCGTGCGGGAGCTTGCCCAGGCGACAGGCAGGTGGGCAAAAAGCAGCCATGAACTGGCGACCACCAGCACTTGCGAAAACGCAAACGCGCCCAGGGCATACATTGCCTCGCGGCGCTCCCGGATCAGGCCCATCATCGCAATGATGATGAGGAGCTTGCCGTATTTGGCGAGTGAGCCCAATGCCTCTCCTTGCGGCGCGGCGGTCCAGGCCAGGCTCAGCACAAATGCCAGCAGCGCCGCGAGCACAGCCCACGGCGTCCAGGTTTTTGTCAGGGAGGCGCCGTTTTTGGGCAGGTTCCTGGCGAGCAAGGGGACAGCCAGGACGCAACCGAGCAGAAACAGCTTGGCGATGCTGATGATGGCGATTGACAACCCCACGGAGGCCGCCGCCAGGCAGATGACGGCAAGCCGGAAATTGATTGTCTTGATTCGCAAAATGGTCGTGGGGGTTGCCTGATGGATGCCGCATTATCGGCGATTCCACTTGCCGTCCGGAGGCCGGGCGGCGGGGAGGGCTCTGCTATGCTGTCGGCGCATGGAGAGGGCCTGTTTCACTGGCAAAATCCTGTGCCGGCGTCCTGCGCCGGCGCTTCTCCCACCTCATCGAAAAGGCACCGTTGGCAAGCTTGTCCGTCACCGTCATCACCCACAACGAGGCCCACAACATCGCGGCCTGCCTTCGTTCCGTGAGCTTCGCGGACCAGGTGGTGGTGCTTGATTCCGGCAGCACCGACGACACCGTGGAGATCGCCCGTTCCCTGGGCGCCGAGGTCAGCACCAGCCCCGACTGGCAGGGCTTCGGCATCCAGAAGAACCGCGCCCTGGCGCTGGCCACTTCGGACTGGGTGCTCTCGCTCGATGCCGACGAGCGGGTGACGCCCGAGTTGCAGGTGGAAATCCTGGCTTGCCTCAAGGCGCCGGCCTTCGACGTGTATTGCTTTCCCCGGCTCTCGAGCTATTGCGGGCAGTACATGCGCCATTCGGGCTGGTACCCCGACCGGGTCACCCGTTTGTTCCGTCGCGCCTCGGCCCGCTTCAGCGAGGACCTGGTGCACGAAAAAATCCTGGCCCAGGGGCCGATAGGCCAGTTGCGCTCGCAGCTGCTGCATGAGAGTTTCCGCAACTTCGAGGCGGTGCTGGACAAGGCTAACCGCTATTCCACCGCCGGTGCGCAAAGCCTGTTGGGCAAAGGCCGGTCGGCCTCGGTCGGCAAGGCGATAGGGCACGGCCTGTGGGCCTTCATACGCACCTATGTCCTGCGCCTGGGTTTCCTCGACGGCAGGATGGGCCTGGTGCTGGCCATCTCGAACGCCGAAGGCACCTATTACCGCTACCTCAAGCTTTGGCTGCTGCGGCGCGCTGCCAAGGGCGCGCCGGACGCTCCATGAAGATCAGCTTCATCGTCCTGACCTACAACCGCAGCGACGCCTTGCTGGCCGTGCTGCGTTCGCTGGCCGCGCAGTGCGATGAAGGCCATGAGGTGCTGGTGGCCGACGACGGCTCGCGGCCCGAGCAGGTGCGGATGCTGTTCGACCAATGCCCCGCCTTCAGGTGCCCGGCGCGCCACATCTGGCATCCCGATGTGGGCTTTACGGCGGCGCGGGCTCGCAACCTGGGTGCCAGCCAGGCGACGGGCGACTACCTGGTGTTCCTCGACGGGGACTGCGTGCCCAACAAGGCTTTTGTGGGGCAGCACACGCGGCTGGCCGAAAAAGGCTGTTTCCTGAACGGGAGCCGGGTGCTTATCAGCGAACGTCTGACAGAACGTGTAGTCAATGGCGCTATCGACCTGCCCAGCCGTCCTGTATGGTTCTGGCTGGGTGCGCGCCTCAGGGGGGACAGCAACAAATTATTGCACCTGCTCTCCTGGCCGCGGCGTTTATTCAGGGTAAAACAAGGCTTTCACTGGCATGGCATACGCAGCTGCAACTTTGGCGTCTGGCGCTCGGACTTTGCCGATGTCAATGGATTCGACGAAACCTTCCAGGGATGGGGGCATGAAGATGCCGACCTCGTGCTCAGGCTGCACAACCTGGGCGTCCACCGGAAAAACGGTTTCATGGGCACCGAAGTCTTCCACCTCTGGCACCGCGAGAACCCGCGCGACCAGGAGTCCATCAACAAAAAAAGGGTGCTTGAACGCATGAAAACCGATGTGGTCCTGGCCGAAAAAGGGCTTCGTGAACTCGATCCTTCCTCTGCCCTTGCTTCCACCGTCAAAATAACCTCCCTGCACGGATCCCAATCTCCCCTATGAGCATTGCACCTTTTCTACGCCGCCGTACCCTCGTCAGCCTGCTGGCGGCCAGCGCTTTCCCTGTCTTGCCGGCTTTCGCGCAGTTTCGCGTCGAGGTGTCCGGCGTCGGCCTGACCCAGCTGCCCATCGCCATTGCCGCGTTTCGCGGCGATGCGCAGGCGCCGCAGAAAATCGGCGCCATCGTGCGGGCCGACCTCGAACGCAGCGGCATGTTCCGCCCGGTCGACACCACCGGCGTCACCGCCGATGAAAACACCCGTCCTGACCTGGGCGCCTGGCGCCAAAAGGGCGCGGATTCCATGGTCACGGGCAGCGTGACGCTGCTGGCCGACGGCCGCTACGACGTCCGCCTTCGCCTCTGGGACATCGTGCGCGGGCAAGACCTGGGCGGGCAGAGCTACACCGTGGGCCCGGCCGACCTGCGGCTGTCGGCGCACCGCATTTCCGATTTTGTCTATGAAAAGCTGACCGGCGAGAAGGGCATCTTCTCGACGCGCATCGCTTATGTGACCAAGGCAGCCCAGAAGTACAACCTCTGGGTGGCCGACTCCGACGGCGAGGGCGCGCAGTCGGCCCTGACCAGCCCGGAGCCCATCATTTCACCGGCCTGGTCGCCCAACGGCTCGCAACTGGCCTATGTGTCCTTTGAATCGCGCAAGCCGGTGATCTACGCGCACGACGTGGCCAGCGGCAAGCGGCGCCTGCTGGCGAACTTCCGCGGCTCCAACAGCGCGCCGGCCTGGTCGCCGGACGGCAAGCAGCTCGTCGCGACGCTGAGCCGCGACGGCGGCTCCCAGCTTTATGCGATCGGCCTCAACGGCGGCGAGCCGAAACGGCTGACCCAGTCTTCCAGCATCGACACCGAACCGGCGTTCTCGCCCGACGGGCGCTACATCTACTTTGTGAGCGACCGCGGCGGCGCGCCGCAGATCTACCGCATGAGCCCGGGCGGCGGCAATGCCGAGCGCGTCACCTTTACCGGGGGCTACAACATTTCCCCCGCGGTCAGTCCCGACGGGCGCTGGCTGGCCTATGTCTCCCGGGTGGGCGGCGCCTTCAAGCTGCACGTCATGGAACTTGCCACCGGGACGGTCACTCCAATCACCGAAACCACGGCCGACGAGAGCCCGAGCTTCGCGCCCAACAGCCGCTTGATCGTCTACGCCACCCAGCAGCAGGGCAGGGAAGCACTGATGACCACCACGCTGGACGGCAAGATCAAGGCGAAGCTGTCCGGCGCCAGCGGCGATATTCGCGAGCCCGACTGGGGCCCTTTCCAGCGCTGATCGGCAGCGGTCATTTTTTCAATCGTCAACCCGGCCCATTTTTTATTTTTTGCAGAGGTACTCCATGAAACGCACCGTTTTTTCCATCATCTCCTCTCTGATCCTGGCGGCCACGCTGACCGCCTGCGGCTCCAACGTCAAGCTCAATGACGTTCCCGTCGAAGACCGCACGGGCCAGACCACGCAGGGCGATCCTTCGGGCGCCACCGGCCGGGGCGTCGCGCCCGTGGAGATCCAGGGAGCCGATGCGTCGCTCCAGGGCCCGGCCAATGTGGCCAAAATCATCTACTTTGATTTCGACAGCTATGTGGTCAAGCCCGAGTTCCAGGGCGCGATCGAAGCCCATGCCAAGTTCCTGACCGCCAACAAGAACCGCAAGATGAACATCGAAGGCCATACCGACGAGCGCGGCGGCCGCGAGTACAACCTGGCCCTGGGCCAGCGCCGCGCCGAAGCCGTTCGCCGCGCGCTGGGCCTGCTGGGTGTGTCGGATGCGCAGGTCGAGGCCGTGAGCTTCGGCAAGGAAAAACCCGCGGTTCCCGGCTCCGACGAGGAAGCCATGGCGAAGAACCGCCGCGCTGAACTGAACTACCGTTAAGCCGGATACCGACCGTGAAGACCTTCCGGATCGCCGCGGCCCTCGCGGCCGGCCTGTTCGCGTTCAATGCGCACGCGGGCCTGTTTGAAGACGACGAGGCTCGCCGGGCGATCCTCGATTTGCGCCAGAAAGTCGACGCGGCGCAAACCCGCACGGCCGAGGAGCTGCGCAGGACCACCGAAGACAATGCCCAGCTGCGCCGCAGCCTGCTGGACCTGTCCAACCAGATCGAGGCCTTGCGCAACGAGCTGGCCACCATGCGCGGGCAGAACGAAAATCTCACGCGTAATGTGGCCGAGATGCAGCGCACCCAGAAGGACCTGACCACGGGCGTCGACGAGCGTCTGCGCAAGTTCGAGCCCGGCAAGGTCAACGTGGACGGCAAGGAGTTTGTCGCCGAGCCCGCCGAAAGGCAGGAGTTCGAAACCGCGCTGGCCACGCTTCGCAAGGGCGACTTCGCGGGCGCGCAGACCGGCTTCCTGACTTTCCTGAAGCGCTATCCGCAAACCGGTTACCGGGCTTCGTCCCTGTTCTGGCTGGGCAATGCGCAGTATGCCTTGCGCAATTACCGTGATGCGGTGACCAATTTCCGCTCGCTGGTGACGGCCGAGCCCGATCACATGCGTGCGCCGGAAGCGATGCTCTCGATGGCCAACTGCCAGGTGGAACTCAAGGACGCCAAGTCGGCCCGCAAGACGCTGGAAGACCTGGTCAAGGCCTATCCCCAGGCCGAGGCGGCTTCGGTCGCCAAGGAACGGCTGGCCAAGCTGAAGTAGGCCGCGCCCCGGGCAGGCTATCCGGCCTGCCTGGGTGTCGGACCATTCTCCCGGAGCATTCGCCCCTAAAATCGGGCGATGGACATCTCCGCACTCAACAGTCTCACGGCCCAGGTTCTCTGGGCCGGTTTTATTCTGGCCATGGTTTTTGGCGCGATTGCCCAGCGCACGCACTTTTGCACCATGGGCGCCGTCAGCGACATCGTGAACATGGGCGACTGGACCCGCATGCGCATGTGGGGCATGGCCATAGGCGTGGCCATGCTGGGTTTCTTCACCATGGCCGCGGCCGGCGTGATCGATCCCGCCAAAACGCTGTATGCCTCCAACCGTTTTATCTGGCTCTCGGCCCTGGTGGGCGGCGCGCTGTTCGGCTTCGGCATGGTGCTGGCCTCGGGCTGCGGCAGCAAGACACTGGTTCGCATAGGCGGCGGCAGTCTCAAGTCGGTCGTGGTGTTTGCCGTGATGGGCATCGCCGCCTTCGCCACGCTCAAGGGCATCACCGCCGTGGTCCGCGTGGCCACCGTCGACAAGGTGGCCCTTGATTTCACGGCCAACGCGAGCTTGCCGAACTGGGTGGCCGGCGCCATCGGCATCACGCCGGCCGCCGCCGGCATAGGCCTGGCCATCCTCATCGGCCTGGGCCTGATCGTCTGGGCGCTGTTCGGCGAGGAGTTCCGCCGCTTCGACAATCTGCTGGCCGGCCTGGGCATAGGCGGCGTCATCGTGGCCATGTGGTGGGTCAGCGGGCATCTCGGTCATGTGGCCGAACATCCGGAGACCTTGCAGGAAGCCTTCCTCGCCACCAACTCTGGCCGGGCAGAGGCGCTGAGTTTTGTCTCGCCCGTGGCTTACACCGTGGACTGGCTGATGTTCTTCAGCGACAAAAGCAAGGTGCTCACGCTGGGCATCGTGTCGGTGTTCGGCGTGGTGGTTGGTTCGGCCGTCTACGCCTTGCTGTCGCGCAATTTCCGCTGGGAAGGTTTTCGCGACGCGGAAGACACCGCCAACCACCTGGTGGGTGCCACGCTGATGGGCGTGGGCGGCGTCTGCGCCATGGGCTGCACCGTGGGGCAGGGCCTGTCCGGCATCTCGACCCTGAGCCTCACGAGCTTTGTGGCGCTCGCCGCCATCCTCGCGGGCTGCGTGGCGGGATTGAAGTATCAAATCTGGCGGCTTGAACGTTCGGCCTGAAGCGCGTATTCATTCACAGTCCATGACCTCCATCCTTGAAGAACTCCCCGCCGATCTGGAGCGCCGCTTCGGCGGCCTGGCGCGCCTCTACGGCGCGGCGGGCGCCCAGCGCATACGCGAAGCACATATCGTGGTGGTTGGCCTGGGCGGCGTGGGCTCCTGGGCTGCCGAAGCCGCGGCGCGTAGCGGCGTGGCCCGGCTGACCTTGATAGACCTCGACCACATCGCCGAATCCAACATCAACCGCCAGGTCCATGCGCTGGACAGCACCCTGGGGCAGGCCAAGGTGCAGGCCATGCGTGAGCGCATCGCGCAAATCCATCCGGGCTGCCGTGTGGACGGCATTGAAGAGTTTGTCGATGCCGCCAACTGGCCGGGCATCCTGGGCCTGGAGGGCGGCTTTGACCGCAAGCAGCTGGCCGTGATCGATGCCTGTGACCAGGTCAAAGCCAAGACCGCCATGGCCGCCTGGGCGATTGCCAACAAGGTGTACCTGGTCAGCGTGGGCGCCGCGGGCGGCAAGCGGCTGGCGCACCGCGTGGACATCGACGACCTGTCCCTGGTCACGCACGACCCCTTGCTGGCGCAATTGCGCTACCGGCTGCGAAAGGAGCATGGCGCCGCACGCAAGGGCAAGATCGGCGTGGCCTGCGTGTTCAGCCGCGAGGCCGTATTGCAGCCCGCCGCCGCGGCCCAAAGCGACGGCAGCCTGAACTGCCACGGCTATGGGTCGGTCGTGAGCGTGACCTCCACCTTCGGCCTGTGCGCGGCAGGCTGGGCACTCGACAAAATTGCCGCCTGAGTTTTTGCGGAGCGCTGAAAAACCACGCTATAATTCAAGGCTTTGCTGCCCTCGAAGCAGTAAAAACCGGGATGTATCGCGAGATACCTTCTTGGGACCATAGCTCAGTTGGTAGAGCAGCGGACTTTTAATCCGTTTGTCGTGGGTTCGACCCCCGCTGGTCCCACCAGAATTCCGGGTTCTTAGCTCAGTTGGTAGAGCAGCGGACTCTTAATCCGTAGGTCGACAGTTCGAATCTGTCAGAACCCACCAGCCCTTTAAAGGACTTGGCCGAAAGGCCAAGTCCTTTTGTTTTTGGGGCGCGGGAAATCGCAGAGCCAGCCATCAGGCCGAATACCCCAGCGCCGGCATATCCAGTTGCGCCTGCCTTGCCACCCGTATGCAGTCTTTCATGTGCTCCTCGCCGAAGTAGCGGATGGCCGCGTAGCCGACGGCAGCCGCGACGGCCTGGCCGGCCAGCGGGACGTACTTGGCGGCCTGCTTGGCCGTCAGGCGCACGCCTATTTTGGTGGCGGCCTTGATGACCAGGTCGCGGCTGATGAATTTGCCGATCAGCACCGAACCCACCAGGGCCACGGCTTTTTGCACCTGGTCGCGTTTGTTGGGTTCCAGCTGGTCGAGTTGCTGCGGCGTGAGGCCGAACTCCTGGTTGATCTCGGGGATGAGCCTGGACAGCATGGCCGCGTCCACCATCCAGTCTAGGCCGGGGACGGGCACGGCGCTGGCCGCGGCCGCGACCATGGCACGCCGGTTGAGCAGCTTGCGGCTGCGTTTGACGGCGGCCGCGAGGGTGGCGTCGCCGGACGCCATTTGCAGGGCGGTGGGCATGGCGTTACCTCTCAGCGCGGCTAGCCGCGCTTTTTGGTGAGCAGGCCGTAAATCAGCAGCAGGACGATGGCGCCGACGATGGAGGCAATCCAGCCCACGGCATCGCCTTCCTTGTAAAAACCGGTGGCGATGCCCGCGTATTTGGCCGCGAAGGCGCCGGCGACGCCCAGCAAGACAGTCATGATGAAACCCATGCTGTCGTTGCCCGGCTTGAGGGCACGGGCAATCAGGCCGACGATCAAACCGACAACAATGGTTCCGAGTATGGATAGCATGCTGTGAACTCCCTGTCAGTGAGGTGGTGAGGGGCCGGATTGGCCCGCTCAACTCACTTTATACCGCAGCGGTCTCGATCTGCTCGGTCAGCTCCAGCCACCGTTCTTCCAGCATGCCTATTTCGCCTTCGATGGCCTTGAGGCGCTTGCCGGCCTGGGCCAGTTCCGCCGGCGCGGTGGTGGTGCCGAGCAGGGCCTGCAGGCTGCCCTGTTCGGTGGTGAGCGACTTCATGCGCAGGTCGATTTTCTCGATCTCCTTGCGCAGCGGCTTGGTAGCCTCGGCCTGCTGCTGGCGGCGCTGGGCGTCCTGCTTGCGCTGCTCGGGCGTTTCGCGCGGCACAGGCTTTTTCTCTTCCACCGCCACGGCCGGTGCGGCCGCCTTGACGGCGGCGGCCGGGCTGGCATTGCCGGCCTTCTTGGCCTCTTCGCGCTGGCGCTTGGCTTCGTCGAGCAGGTAGCGCTGGTAGTCGTCGAGGTCGCCGTCAAAGGGTGCCACGCCGCCGCGCGAGACCATCCAGAACTCGTCGCAGACGGCGCGCAGCAGGGCGCGGTCATGGCTGACCAGCATCACCGTGCCTTCAAACTCGTTGAGCGCCATCGACAGCGCCTCGCGCGTGGCCAGGTCCAGGTGGTTGGTCGGCTCGTCGAGCAGCAGCAGGTTGGGGCGCTGCCAGACGATCATGCACAGCACCAGGCGGGCTTTTTCGCCGCCGCTCATGCTGCCCACGGCCTGCTTGACCATGTCGCCGCCGAAATTGAACATGCCCAGGAAACTGCGCAGGTCCTGCTCGCGGGTCTGCTGGCCGCTGATCTTGCCGGCGGCGGTGACTTCCTTGACGAGGCGGATCATGTGCTCCAGCGGCGTGTCCGCCGGGCGCAGCACGTCGAGTTCCTGCTGGGCGAAGTAGCCGATGTTCAGGCCCTTGCCCTCGGTCATCTCTCCTTGAATAGGTGCCAGCGCGCGCGCCACGGTTTTCACCAGTGTCGACTTGCCTTGCCCGTTGGCGCCCAGGATGCCGATGCGCTGGCCGGCCAGCACCGATTTGCTGACGTTTTGCACAATGACCGTGGGCGGCGTGCCTTCGGGTGAGCCTTCGGGCGGCGGGTAGCCGAAGTAGGCGTTCTGCATCGACAGCATGGGGTTGGGCAGGTTGGCCGGCTCCTTGAACTCGAAGGTGAAGTCGGCTTCGGCCAGCAGCGGCGCGATTTTCTCCATGCGGTCCAGAGCCTTGACGCGGCTTTGCGCCTGCTTGGCCTTGCTGGCCTTGGCCTTGAAGCGCGCGATGAACTTCTGCAGGTGGGCGATCTTGTCCTGCTGCTTGGTGAAGGCCGTTTGCTGCAGCGCCATCTGCTCGGAGCGCAGGTCTTCGAACTTGCTGTAGTTGCCGCCGTAGCGGGTCAGCTTGGCGCTTTCGATGTGCACTGTGACGTCGGTCACGGCATCGAGGAATTCTCGGTCATGGCTGATGACCAGCATGGTGCCCTGATACTTTTTCAGCCAGGCTTCGAGCCAGACCAGCGCGTCCAAATCCAGGTGATTGGTAGGTTCGTCGAGCAGCAGCAGGTCGGACGGGCACATCAGCGCGCGCGCCAGCTGCAAACGCATGCGCCAGCCGCCGGAAAAACTGTTGACCGGGTTGTCCAGTTCGCTGACCTTGAAACCCAGGCCGAGGATCAGGGCCTGGGCGCGGGCCTGCGCGTCGTGCGCGCCGGCGTCGTACAGCGCCATGTAGGCGTGGGCCATGCGGTCGCCGTCACCGCTGGCTTCGGATGCGTCGACCTCGGTTTGCGCGGCCAGCAGCACCACGTCGCCTTCGACCACGAAGGCCGTCGCGCTCTGGTCGGTTTCGGGCATGTCCTGCGCCACCTGCGCCATGCTCCACTGTGCGGGAATCGAAAAATCGCCGCCGTCTTCATGCAGCGTACCGTTGAGCATGGCGAACAGCGAGGACTTGCCCGCGCCGTTGCGGCCCACCAGGCCGATTTTTTCGCCGGGGTTGAGGGTGACGGACGCGCTGTCCAGAATCACTTTGGCGCCGCGGCGCAGCACGACGTTTTTGAGGGTAATCATTGAATTGGAACTTCAGGAAAATTAATCGGGCGGCGAGGGTGTTGCACGGCTTGCCATGCAAGCGCCGCGCCAGTCACCAGGCAAAGAGCCTGAGCATCAAGCCAGTTGTTCGCGCGTCAGCAGCAAGACCTGGTCGGCACCCGAGCTGGTTTCGAACCACAGCGGTTCAAGCGTCGGAAAGGCGCGCTCGAAATTCTCGCGCTCATTGCCGATTTCCAGCACCAGGACCGCATTTTCGCTCATATGGCGCGCCGCATTCTGAAAAAGGCCCCGGATGAAGTCCATGCCGTCGGCGCCGCCAGCCAGCGCCAGGCCCGGTTCCGCGCGGAATTCAGGGGGCAGGGCGGCCATGCTGGCCGCGTTGACATAGGGCGGATTGCACAGGATCAGGTCGTACTCGCCCGCGCAGGCGGCCAGGCCGTCGGACTCAAGCAGCGTGATGCGACTGTCCAGGTGGTGGCGGTCCACGTTGATGCGGGCCACCGCCAGCGCGTCCAGGCTGATGTCAGCTGCCTCCACCACGACGTCGGGGTAGGTGATGGCGGCCAGCACGGCCAGGCTGCCGTTGCCGGTGCACAGGTCGAGCACGCGATGGGTGTGTTCGCCCAGCCAGGGGTCTATGCTGGCGTCGGCCAGTAGTTCAGCGATCAGGGAACGCGGAATGATCACGCGTTCGTCGACGTAAAAGGGCAGGCCCATCAGCCAGGCTTCGTGGGTGAGGTAGGCCGCCGGCTTGCGGGTACTGATGCGTGTGTCCAGCAGCGCGGCGACCTGGGCTTCCTCTTCAGGGGTCACCGCCCGGGTCTCGACTGAATCAAGGTCGTCCAGCGGCAAGCCAAGCTTCCAGAGCACCAGCCAGGCGGCTTCGTCGAAGGCGTTGGTCGTGCCCTGGCCGAAGCCGTCGGCAAAGCTCAGGCCCGCGGCGTCCAGCCTGGCCGCCATCTGCTCGACCAGCGCCAGCACCGTCAGGGGAGTCGCTAGCTGGGTCATGCCGCGGCCAGCCGTTCCAGCACGCCCTTGTAGATGTTCTTGAGCGGGGCTAGCGAGCTCACGGGCACATGCTCGTTGATCTTGTGGATGGTGGCATTGAGGGGGCCGAATTCGATGACCTGCGGACAGATCTTGGCGATAAAACGGCCGTCGCTGGTGCCACCGGTGGTGGAGAGTTCGGTCTGCAGCCCGGTTTCCGCCTGGATGGCACCCCGTACTGCGTCGACCAGCGTGCCGGGTGTGGTCAAAAAGGGCAGGCCGCCCAGCGTCCATTTGAGGTCGTAATCGAGCTGGTGGCGGCTCAGCAAGGCCTGCACGCGCTGTTGCAGGCTTTCGGGGGTGGATTCGGTGCAGAAGCGGAAATTGAAGTCCACCACGAGGTCGCCCGGAATCACGTTGGATGCGCCGGTGCCGCCATGGATGTTGGACACCTGCCAACTGGTGGCCGGGAAGAAGGCATTGCCTGCGTCCCACTGGGTGGCCACCAGTTCCGCCAGCGCCGGCGCGAACAGGTGGATCGGGTTTTTGGCCAGGTGCGGATAGGCGATATGGCCCTGCACACCCTTGACGGTGAGCTTGCCGCTGAGGGTGCCGCGCCGCCCGTTCTTGATCATGTCGCCCACCTGGGTGACCGAGGTGGGTTCGCCCACGATGCAATAGTCCAGTACCTCGCCGCGCGCCTTGAGCCGTTCGCAGACCATGACCGTGCCGTCGACCGCCGGGCCTTCCTCGTCGCTGGTGACCAGGAAGGCGATGGACAGGGCCGGGTCGGGATGGACGGCCAGGAATTCCTCGACCGCCACCACCATGGCCGCGATGGAGGTTTTCATGTCGGCGGCGCCGCGTCCGTAGAGCATGCCGTCACGGTGGCTGGGCGTGAAGGGATGGCTCAGCCATTGGTCCAGCGGACCGGTGGGCACAACGTCGGTGTGGCCGGCGAACACCAGGGTTTTGGCCGGCGCCGCGGGGCCGGAGGCCTTGCCGGCACGCTTGGCCCAGAGGTTGGTCACGCGAAAGCTCTCGGGGCCGCTGACAATGGTTTCGCACTGGAAGCCCAGCGGCGCCAGGCGTTCAATCAGCAGGGCCTGGCAGCCGGCGTCGTCGGGCGTGACGGAAGGGCGGGAAATCAGTTGCTCGGCGAGGTGCAGGGTTCGGGACATGGTCGTTCAGTCGCGTTCGAGTCGGCCCGAAGAGACGAGCGCCGTCGTGTTTTTTTCTAGTGCTTCACGTCCAGCGTGATTTCGGTGAAAGACGGTTCGTCATCCGGGTCTTCCTCGGGTTCCAGCATCTTGGCCTTGACGGCGAAGTCGTTCTCGAGGCGCCACATCAGGTTGGTCGGCGAGTCGGCGTACAGGATGCCTTCCTTGCGCGTGACGGTGCCGTCCACGATCAGTTTGGCGATGTCCTGCTCGAAGGTCTGGGAGCCCTCGGCCATGGATTTTTCCATGGCTTCCTTGACGCCGGAGAAGTCGCCTTTTTCAATCAGCTCGGCGATCAGCTTGGTGTTGAGCATGACCTCCACCGCCGGCGTGCGGCCGCCGTCCTGCGTGCGCAGCAGGCGCTGCGACACGATGGCCTTGAGGGCCGCGGCCAGGTCGCCCAGCATGGTGCTGCGCACCTCGACCGGGTAAAAGCTCAGGATACGGTTGAGCGCCTGGTAGCTGTTGTTGGCGTGCATGGTGGCCAGGCACAAATGGCCCGACTGCGCATAGGCAATGGCGGCCGACATGGTTTCGCGGTCGCGGATTTCGCCGATCAGGATCACGTCGGGCGCCTGGCGCAATGCATTTTTGAGCGCCACCTGCAGGGATTGCGTGTCGCTGCCGACTTCGCGCTGGTTGACCACCGACTTCTTGTTGGTGAACAGGAATTCAACCGGGTCCTCGATCGTGAGGATGTGGCCCAGCGAGATCTCGTTGCGGCGGTCCATCATCGCGGCCAGCGTGGTGCTCTTGCCGGCGCCGGTAGAGCCCACCATCAGCAGCAGCCCGCGCTTTTCCATGATCAGGTCGGCCAGGATGGGCGGCACGTTCAGGCTGTCGAGCGGCGGGATTTCCGTCGGGATGAAGCGGATCACCGCGGCATAGGTGCTGCGCTGGCGGAAGGCGCTGATCCGGAAATTGCCCAGGCCGGCGATGGGCAGCGCCATGTTGAGTTCGCCGATTTCCTCCATCTCCTCGATGCGCTCGGGCGGCAGCACCTCGGCCAGCAGGTTGCGCGGCGCGTCAGGCGGCAGGATTTGCGCATTGATGGGAATGGCCTGGCCGTTGATCTTGATCAGGGCGGGCGAATGGGCCGACAGGTAAACGTCCGACGCTTTTTTGTCCGCCATCAAGCGAAGGATTCTTTCCATCGTGCTCATAGTCCGCTCCCAGTCAATTCAATATGTGTCATCGAGCCCAAAGGCCGTATTTCAGTCCCTGAGCAAATCGTTCAGGCTGGTGGTGGAACGCGTCTTGGCGTCCACGCGCTTGACGATCACCGCGCAGTACATGCTGTACTTGCCGCCGGCCTTGGGCAGGTTGCCCGAGACCACCACGGAACCCGCGGGGATACGGCCGTAGGTGACCGTGTCGGCTTCGCGGTCGTAAATCGGCGTGCTCTGGCCGATGTAGACGCCCATGGAGATGACCGAGTTTTCTTCCACGATCACGCCTTCGACGACTTCGGAGCGCGCGCCTATGAAGCAGTTGTCTTCAATGATGGTGGGGTTGGCCTGCAGGGGTTCAAGCACGCCGCCCAGGCCCACGCCGCCGGAGAGGTGGACGTTGTTGCCGACCTGCGCGCAGCTGCCCACGGTGGCCCAGGTATCGACCATCGTGCCTTCGCCGACCCAGGCGCCGATGTTGACGTAGCTGGGCATCAGGATCGCGCCCTTGGCGATGTAGCTGCCGCGGCGCGCCACGGCGGGCGGCACCACGCGCACGCCGGTGGCGCGCATTTCGGCTTCGCTCAGATGGGCGAACTTGGTGGGCACCTTGTCGAAAAAGCCCAGGTCGCCGGCGCGCATCAGTTCGTTGTCCTTCAGGCGAAAGCTCAGCAGCACGGCTTTCTTGATCCACTGGTGGGTGGTCCACTGGCCCACGCCTTCGCGGGTGGCCACACGCAGCTTGCCGCTGTTGAGCTGGGCGATGGTGTGCTCGACGGCGTCCAGCACTTCCTTGGGAGCCGACTGGGGCGAGAGGTTCGCGCGATTTTCCCAGGCCGCGTCAATGGTGCTTTGCAGGTTGTCTTGTGTCATGTTGGTTTCGGTCTTGTTTTCAGTGAACTTTGGATTGGATGAACTGAACGATGCGCTGCGCCGCTTCCACGCATTCGGCGGTTTCTGCCACCAGCGCCATGCGGATTCTGCCGGCGCCGGGATTGTGCCCCTGCGCGTCGCGCGCCAGGTAACTGCCCGGCAACACCACGACATTGTAGAGAGCGAGCAGCTCGCGCGAAAACGCGGTGTCCGAGCCCTTGAAAGACGCGGGGATTCCGGCCCACAGGTAAAAGCCCGCGTCGGGCAGGGCGACGTCCATCACGGCCGAGAGCATGGGCGTGACCTGGGCGAATTTTTCGCGGTACATCGCGCGGTTTTCCGTCACGTGGCGTTCGTCGTTCCAGGCCGCGATGCTGGCGGCTTGCACGATCGGGCTCATGGCGCTGCCGTGGTAGGTGCGGTAGAGCAGGAATGGCTTGATCAGGGCGGCGTCACCGGCCACAAAGCCGCTGCGCAGGCCCGGCACGTTGCTGCGTTTGGAGAGGCTGGTCAGCGACACCAGGTTCTTGAAGTCATGCCGGCCCAGCGCGGCGGCCGCCTGCAGGCCGCCCAGGGGTGCCTCGTCACGGAAATAGATCTCGCTGTAGCACTCGTCGGAGGCGATCACGAAGCCGTGGCGGTCGCTGAGCTCGAACAGCAGGTTCCACTCGCCAAGCGACATCACGGCGCCCGTGGGGTTGCCCGGCGAGCAGACAAACACCAACTGGGTCTTGGCCCAGACGGCCTCGGGCACGCCGGCCCAGTCGACCGCGAAGTTGCGCGCCGGGTCGCTGGGGGC
The DNA here is from genome assembly GCF_056405195.1 of Polaromonas sp. P1_H6. Classification (NCBI taxonomy): domain Bacteria; kingdom Pseudomonadati; phylum Pseudomonadota; class Betaproteobacteria; order Burkholderiales; family Comamonadaceae; genus Polaromonas; species Polaromonas sp. P1_H6. Next base: position 68,949 of record NZ_JBFUCN010000007.1, read on the forward strand.
AAACCAGGTCTGGGCGCCCGCCAGCAGGGCTGCGCCCTCGTAGATTTGGTAGAAGGGGTTGGGGCAGACCACGGTAGCCCCGGGCTTGCCGGCGTCCAGCACGGTTTGCGCGAGCGAAAACAGCGCTTCGCGCGAGCCGTTGACGGGCAGGATCTGCGTGGCCGGGTCCAACTTGAGGTCGTAGCGGCGGGCCACCCAGTCGGCCATGGCCTGGCGCAATTTGGGCTCGCCCAGGGTGCCGGGGTAGCTGGCCAGGCCGCTCAGGCTGGCCGTCAGCGCATCCTTGATCAGCTGCGGTGTGGCATGGCGGGGCTCGCCTATGCCCAGGCTGATGGCTTTGAAGGCGGGATTGGGGGTTACGTCGGCGTGCAGCTGGCGCAGCCGCTCAAAAGGATAGGGCTGGAGGCGTGAAAGCAGGGGATTCATACCCGGATTATCCAGCCTTGGCCCGGCCCCAGAACGACTGGCCGCCCGATCCGCATGTCCAAGGGGGTCAGGCTGCTGCCAAATTGATAGCTTGAACGCCAGACCCCATGCTGCGGCAGCGGCGCCGGCACGGGTGGTTTAGGGCTGGACTGCCATGGCAGGACGGAAGGCGCCCGGGCCGGGCCCGCGCGGCGCGAAGCAAAGTGTTTCACGCCGGCCCCGTCAAGGGCCTTTTTCCCGGCAAAATCCCGGTCCCGCTCGGGTAACATGACGGACCGTGCCGCTTGCCGAAAGCGGCACCCGATATGTCAGCGTTTGCCGTAAAACGCTATAAAAATCAACGAGTTAGCCCCGGGCTACGCTCAAGCTCATAAAAACAGGGACAGCCGTGCGTCTCAATTCGATCAAGCTATCAGGTTTCAAGTCATTCGCGGAGCCCACCAATTTCGTCTTGCCCGGCCAATTGGTGGGTGTGGTAGGCCCCAACGGCTGCGGCAAGTCCAACATCATGGACGCGGTGCGCTGGGTGCTCGGTGAGAGCAAAGCCTCCGAACTGCGCGGCGAGTCCATGCAGGACGTCATCTTCAACGGCACCACCACGCGCAAACCGGCCAGCCGCTCCAGCGTGGAACTGGTGTTCGACAACGCCGACCACCGCGCCGGCGGCCAGTGGGGCCAGTTTGTCGAGATCGCCGTCAAGCGCGTGCTGACGCGCGACGGCACCTCCAGCTACTACATCAACAACCAGCCGGTGCGCCGCCGCGACGTGCAGGACGTGTTCCTGGGCACCGGCCTGGGCCCGCGCGCTTACGCCATCATCGGCCAGGGCACCATCAGCCGCATCATCGAGTCCAAGCCCGAAGAGCTGCGCCTCTTCCTCGAGGAAGCCGCCGGCGTCTCCAAGTACAAGGAACGCCGCCGCGAGACCGCCAACCGCCTGTCCGACACCCGCGAGAACCTGACCCGCGTCGAGGACATCCTGCGCGAACTCAACGCCAACCTCGACCGGCTCGAAAAGCAGGCAGAAGTGGCCCTGCGCTACAACACCCTGCACGCCGACGCCAGCCTCAAGCAGCACCAGCTGTGGTTCTTGAAGCGGGCCGAGAGCGAGGCCGACCAGGCCAAGGTGAAGGCCGATGCCGAAAAAGCCGTGAACGACCTGGAAAGCCGCGTGGCTGACCTGCGCCACATCGAGGCCGACCTGGAAACCATTCGCCAGGCCCACTATGCGGCCGGCGACCAGGTTAACCAGGCCCAGGGCAAGCTTTATGAGGCCAGCGCCGAAGTCGGCCGGCTGGAAGCCGAAATCCGCTTTGTGGTCGACGGCCGCCAGCGCGTCGAGCAGCGGCTGAACCAGCTCAAGGAACAGACCGCGCAGTGGGCCACCCGCAAGGAAGACGCCGCCGTCGAAACCGAAAGCCTGGCCGCGCAAGCCATCGAGGCCGAGGAGAAAGCCGAACTGCTGGCCGCGCAGACCGAAGAACACCAGACGCAGCTGCCCGCGCTCGAAGACGCGCTGCGCCAGGCCCAGGCCAAGGCCAACGAGCAGCGCGCCAGTGTGGGCCAGGTGCAGCAGCAGATCCAGGTGCTGGCCGCCGACCAGCGCAACATCGAAGAGCAGTCGCGCAGCCTGGGCCTTCGGCTTGAAAAGCTCACGGCCGACCGTAACGCGCTTAACGCGCCCGACGAAGCGCGCCTGGCCAACCTGAACACCCAGTTCGCCGCCGCGCAGGAAGCCCAGGCCGAAGCCGAGGCCCGCCTGCACGAGCTGACCGACAGCGTGCCGCAGCTCGACGAGGAACGCCGCACGCTGCAGCACACCGTCAACACCGAATCCGCCAAGCGGGCCGACCTGTCGGCACGCATGGAAGCCCTCAAGGCCTTGCAGGAAAAGGTCAAGACCGACGGCAAACTCAAGCCCTGGCTGGCCAAACACGGCCTGGACGGCCTGCAGGGCCTGTGGAGCCGTATCCACATCGAACAGGGCTGGGAAAATGCCCTCGAAGCCGCGCTGCGCGAACGCCTCGGCGCCCTGGAAGTTTCCCGGCTCGACATGGTGCGCGGCTTTGCGGGCAGCGACGGGCAGGGCACGCCGCCGGCCAAGCTCGCGTTTTATTCGCCGCCCAGCGCCGCCGCGCCCGCACGCGTCAATGCCGCGATCAACCTCAAGCCGCTGACCGAGTTGCTGCGCCTGAACGATGCCGGGCAATCGGCCTTGCTGGGCGACTGGCTCAACGGCTGCTACACCGCGCCCAGCCTGGACGACGCGCTGGCCGCGCGCGACAAGCTGCAGGCCGGCGAGGTGATTTTTGTGCAGAGCGGCCATGCCGTGACGCACCACAGCGTGAGTTTTTACGCGCAAGATTCCGAACAGGCCGGCCTGCTGGCCCGCGCGCAGGAGATTGAAAACCTCGACAAACAGCTCAAGGCCCAGGCCCTGATCAGCGAGGAAGCCCGCTCCGCCCTGGTGCGTGCTGAAGCCGCCTACGCAGACGCCGCCCAGCGCCTGGCCACGGCCCGCCGCGAAACCGCCGAAGGCCAGAGCCGCACCCACGAGCTGCAGGTCGAAGTGCTGCGCCTCACGCAACTGGCCGAGCAGACCCGCGCACGCAGCGAGCAGATCCAGGCCGACATGGCCGAAATCGAAGCCCAGCTCGGCGAGCTGCAGGAGCGCAAGGTCACGGCCGAGGGCCGCTTTGAAGAACTCGACATGCAACTGGCCGACAGCCAGGAACGCCATGCGCAGCTCGACGACCGCGTGATCGAGACCGAACGCAAGCTCGGCGAGTCGCGTGAGCAGCAGCGCACGCTGGAGCGCCAGGCCCAGGAAGCCGCGTTCGCGCTGCGCAGCCTGGCCTCGCGCCGCGAAGAACTGACCCGTTCCATCGACATCGCCGCGCAGCAGGCCGCCTCCATCGCCAGCGAAGAGGCGCAGGCCCGCGAAGAGTTGACACGCCTGACCGACGCCGCCGCGCAGGCCGGCCTGCAAAGCGCCCTGAGCGTGAAGCTCGAGCGCGAGGCCGACCTGGGCGCCAAGCGCAGCCAGTACGACGACCTGACCAGCAAGCTGCGCGCCAGCGATGAGCGCCGCCTGCAACTCGAGCGCGAGCTCGATCCGCTGCGCCAGCGCATCACCGAGTTCCAGCTGAAAGAGCAGGCCGCGCGCCTGGGCTTTGAGCAGTACGCGCAGTTGCTGGCCGACGCCCAGGCCGACCTGGCCACCGTCGAGCAGTCCATCCAGTCCGGCAATGTGCGCCTCACCGGCCTGCAGGGCGAGATCGACCGCATCAACCGCGAAATCCAGTCGCTGGGAGCGGTCAACCTGGCCGCGCTCGACGAGCTGAGCACCGCGCGCGAACGCAAGCAATTCCTCGACGCGCAGTCCGCCGACCTGAACGAGGCCATGACCACGCTGGAAGATGCGATCAAGAAGATCGACATCGAAACGCGGGATTTGCTCTCGAGCACTTTCGAGACGGTGAACGGCCATTTCGGCCGCATGTTCCCCGAACTCTTCGGTGGCGGCAACGCCAAGCTCATGATGACCGGCGAGGAAATCCTCGACGCCGGCGTGCAGGTGATCGCCCAGCCGCCCGGCAAGAAGAACCAGACCATCCACCTGCTGTCCGGCGGCGAAAAAGCGCTCACGGCCATCGCGCTGGTGTTTGCCATCTTCCAGCTGAATCCCGCGCCTTTCTGCCTGCTGGACGAGGTCGACGCGCCGCTGGACGACGCCAACACCGAGCGTTACGCCAAGCTGGTGCGCTCCATGAGCAAGGAAACCCAGTTCCTGTTCATCAGCCACAACAAGATCGCCATGGAAATGGCCGAGCAGCTGATCGGCGTGACCATGCAGGAGCAGGGCGTTTCGCGCATCGTGGCGGTGGACATGGAAGCCGCCATCGGTTTCGCAGAAGCAGCCTGATCCCACAATGAGCACTTTGCAGATCAGTCTGGCAGTGGTGGGCGGGCTGGTGCTGGCCGGCGTTGTGGCGCATAGCGCCTGGTCGTCGCGCCGCAATCTGCCCAAGCGTGCTACGCCGGAGGCCGTACCCATGCCAGAAACGACTATGCCGGTAGACCACTCGACGGCCGAAACTGCAGGCGAGCCGGAGCGCCTGGAGCCCAGCTTCGACGCCGATTCGGGCCTGGCCTCCCTCAATTCACTGACGCGGCTCACCACGCCCGAGCGCAAGCCGGGCCTGGACATCCTGATCGACGCCATGGCGGCCGTTGCCCTGGACGGCGTGGTCTCGGGCGAAGCCGCGCTGGCCGCCATGCCCAGCACGCGCCGCGCCGGCAGCAAGCCCTTTGGCGTCGAAGGCCTTAGCGTGATCACCGGCGAATGGGAATTCCCCACGGCCGGCCATCGCTACAGCGCCTTCCAGTGCGGCGTGCAACTGGCCAACCGCACCGGCGCGCTGAACCAGATCGAATATTCCGAGTTCGTCATGAAGGCCCAGGCTTTTGCCGACGCTGTGGGCGGCGAGCCCGAGTTTCCCGAGATGGTGGACGAGGTCGCGCGCGCCCGCGAACTCGACCAATTCGCCAGCGCCCACGACGCGCAACTGAGTTTCACGCTGCGCGCCGTCAACACCGCCTGGAGCCCCGGCTATGTGCAGCAAAGCGCGGCACGCCTGGGCTTTGTCGCCGGCTCCATTCCCGGCCGCATGGTGCTGCCCGCCAGCCAGCAAGGCCACGCGCCCATCCTGGGCCTGGCCTTCGACACCCAGGCCGCCATGGCCGAAGACCCCGAACAGACGGCCCTGCGTGAACTCACGCTGTCTCTGGACGTGCCGCAGGTGCTGCGCTCCGAGCAGCCCTTCGCCCGCATGTGCGAAGCCGCGCTGGCCCTGGCCGCCAACATGGACGGCGTGATCATCGACGACAACGGCAACCTGATCCGCCCCGAGGCCATGGAAGTCATACACGCCGACCTCGAGCAGCTCTACGACACGCTGGACAGCCGCGATTTGTCGGCGGGTTCGGTGCTGGGACGCCGGCTTTTTTCCTGATTCCCCCGGCCTTGCGCCCCATTTCGAGTGTTTCCATGGCCACCAAAGACCTGTTTGCGCAGCCCGAACCGTCGCCGCAGCCAACTTCCGCCGCGGCGCGTGCCGCTGCCCTGCGTGCAGAGCTGCACCTGCACGCGCACCGCTACTACGTGCTTGACGAGCCCACGATCCCCGATGCCGAATACGACAGGCTGTTCAGGGAGCTGCAGGAACTTGAAGCAGCCCACCCCGAACTGTTGACGCCGGACTCACCGACCCAGCGCGTGGGCGGCAAGCCGCTGGACCAGTTCGCCAGCGTGCGCCACAAGCTGCCCATGCTCAGCATACGCACCGAAACCGACACCGAGGCGACGGGTGCTCAGAACTTCGACACCCGCGTGCGCAAGGAACTGGGCCTGGCCGAGTCAGACCCGCCGGTGGAGTACGTGGCCGAGCTCAAGTTCGACGGCCTGGCCATGAGCTTGCGTTATGAGAACGGCATCCTGGTGCAGGCCGCCACGCGCGGTGACGGCGAGGTCGGCGAGGACGTCACGCAGAACATCCGCACCATCAACCAGATTCCCTTGCGCCTGCCGTCCGATGCGCCGCCCGTGATGGAGGTGCGCGGCGAGGTCTATATGCGCCGCGCCGATTTTGAAGCGCTCAACGAAAAGCAGCGCGAGAAGATCGCGCAAGGCGCGAAGGGCGAAAAAACCTTCGTCAACCCGCGCAACGCGGCGGCCGGCGGCGTGCGCCAGCTGGACCCGGCCTTGGCCGCGCGGCGGCGCTTGAGTTTTTTTGCCTACGGCCTGGGCGAGGTCACGCCGGCGGAAGAGGGCGGCCCGGCTTTCGAGAGCCACCTCCAGTTGCTGATGACGCTGCGCTCCTGGGGTTTTCCGGTGGCAACGCAGACGCAGCTCGCGCAGGGCGCTCCCGAGCTGATCGCTTTCCACCAGGCCATGGGCAAGCAGCGCGACAGCCTGCCTTACGACATCGACGGCGTGGTCTACAAGGTCAACAGCCTGGCGCTGCAAAAGAAGATGGGCTTTGTCTCGCGCGAACCGCGTTGGGCCGTGGCGCACAAATACCCGGCCCAGGAGCAGCTCACCACCGTGCAGGCCATCGAAGTGCAGGTCGGGCGCACCGGCAAGCTCACGCCGGTGGCCAAGCTGGCGCCGGTGTTCGTGGGCGGCGTTACCGTGACCAATGCCACGCTGCATAACGAGGATGAAGCGCGGCGCAAGGACGTGCGTGTGGGCGACACCGTGATCGTGCGCCGCGCGGGCGACGTGATCCCCGAAGTCGTCAGTGTGCTGCTTGAAAAACGCGTGCAGGACGCGCCGCAGTTCAGCATGCCGCGCAAATGCCCGGTCTGCGGCTCGGACGCCGTGCGCGAGGAAGGCGAGGCAGACTACCGCTGCACGGGCGGCCTTTTCTGCGGCGCCCAGCGCAAGGAGGCCATCCTGCATTACGCGCACCGCCGCGCCGTCGAGGTCGAAGGCCTGGGCGACAAACTGGTCGAGCAACTGGTGGACGCCAACATCATCCGCACCTTGCCTGACCTCTACAAGCTGGGTCTCACGGCGTTGGCCGAGCTGGACCGCATGGCCGAAAAATCGGCCAACAACCTGCTCGAAGCGCTCGAAAAATCCAAGCAGACGACCTTGCCGCGCTTCCTGTTCGGCCTGGGCATACGCCACGTCGGCGAAGCCACCGCCAAGGAGCTGGCGCGGCATTTCGGCAAACTCGATGCCATCATGGACGCGACGGAAGAGCAACTGCTGGAGGTCAGCGACGTGGGCCCCATCGTCGCGCAAAGCATTCGCACCTTTTTTGAGCAGCCGCACAACCGCGAGGTGGTCGAGCAGCTGCGCGCCTGCGGCGTCACCTGGGAAGAGGGCGAGCCCGCCGCCCGGGCGCCGCAGCCGCTGTCGGGCAAGACCTTTGTCATCACCGGCACCTTGCCGACCCTGAGCCGCGATGAGGCCAAGGACAGGGTCGAAGCCGCCGGCGGCAAGGTGGCCGGCTCGGTCAGCAAGAAGACCGACTACGTGGTGGCCGGCGAGGAGGCCGGCAGCAAGCTGGTCAAGGCGCAGACGCTGGGTGTGCCCGTGATCGACGAGGCGGCGCTGCTGGTCATGCTGGCCGGGCCGTCAGCATGACGTCCTCCTGGCACCTGCCCATGGTGAGCCAGGGCTGCCGCAGCGCCCGCACCACGGAGTAGCTGTCGCCGGCTTCGGCTTACATGGCGTTACCGGGGTTTGCACACGGGACGTCAGGCCGGACGTCCGCGCCAAGCGTTGAAAAGACCTGTACACACAGGAGCTTTCCATGAATAACAAACGTTTGCCCGCCCTGGTGGCCGCCGCCGGCCTGGCCGCCTTGCTGTCCGGCTGCGTCGTCGCCCCCGTCGGCCCTCCCGTGGCGGTTTACCCGTCCCGCCCCGTTTATGTCGAACCCGCCCCCGTTGTGGTGGTGCCCGCGCCCGGCTATTACCGAGGCTGGGGCTACAGGCGCTGGCATTAAGCCAAAAAGGTTTCGCGCCGCCATAATCGGCGCATGACCATACGCGAAATCCTCAAGATGGGCGACCCCCGGCTGCTGCGTGTCGCCCAGCCCGTCACCGCTTTCGACACCGATGAGCTGCACCTGCTGATCTCGGACATGTTCGACACCATGCGCGCCGTCAACGGCGCGGGCCTGGCGGCGCCGCAAATCGGCGTGGACCTGCAACTGGTGATTTTCGGCACCGACGCGGTCAACCCACGCTATCCCGATGCGCCGCTGGTGCCGCGCACGGTGCTGCTCAACCCTGTGATCAAGCCGCTGGGCCCCGAGGAAGAGGACGGCTGGGAAGGCTGCCTCTCGGTGCCTGGGCTGCGCGGCGTGGTGCCGCGGTATTCACGCATCCACTATGCCGGGTTTGACCAGTACGGCGACGCGATAGAACGCACGGTGGAGGGCTTTCATGCGCGTGTGGTGCAGCATGAATGCGACCATCTGATCGGCACGCTGTACCCCATGCGCATCCGCGACTTCACGCAGTTTGGTTTCACTGAAGTACTCTTTCCCGGGCTGGATGCGTCGGACGACGACTAAAAAGAAGGGCGGCCAGCCGGGGGCGATGGAAAAATATTAAAGAGGCATTCCGATGTATGGCGTAGCGCCGGCCGTTGCGCACCGCCAGAAGAACACTCTGCTTTATGCCCATCTGCGATTGTCAGCAGACGAACGGTCAATGGCTAGCGCCTGAAGGAGAAAGCATGAGTGTGCATTTGTTCAAACTTGCCGTCCTGGCGGCGACGATAGCCGCGGCGACGCAATTGCTTGCGATCGCCCAGGCCACCCGTTCGCCGGAACCCATTCTTCCATTGCCGGACAAAGTGACCGACGTTGATCCGGCCAAAGCGAAACTGGGCGAGAAGCTGTTTGCGGACAAGCGTTTCTCGGGCGATGGCTCGGTATCGTGCCAATCCTGCCATCTTCCGCATGCCGGAGGGGCTGATCCCCGCCGGCACTCCGTCAGCGCATTCGGCAAGGTGCGTGAACTGAACTCGCCAACAATTTTCAATGTGCGCTACAACACGGCAGGGCTCAACTGGACGGGTCGCACCAAGGACCTTGAGGCCCAGATTTCGGGATCGGTCGGCAACGCCGACACCATGGGCCACGACTGGGGCAAGGTGCTCACCATCCTTGCGGCCGACCCCGCCATGGTTTCCGAGTTCAAGGCCATTTATGGCGGTGACGAGCCCGTGACCCAGAAGAATGCCAGCGAGGCCATTGTCAGTTTCGAACGTTCCTTGGTCACGCCCTCGCGCTTCGACGATTGGCTCAAGGGAGACGACAAGGCGATCACCGCGCAGGAAAAAGTCGGCTACGACAAGTTCAAGAGTCAGGGCTGCGTGGGTTGCCACAACGGAATTAATGTGGGTGGCAACACTTTCATGAAGTTCAGCCTGATCGGCGACTACTATGGCGACCGTGCCAGGAAGGGCCGCGGCGCCATGGTCGAGACGGACAAGGGGCGCTTGCTGGTCACCAAAAAAGACGAAGACATGCACGTATTCCGCGTCGCCTCCTTGCGTAACGTCGCCATCACCGCCCCGTATTTTCATGACGGCGCCGTAGAGAGCCTGGATGAGGCCATCCAGTTGATGGGCCGCCATCAACTGGGACGGGAAATCCCGCCAGCCGACCGCAAGGACATCGAAGCATTCCTGAAGAGCCTGACCGGCAAGCAGCTGGAAAAACGCTGAGCCGTCTGCCATTTGATGGGCGCGGCAGGCGTACACTGGCCCCGGTTGAGGGCTATTTCGCCCCGTTTCAGCGTGTTGTCACGCAAGGAAAAATTTCCGGATGTTGCTCGCTCCCGCGTCGGGAGCAGTTCCCATCCCCGGAGCTGCTTCCCCACCGCCTTCGCCGCCTTACCTGCTCAAATATGAAACCGTGAGCGGCAGCGGCGACGACCTGCAGCTGCGTTCGCTGCTGGACCGCCAGCAATTCCACGATCCCCTGGGCGAGGCCGAACGCGAAGGCATCTCTTCGTCGGCATGGCCGATCTTCGGGTTGCTCTGGCCTTCGGGCCGGGTGCTGGCCCATGCCATGCTGACCTTCGAGCTCGAAGGCAAGCGCATCCTTGAACTCGGTTGCGGCCTGGCGCTGGCCAGCCTGGTCGTGCACAGGCGCGGCGGCAACATCACGGCCAGCGACTGCCATCCTCTGGCGGCGGAGTTCCTGCTTGAAAACCTCAAGCTCAACCACCTGCCCGCGATGAAGTACCAGACCGGCAACTGGTCGCGCGCCAATCCGCTGCTGGAGCGTTTTGACCTGATCATCGGCAGCGACGTGCTCTACGACCGCGGCCAGCCCGAGGTGTTATCGCAGTTTATCGAGCTGCATGCGCTGCCGCACACCGAGGTGCTGATCGTCGACCCGGACCGCGGCAACCGCGCCAGTTTCAACCGCAAGATGGATGGGCTGGGCTATTCACGCACCGAGACACGTGTGACCGAATTACCGGCCGGTGGCCACTACAAAGGTCGGCTGCTGCAGTACCTGCGCAAACCGGCCATTTGAAATTTCATTCCATCAGGTATTGAGCGCTTCGAGTAATTCTGTTTCGATCGCGATCTGCGCCTTGTTGTGCTGCAGTTCGGGGCCGTCGATCAAGAACGTGTCTTCCACGCGCTCGCCCAGGGTGCTGACCTTGGCCAGCTGCAGGTTGATGCGGTGGCGCGCCAGCACCCGCGCGATGCGGTAGAGCAGGCCCACGCGGTCGCTGGCCGAGACGCTGAGCAGCCAGCGCTGGGCTTTTTCATCGGGCCGCAGGTCCACGCGCGGCGCGATCGGGAAGCTCTTGACGCGGCGCGACACGCGGCCCTTGCCGGGCGGGGGCAGCGGGCCGGGCTCCTCGATGGTGCGGTCCAGATCGGCCTCTACCATGGCCGCGAGTTCGCGGTAGTGGTCGGCCAGCGTCGGGCTCACGACCTGGAAGGTGTCCAGCGCATAGCCGTTCTGGGCGGTGTGGATCTTGGCGTCCAGGATGCTGAAGCCGGCTTCGTCGAAGTAGCCGCAGATGCGCGCGAACAGGTCGGGCGCGTCGGGCGTGTAGACCAGCACCTGCATGCCTTCGCCGGCCGATGAGCGGCGCGCGCGCACGATGGCCTTGGCCTTGCCGACGTGGCGCGACAGCTGGCGCGCGTGCCAGGCGATGTCGGAGGCCTCATGGCGCATGAAATAGCTGACATCCAGCGTGTCCCACAGTGCCTTGTGCGCCTCGAAGGGTTCGGCGTGCAGGGCCAGGGTGGTCAGGGCCTCGCGCTTGCGGGCCTCGACTTCGGCGTCCGCGTCGGGTGCGCGGCCGCCCAGCACGCGCAGGGTGTAGCGGTACAGGTCCTCGAGCAGCTTGCCTTTCCAGGCGTTCCAGACCTTGGGGCTGGTGCCGCGTATGTCGGCCACCGTCAGCAGGTAGAGCGCGGTGAGGTAGCGCTCGTTGCCCACGCGTTTGGCAAAGGCCGCGATAACCTCCGGGTCGCTAAGGTCTTCTTTCTGGGCGATGCGGCTCATGCTCAGGTGCTCGCCGACCAGGAACTCGATCAGCTTCGCGTCCTCGGCGGCGATGCCGTGCTGGCGGCAGAAGATGTGCACTTCCTTGCAGCCCAGCTCTGAATGGTCGCCGCCGCGGCCCTTGGCGATGTCGTGGAACAGCGCGGCGATGTAGAGGATCCAGGGCTTGTCCCAGCCGCCCGCGAGTTGCGAGCACATCGGGTACTCGTGCGAATGCTCGGCCATAAAGAAGCGCCGCACGTTGCGCAGCACCATCAGGATGTGCTGGTCCACCGTATAGACGTGGAACAGGTCGTGCTGCATCTGCCCGACGATCTTGCGGAAGATCCAGAGGTAGCGGCCCAGCACCGAGGTCTGGTTCATGAGCCGCATGGCATGCGTGATGCCCTCGGGCTGCTGCAGGATGCGGCGGAAGGTGTCGCGGTTGACCGGGTCGCTGCGGAACTTGCTGTTCATCAGGCCGCGGGCGTTGTAGAGCGCGCGCAGGGTGCGCGCCGACAGGCCCTTGATGCCGACGGTGGTTTCATAAACCAAAAAGGTTTCGAGAATCGCGTGCGGCTCGCGCGCATACAGGTCGTCGCTGGCCACCTCCAGCATGCCGGCCTTGTCGCAAAAGCGCTCGTTGATGGGCCGCAGTGGGTAGGTATTGGGGTTCAGCCGCTCCTCGATGTTGAGCAGCAGGATCTGGTTGAGCTGGGTCACGGCCTTGGCGGCCCAGTAATAACGCTTCATGAGCGCCTCGCTGGCGCGGCGCGGCAGCTTGCTGCCGTCGTCGGCCTCGGCCGAATAACCAAAGGACTCGGCTACCGCGGTCTGCAGGTCGAACACCAGGCGGTCTTCGCGTCGGCCCGCGATCAGGTGCAGGCGGGCGCGTATCAGGCTCAGCAGCGCCTCGTTGGCCTTGATCTGCCGCACCTCAAAGGGCGTGGCCAGGCCCTTGCGGGCCAGGTCGTCCCAGGACTTGCCCAGGCCGGCGGCACGTGCCACCCAGAGGATCACCTGCAGGTCGCGCAGGCCGCCCGGCGATTCCTTGCAGTTCGGCTCAAGCGAATAGGGCGTGTTCTCGAACTTGTTATGGCGCTGGCGCAGTTCCAGGGTCTTGGCCACGTAAAAGGCCTGCGGGTCCAGCACGGCGGCCAGGCGTTTTTGCAACTGCTGGAAGTTCTTTTTGGACCCGGCGACCAGGCGCGCTTCCAGCAGCGAGGTCTGCACCGTGACGTCCTTGGAGGCTTCCTCCACGCAGCCGGAAGCGGTCCGCACGCTGGAGCCGATTTCCAGGCCGACATCCCAGCAGGCGCCGATAAAACGCTCGACCTTGGCTTTCAGGGCCGGGTCGGCATCGACGTCAGTGTTGTCCGGCAGCAGCAGCAGCACGTCCACGTCCGAATGGGGAAACAGCTCGCCGCGGCCGAAACCACCGGCGGCGACCAGGCAGGCCGCGGCCGGAAAGCCGGCGCCTTCCCAGAGCGCCTGCAATGTGGCATCGGCGTGGCGGGCGAATTTCTGCAGCAGGCTGTGGATGCCGCGCGAGGACGCGCCGCTGGCCGCCAACGAGGCCAGCAGGGCGGCTTTGCCGGCCTTGTACTGCTCACGCACCGGGCCCAGGCCGTTCAATGTGGCAGGGGCCGTGTCGGAGGACGCGCGCGGTACCGGCACTGGTGGTGCCCCGCTCAGGCGCTGACCGTGGCCTGGAGCTGGCTTTGCTGCGGCACAAAGGCCGGAATCGGCGGGCTGCCGGCGGACAGGGTCAACACCTCGTAGCCGGTCTCGGTCACCAGGATGGTGTGTTCCCACTGGGCGGACAGCGAATGGTCGCGTGTCACGATGCTCCAGCCGTCTTTTTCGGGGCCGTCCTTGATGTCACGCTTGCCGGCGTTGATCATGGGCTCGATGGTGAAGGTCATGCCGGGCACCAGTTCTTCGAGCGTGCCGGGGCGGCCGTAATGCAGCACCTGGGGTTCTTCGTGGAAGTTCTTGCCGATGCCATGGCCGCAGAACTCGCGCACCACCGAAAAACCCTGCTTTTCGGCGAAGGCCTGGATCGCGAAGCCGATGTCGCCCAGCCGCACGCCGGGCTTGACGCGCATGATGCCCTGCCACATGGCTTCATAGGTGATGTTGCACAGGCGCTTGGCGGCGATCGAGGCCTCGCCGACCAGGTACATGCGGCTGTTGTCGCCGTGCCAGCCGTCCTTGGTGATGACCGTCACGTCGATGTTGACGATGTCGCCTTTTTTGAGCGGTTTGTCGTTGGGAATGCCGTGGCAGACCTGGTGGTTAACCGAGGTGCACAGCGATTTGGGGTAGGGCACATAGCCCGGGGGGCCGTAACCCAGCGTGGCGGGGATGGTGCCCTGGACCTGGGTCATGTAGTCGTGGGCCAGGCGGTCGATTTCATTGGTGGTCACGCCCGGTTTCACGAAGGGGGCGAGGTAGTCCAGTACTTCGGAGGCCAGCCTGCCGGCCAGGCGCATGCCTTCAATCCCGTCAGCATCTTTGTAAGTAATACTCATGGCCCCGATTATCCCACCGCTCCCAGGCACATGCATTTTCAGCATGGGGGCAAGGGCTTTTGCATTTTTGGCCCGAATGAAGCGCGAAAGTGCTCGTTCACGATGCCCGGCCGGTCCGCTGGTGCCCCAGTCACTGATAAAATTACGGGTTAACGCGTACCCCGCAAAACCCGGCCCCACCAGGCGCTTGCAGGCGGTGTTAAACCCTAAGAACCTGTTCAATGTCTTTTTGGAATCGCACAAGTACCTTTTCGGGATGGGATGCAAGGCGCGGTGTGCAGCCCATAGCCCAGCTATGGGCAAGCGCCGCAACGCCGCAGACCGCCCGAAAAGGCACTTGCCCGAAGGGTTGGAGTGAAATCGGGCGATTGGACGCCCCGGTTGCTTGCATGGGCATCAGCCCATGCGGCGCATCCGAAGCATCAACTCATCCCGATTGCACTCCAATGCGATCTCCAAAAAGACGTTGAACAGGTTCTAAACAGCCATGAGCTGCCCACTTCCCACTACAAGGCCACCGCTACCGTGACCCTGCACCTGACGACTTTTGAGGGCGAACCCCACGGGATCAGCGCCCTCAGCGACTTCCGCGTCCAGCAACTCCTTCCCCGCCTGCAAGCCATCCACGACAAGATCGTCGGCATCAGCGCCCGCTTTGTGCACCTGGTGGCAACCGAGTCGCCGCCCTCGGAGGCCGCCAAGGCCCAGCTCGCGGCGCTGCTCACTTACGGCGAACCCTGCCCGCCGGCCGAGGGCAAGGCCGGCGATGCCCTGGCCTTTATCGTTTCGCCGCGTTTCGGCACCGTCTCGCCCTGGGCGTCCAAGGCCACAGACATCGCCCACAACTGCGGCCTGGCCGTCAAGCGCGTCGAACGCATCACCGAATACCGCGTCACGCTAAAAACCGGATTTTTCAGCAAAACGGCCCTGAGCGCCGCCCAGCGCGAGCAGGTCGCCGGCCTGTTGCACGACCGCATGACCGAAAGCGTGATGTTCGACCGCGCCGAAGCCGCGGGCCTGTTCACCGAGCTGCAGGGCGCAGCGCTGCAAACGATTGACGTGCTGGCCGGCGGCAAGGCCGCGCTTGAAAAAGCCAACGCCGAGTTCGGCCTGGCGCTGGCCGCCGACGAGATCGACTATCTCGTCAACGCTTTCACCCAACTCAAGCGCAACCCGACCGACGTCGAGCTCATGATGTTCGCCCAGGCCAACAGCGAACATTGCCGCCACAAAATTTTCAACGCCGACTTCACGATTGACGGCGTGCCGCAGGAAAAAAGCCTGTTCGGCATGATCCGCAACACCGAAAAGCTGCACCCCCAGCACACGGTGGTGGCCTATTCGGACAACGCCTCCGTCATGGAAGGCTACAAAACCCAGCGGTTTTATGCCAAACCGGGCTTATCCGGCCAGCAGACCTACAGCGCCACCGACGACGTGCAGATGCATGTGCTCATGAAGGTCGAAACCCACAACCACCCGACGGCGATCTCGCCGTTCCCGGGTGCCTCCACCGGCGCGGGCGGCGAGATTCGCGACGAGGGCGCGACCGGCCGCGGCTCCAAGCCCAAGGCCGGCCTGACCGGTTTCACGGTCTCCAAATTGTTTGACGGCGACTACGGCAAGCCCGAACACATCGCCAGCCCGCTGCAGATCATGACCGAAGGCCCGCTGGGCGGCGCGGCCTTTAACAACGAATTCGGCCGGCCCAATCTGAACGGCTACTTCCGCGAATACGAGCAGACCGTGGGCGGCCAGCGCTGGGGTTACCACAAGCCCATCATGATCGCGGGCGGCGTCGGCACGATTGACGCGGCGCTCACCCAAAAAATCCTGTTCCCGGCCGGTACCCTGCTGATCCAGCTGGGCGGCCCCGGCATGCGCATCGGCATGGGCGGTAGCGCGGCCAGTTCCATGGCCTCGGGCGCCAACGCAGCCCAGCTCGACTTCGACTCGGTGCAGCGCGGCAATCCTGAAATTGAACGCCGGGCCCAGGAAGTCATCAACCAGTGCGCCCAGCTCGGTGCGGCCAACCCCATCCTGGCGATCCACGACGTGGGCGCCGGCGGCTTGTCCAACGCCTTCCCCGAACTCGTGAACGACGCCGGCCGCGGCGCGAAGTTCGACCTGCGCGCCGTGCCGCTGGAGGAAAGCGGCCTCTCGCCCAAGGAAATCTGGAGCAATGAAAGCCAGGAGCGCTACGTGATGGCGATCGCGTCCGAGTCGCTGTCGCAGTTCCAGGCTTTTTGCGAGCGCGAGCGTTGCCCCTTTGCCGTGATCGGCGTGGCGACGGAAGAAAAGCAGTT
The DNA here is from genome assembly GCF_056405195.1 of Polaromonas sp. P1_H6. Classification (NCBI taxonomy): domain Bacteria; kingdom Pseudomonadati; phylum Pseudomonadota; class Betaproteobacteria; order Burkholderiales; family Comamonadaceae; genus Polaromonas; species Polaromonas sp. P1_H6. The sequence goes on from NZ_JBFUCN010000007.1 coordinate 85,257, forward strand.
GATGCTGTCCGACAAGGATGCCGCGGCTCCAGTCGACATGCCGATGAATGTGCTGCTGGGCAAACCGCCCAAGATGCACCGCGACGTGAAAACCGTCAAACACTCGATCAAGCCGATCGACCTGACCGGCGTGGACCTGCAGCAAAGCGCGATCGCCGTGCTGGGCCACCCGACTGTCGCTTCCAAGCGTTTTTTGATCACCATAGGCGACCGCACCGTGAGCGGCCTCACGCACCGCGACCAGATGGTCGGCCCCTGGCAGGTGCCGGTGGCTGACTGCGCCGTCACGCTGGCCGACTACAGCGGTTTTGCCGGCGAGGCCATGAGCATGGGCGAACGCACGCCGCTGGCCACCGTCAACGCGGCAGCCTCCGGCCGCATGGCGGTCGCCGAGGCCATCACCAATTTGCTGGCCGCGCCGATTGAACTGCCGCGCGTCAAGCTGTCCGCCAACTGGATGGCCGCCTGCGGCGAGCCCGGCCAGGACGCCGCGCTGTATGAAACCGTCAAGGCCGTGGGCATGGAGCTGTGCCCGGCGCTGGGCGTGTCGATTCCGGTCGGCAAGGATTCCCTGTCCATGCGCACTGTGTGGAGTGAAGGCGACGCCGGCAAGAAAGTCACCTCGCCGGTCTCGCTGATCGTGAGCGCCTTCGCCACGCTGCCCGACGTGCGCGGCACGCTGACGCCGCAGCTGGACCGCGAAGAGGCCGACAGCACGCTGATCCTGGTCGATCTGGGGAAGGGCAAAAACCGCATGGGCGGCTCCATCCTGGCGCAGACGCTCAACAAGGAAGAGGGCGATGTGCCCGACCTCGACGACCCGAAAGACCTGGTCAATCTGGTGAATGCCATCAATGCGCTGCGCAAAGAGGGCAAGCTCATGGCTTACCACGACCGCAGCGACGGCGGCCTGTTCGCCGCGGTCTGTGAAATGGGTTTTGCCGGCAACGTGGGCGTGTCGCTCAACATCGACATGCTGCTGGTCGAGGGCGACGGCATTTCTGACAGCCGCATGGACACCGGCGACAGCAAGAACTGGGCAAGCCAGGTCGGCGCGCGCCGCGAAGAACTCACGCTCAAGGCGCTGTTCAACGAAGAGCTGGGCGCAGTCATCCAGGTGGCCACCGCCGCGCGCAATGAAGTCATGCAGACCCTGCGCGAGCACGGCCTGTCAAAGTTCAGCCACTTCATCGGCAAGACCCGCCCGCAGCATGCCTCCCTCGAAGTCGGCAAGGGCGAGATCCAGGTCTGGCGCGACACCAAGGCCGTGTTCTCGGCCAGGTTGCAGGACCTGCACCAGGTCTGGGACTCCGTCAGCTGGAAGATCTGCCAGCAACGCGACAACCCCGATTGCGCCAACACCGAGCACGCGGCCGCCGGCAACCCCGCCGACCCGGGCCTGCAAGTACAGCTGACGTTTGATCCGGCCAAGGTGCCGGTAGCTCCCGCGCTCAACCTGTCGGCACGGCCCCGCGTGGCGGTTCTGCGTGAGCAGGGCGTCAACTCGCATGTGGAAATGGCGTATGTGTTCACCGAAGCCGGCTTTGAAGCCTGCGACGTGCACATGACCGACCTGCAGACCGGCCGCGCCAAGCTGGCCGACTTCAAGGGCATCGTGGCCTGCGGCGGCTTCAGCTATGGGGACACCTTGGGCGCCGGCGTAGGCTGGGCGCGCTCGGTCACCTTCAACCCGGTGCTGTCCGAAGAATTCAAGGCTTTCTTTGCGCGCCAGGACACCTTCGGCTTGGGCGTGTGCAACGGCTGCCAGATGTTTGCCGAGCTGGCCGACATCATCCCCGGCGCCGAAGCCTGGCCGCGCTTCACCACCAACCGCAGCGAACGCTTCGAGGCGCGCCTGAGCATGGTCGAAGTGCTGGAATCGCCCAGCATCTTCCTGCAGGGCATGGCCGGCAGCCGCCTGCCGATCGCGGTGGCGCACGGCGAGGGTTATGCCAATTTCGCCTTCCGGGGCGATGCGTCCAAAGCCATTGCCGCAATGCGTTTCACCGATAACCACGGCAAAGCGACGGAAGCCTATCCGGCTAATCCCAACGGCAGCGCCGGCGGCCTGACGGCCGTGACCACGGCCGACGGCCGCTTCACGGCCATGATGCCGCACCCCGAGCGCGTGTTCCGCAACATCCAGAAGAGCTGGACGTCGGGCGACGCCGGCGAACGCAGCCCGTGGATGAGCCTGTGGCATAACGCGCGCAAGTGGGTGGGTTGATCAACTAACGAGAACAGAGGGATGTCCATGAACCGATTGCTCAAGCGCGCCTTCATCGCCGCTTTGTCCGGATTGCTCGCCTGCGGCGCCATGGCCGCCGACATGCGCGTGGCGCTGCCCGAGCGGCCGGCGCTGGTCATTCCGCTTCCCGTGGGCTGGCGGGGCCAGATACGGCGCGCCGCGCCAGAGCTGCCGCCTACCGTTGTCCTGTCGTCCATCACCGAGAAAAACTTCCAGATTATGGTGACGCCCCTCTGGTCGATGCGTGCCGACGCCAAACCGCTGACACCGGACTTCCTGCGCGCGATGGTGGCGGCCGCTGCCGAGAAGGCCAAGCCGCAGGCTGTCGAGGCGGAGCTTCCCGTGCGTGAGCTGTCGGGTCAGGGCCTGTTCGGCGCCTACTTCTCGGCTACCGACAAGGCGCCCAAACCCGGCGAATACCGCAACCTGACACAGGGCATGGTCGCGGTCGGCGAATTGCAGGTGGGCTTTACGATCCTGAGCAACGGCGACGCAGCGGCGGTCAACGGACCCGCGATCCAGATGCTGCAATCCTTGCGGCGGGATTGATTTCCCGGCCTTAGGGACTTAGCGGCCGGGCGGCGCGACAGCCGCCCCTTCGATCCCATGCCGCGCCAAGGCCTGCGCGACAAAACCCGAGGCTTTCATCTCCTCGATAAAAGCCGTCAGGTAGCGTGCACCGGCCTCACGTCCCTTCGGCAAACCCATGGCCTGGTTGATCACCATAAAGCGCCCCGGCAGCAGGCGTACGCCCGACACACGTTTCGCGTCCGCCTCCAGCTGCTGCTTGACGCCGGCCGCGACCTCGATGTTCTGCGCGACCATGACGTCGGTGACCGCCGGCGAGGTCGGGGCCTTGACCAGCTTCGCGGCTTTCAGCTCGCGGCTCAGGTAGAGGTCGTAGGCGCTGCCGTTGCCGACCACGACGCGGTTCGCCGCCTGGTCCACGTCCTCGTTGCGGCGTATCTGCGAATCATTGCGAACCAGGTAGGCGCCCTCAATGATGACGTAAGGCGGTGTCTGCAGCATGTCGGCGCCGCGCACCGGGTCTATCGCGACAAAGGCGATGTCCACCTGCGCATCCCTGACCGCTTCCACCACCTTGCCGGCCGAGGTGAAGGTCACCAGCTCCACCGGCACGCCCAGGCGCCTGCCGAGCTCGTTGGACAGGTCCACCGAGACGCCGCGCGGTGAACCGTCCGGCATGCGAACCGCCAGGATGGGGTTGCCGAAGTTGATGGCAGCCTTGAGCTTGCCGGAAGGCGCCAGTTCGGCGACGGGGGCGGGCGGCGCGGAGGCGCAGCCCAGCAGCGCGAAAGCCGCCAGCCCCAGCACGGCCAGTGCAACAAGCCACCACCACAAGCCGTTCGAGCCGCGCACCTGGCCCGGGGACAGGCCTTCGCTCGCGCCCGGTCCCGCGTCATCGATCACACCCTCCACCGCATCCTTGGCTTCCTTGAGCCCCATGCCCGTCAGGCCGCGCAAGCGCCGTACAGCCTCTATCTTGTTGCCCTGGTCCAGCGCCTCCTGGACCTGCGCGGGCAGGGGTGCGCCCGCGGGCAAGGCCTTGGGTGCGAAGCCCGCGGCCGGCGGTTCGCCGCGCATATAGGCTTCCAGCGCGTCCTTGGTTTCCTTCAGGCCCAGGCCCGTGCCGGCGCGCATCAGCTTGATGGCTTCGACCAGGTTGCCGCGCTGCAGGGCGTCCTGCACAGCTTGCGGGAGAGCGGGGGCGGGAGCGCCGCCGGCAGGGGAGGAAAGAGGATTGGAGTCATTCATATGCGCCTCGACTGTAGGGGGAGCGATGAGGAGAAAGCAAGGCCAGGGCGCTGGCGCATCGGGCCGCCGGAAGAATGTGAGCCATTGGAACGGCCCGCGCCACCTTCGTCAATCGGCAATTCACGCAATCCGCCCCGGTCGAGTGGGCCCCAAGAAAAAAAGCAGCCAAAAAGCTGCTTTTTCCAGAAAGGCAAGGCGGACGGGGGCGCCCGCGGTGCTGCTTACTCGACCTTGGCCTTTTTGCGCAGGTCGGTCTGGAAGGCGGCCAGCTTCTGCTGCTGCATCTGCTGGGCGATCTGCGGCTTGACTTCGTCATACGAGGGCAGCTGCGCCGTGCGGATGTCGTCCACGCGGATGACGTGGTAGCCGAACTCGGTCTTCACCGGGGTGTCGGTGGTCTGGCCCTTGCCCAGCTTGATCAGCGCCTGGGTGAACTCCGGCACGTAGCTGGAGGGGTTGGCCCAGTCGAGGTCGCCACCCTTGGCGCCGGATCCGGGATCCTTGGACTTCTTCTTGGCGATGTCGTCGAACTTGCCGCCTTTTTTCAGGCTGGCGATGATGTCCTTGGCTTCGCTTTCCTTGTCCACCAGGATGTGGCGGGCCTTGTATTCCTTGCCGCCGTTGGCTTCGGCGAACTTGTCGTATTCGGCCTTCATCTCGGCTTCGGTGACAGGGTTGTTCTTCTGGTAGTCGGCGAACAGCTCGCGGATCAGGATGGTCTGGCGCGCCAGTTCCATCTGCACCTTGACGTCGTCGCTGGTCGACAGGCCGCGCTTTTCAGCTTCCTGCATGAAGACCTCGCGCGCGATGACTTCCTCGCGTAGCTGGGACTCCATGTCTGGCGTCACGGGACGGCCCGACTTGGCGACCTGCTGGGCCAGCGAGTCCAGGCGGGTTTTGGGAACGGCCTTGCCGTTGACGATGGCCAGGTTCTGCGCCATCACGCCTTGGGCGCCCAAGGCCAGCAGGCCCGCAACGGCGGTAGCCAGTAAAAATTGTTTCTTCATGATGTCTTGCAGTCCTTTGATGAATGCTTGTTAGTGTCTGGATGATGCCCGGCCTTCGCGGCCGACGTTCCGGGGGCGCCGCCAGGTTTCAGGGTGACTCGATGATCTCGATCGCCAGGGCATGCAGGCCCCCGTCAATGAAATTTTGCAGTGCATCATACACAAGCCGGTGCCGCGCCACCCGGCTTTGGCCGGTAAACAGCGGGCTCGCGATACGGATGCGGAAATGGCTGCCGAAGCCCTCGGCGTTGGCGCCGGCATGGCCGGCATGGGCGGCGCTCTCGTCAATCACTTCCAGCCGCGTGGGCTGCAACCGCGCCTGGAGCTGCCGCTCAATCTCCGCGGTGCGCACGGGCAAGGCGCTGGAAAGGGCGGTGGTCATGGGGTGGTGTCCGCTTGGGCATGCTTGCTCAGGTAGAACGCTTGTCCAAACGCAAATACCAGGAATAAGCCGATGCCGCCGAACAGTTTGAAGTTGACCCAGGTACTTGTGGGAAACGTAAACGCGATCCACAAGTTCAGCAAACCCATGATCGCAAAAAACACAACCCAGCTGTAGTTGACGACCCGCCAGACTGAATCCGGTGCATTCATCTGTGAGCCCATGAGAGCCTGTATGCCGTTTTTCTTGAAAATCAGCTGCCCAAACAACAGGGCGCTGCCTGTGATCCAGTAAAGCAGCGTGGGTTTCCATTTGATGAAACTCTCGCTATGGAAATAAATAGTGGCGGCCCCAAGAACGGTAACCAGCCCACAGCTGACCCACAGCATGGTGTCGACCTTCTTGCCGCGCGCCTTGAGCCAGAGTATTTGCGCCAGCGTGGCGATGATCACCACCACGGTCGCCAGCAGCACGGGCGCTTCAGTGGCGCCCACCACGCCGCCAGACACCATGAAACCCAGCCATTCGGTGGCAGTGGAGGCCGCCCAGTCCTTGTGGCCTTCGGCGTACTTGAACATGCCGAAGAACAGGGCAATCGGCAAAAAGTCGAAAAGAATTTTCATGTGCTGATTATCTGGCCTAAGCGCAGGCCCTTGAGTGGTCCCTGGCCGGGCGCGTGGCCCGGCCCCAATGCATTTTCCCGCTTCAGGCTTTTGATTTGAAGTCCAAAGAGGCGGAATTCATGCAGTAGCGCAGGCCGGTCGGGCTCGGCCCGTCGGGAAACACATGGCCCAGGTGCGCGCCGCAGCTGGCGCACACCGTTTCGGTGCGCAGCATGCCGTGCTTGCGGTCCACGATTTCCTCGATCGCGCCCGGCACCGCCTCCTCGGAAAAGCTGGGCCAGCCGCAACCCGCGTCGAATTTGGTTTCCGACTCGAAGAGCTTGGCGCCGCAGCAGATGCAGTGGTAGCTGCCGTCGGCCCAGACGGCCTCGTATTTGCCGGTATAGGGCCGCTCGGTGGCGGCATGGCGGGTGACTTCAAAGGCGGCCGGCTCGGCGCCTTTTTCGGCCAGCAAGGCTTTCCATTCGGCGTCGGTTTTCTGGATCTTGGCGCTCATGTTTTGTGTCCTGGAATTTTGACTTTGATGTTACGAACTGCAACTGATTTCAATCGATGAAGCCCAGTCCGGCGGGAAACCGGCAAAGCTGTCATGGCCGGGATGTTCTTCACATGGGGACTGCAGCAGGGCAAGCAAGGTATCGACACCCGAAAAGTCTTTTAGTTTCGCGGCGCGTATGGCTTCTTCGCCCAGATGGTTGCGCAGCACGAATTTCGGGTTGTTCCGGTGCATCAGGCCGGCCCGTAGTTCGGGGTCCGCGCCGGCCAGCCGTTCAGAATACTGCAGGGCCCAGGCATTGAAGGATTCGCGGTCGAAAAACAGGTCGCGCACCGGTTCATGGCCGCTTTGCGGCTTGAAGCCGTTCAGGCGCCGCCAGAAGATGCTGTAGTCGGCCTTGTTGGCGGCCAGCAACTTGAAAGTGTCGTCCACCAGGGCCTTGTCTTCGGGCCGCTCGTCCGCCAGGCCCAGCTTGCCGCGCATGCGGGCATACAGGGCCTCGGGGAACAGGGTTTTGTAGGGTTCCAGTGCGGCCAGTGCCAGTTCCTGCTCGCCGATCAGCGGCAGCAGGGCCTGGCCCAGGCAGAACAGGTTCCAGTAAGCCATATTGGGTTGCCGGTTGTAGGCATAGCGGCCCTGGGCATCCGAATGGTTGCAGATGTGGCCGGGGTCGAAGGCGTCCAGGAACTGGAAGGGGCCGTAATCGATGGTCAGCCCCAGGATGCTCATGTTGTCTGTGTTCATCACGCCGTGGCAAAAGCCAACCGCTTGCCACGCCGCCATCAGGTGCGCCGTACGCTCGCTGACGGCCTCCAGCAGCGCCGCATAGGGCTGCGGCGCTTCGCGGCAGGCGGGGTAGAAGCGGTCTATCACGTAGTCGGCGAGCGTCTTGAGCTGGGCGTGCTGGCCGGTGTAGCTGAAATGCTCGAAATGCCCGAAGCGGATAAAGCTGGGCGCGGTGCGGGTCACCACGGCGGCGGTTTCGATTTCCTCGCGCCGCACCGGCGCGTCGGAGCCCGTGACGCACAGCGCCCGCGTGGTCGGGATGCCCAGGCCGTGCATGGCTTCGGAACACAGAAATTCACGGATCGAACTGCGCAGCACGGCCCGGCCGTCGCCCATACGGGAATAGGGGGTCTGGCCCGCGCCTTTGAGCTGGATTTCCCGCGGCCCGAGCGGGGTGTCTATCTCGCCCAGCAGCAGCGCGCGGCCGTCGCCCAACTGACCGGCCCAGACGCCGAACTGGTGGCCGCTGTAGACGCTGGCCAGGGGCCGGGAGTCCGGCAGCATGCGATTGCCCGTGAGGGCCTCCAGCGTGTCCGCTGATTCGAGCCAGCTGTCTTCGAGCCCGAGTTCGCGCGCCAGCGCGCGGCTTTTGCCGACCCAGTAGGGCGAGGGCAGGGGTGTGGGCTGAAGCTCGGTGTAGAAGTCCGGGCCCAGGGCGGCAAAGCTGTTGCGCCAAGCCAGGGTGTCGCCGGTGGCCGCGGTATCGGTCGCTGAAAGGTTTGCGGAGGTCATGGGCAAATTGTCCCCTACCTGACATGGACCCGTGGATTCACGGGCAATCCCGCATGACCGTGCCGCTGTGCTGCGGCATGATGGGCCGCTTGCGGATGTTTACGTAAAACAATGGAGACTCTTGATGCTCGGGTTAATGCAAAGCCAGCCACTGCTAATTTCCGGTTTGATCGAATTTGCGGAACGCCACCACGGCGACGCGGAAATCGTCTCCCGGCGGGTTGAAGGCGACATCCATCGCTACACCTACAAAGACCTGGGCCAGCGCGCGCGCCGCGTCGCCAGGGCACTGGACAGCCTCAAGCTGGCCTTCAGCGACCGCGTCGCCACGCTGGCCTGGAACGGCTACCGTCACCTCGAGCTTTATTACGGCGTGAGCGGCTCGGGCCGCGTGCTGCATACCATCAACCCGCGCCTGCACCCGGACCAGATCGCCTGGATCGCCAACCACGCCGAAGACCAGGTGCTGTGCTTCGACCTGAGCTTTCTGCCGCTGGTGCAGGCCGTGCACGCCCGTTGCCCGACCATCAAGCACTACATCGCGCTGTGCGACGCCGACAAGTTGCCGGCCGATTCCGGCATCCCGAATCTGCAAAGCTATGAAAGCTGGATAGGCGCGCAAGCGGCCGATTACGACTGGCCCAGCTTTGACGAGAACACCGCTTCGAGCATGTGCTACACCAGCGGCACCACGGGCAACCCCAAGGCCGCGCTCTACAGCCACCGCTCCAGCACGTTGCATGCCTATGCGGCCGCGCTACCCGACGTCATGTGCATCTCCGCGCGCGACGCCATCCTGCCGGTCGTGCCTATGTTCCACGTCAACGCCTGGGGTATTCCGTACTCGGCCGCGCTCACCGGCGCCAAGCTGGTGTTCCCGGGCCCGGCGCTGGACGGCAAGTCGATTTACGAGCTGATCGAGGCCGAGAAAGTCACCTACGCGGCCGGCGTGCCCACGGTGTGGCAGATGCTGCTGACCCACATGAAGCCCGCGGGCCTGAAGTTCTCCACGCTCAAGCGCACCGTCATCGGCGGCTCGGCCTGCCCGCCGGCCATGATCAATGCCTTCCGCGAAGACTACGGCGTCGAAGTGCTGCACGCCTGGGGCATGACCGAGATGAGCCCGCTGGGCACGCTGTGCACGCTCAAGAACAAGCACGACGCTCTGCCCGAAGCGGAAAAAATGAAGATACGCCTCAAGCAGGGCCGCGCCCTCTACGGCGTCGATATGAAGATCGTCGACCCCGAGGGCCAGGAACTGCCCTGGGACGGCAAGGTCTTCGGCGACCTCTACGTCAAGGGTCCGTGGATCGTGCGCGAATACTTCAAGGGCGAAGGCGGCGACCCGCTGGTGGACGGCTGGTTCCCCACGGGCGACGTCGGCACCATAGACCCCGACGGCTACCTGCAGATCACCGACCGCAGCAAGGACGTCATCAAGTCGGGTGGCGAATGGATCAGCTCCATCGACGTCGAGAACATCGCCGTGGCGCATCCGGCCGTGGCCATGGCCGCCTGCATAGGTGTGGCGCACCCCAAGTGGGATGAGCGGCCCATCGTCGCCGTGGTCAAAAAGCCAGGCATGGACGTCACGTGCGAAGAGTTGCTGCGCTTCTACGAAGGCAAGACCGCGAAATGGCAAATTCCCGACGACGTTGTCTTCGTCGACGCCATTCCCCTGGGCGCCACCGGCAAGATGCTCAAGACCAAGCTGCGCGAGCAATTGAAGGATTACAAATTGCCACAAGCCTAGGCACGGCCATAGAGCGGGGCGGGTATTAACCAAGCAGGGGCCGCGGAACCGGCTTTGCCGGGCCGCAGGCGCAGCGCCCCCTCGGGGGGCAGAGAGCTACACGCAGTGAGCGAACGTGGGGGCTCTAGCCCACGGTCGCGTCCGTGACATCGGCTAGGGCATTCCCTGACGCAGTGCAACATTTTTTGACCTAACCTGTGCCGGTTCCCGCGTTAGATTTCGTTCGCAAATTCATAATTTTCAGGAGACAAGGGATGACAACCCAAACCCGATTTTTCGCACGGCACGCCGGCGTTGCCATGGCGGTGTCCGCCATGCTTTACAGCGGCATGACGCTGGCTCAGGCGCCGGCAGCCAAGGCCGCGGCTCCGGCCAAGGCTGCCGTCACCGCGCCCGCGGCCGGCGGTGCGGTCAACCTGAACCAGACCGTCAAGATCGCCTGGCTGGACCCGCTGTCCGGCCTGATGGCGGCGGTCGGCACCAACCAGCTCAAGGGCTTCCAGTTCCTGGCCGAGCAGTTCAGCAAAAAGAACAAGGCCGGCGTGAAGTTCGAGATCATCGGCATCGACAACAAGCTCAGCCCGCAGGAAACCACCAACGCGCTGAAGTCCGCCATCGACCAGGGCGCGCGCTACGTGGTGCAGGGCAACGGCTCGGGCCCGGCGCTGGCCATCATGGACGCGCTGTCCAAGTACAACGAACGCAATCCCGGCAAGGAAGTGGTCTACCTCAACTACGCCGCGGTGGACCCGGACCTCACCAACAGCAAGTGCGAGTACTGGCACTTCCGCCTGGATGCCGACACCTCCATGAAGATGGAGGCCCTGACGGCCTTCATGAAGGACCAGCAGGACATCAAGAAGGTCTACCTGATCAACCAGAACTACTCGCACGGCCAGCAGGTCGCCAAGTTCGCCAAGGCCAACCTGGCCAGCAAGCGCCCCGACATCCAGATCGTCGGCGAAGACCTGCACCCGCTGGCGCAGGTGCGCGACTTCGCGCCCTACATCGCCAAGATCAAGCAGTCGGGCGCCGACACCGTGATTACCGGCAACTGGGGCTCCGACCTCTCGCTGCTGGTAAAGGCCGCCAACGAGGCGGGCCTGAACAACGTCAAGTTCTACACCTACTACGCCGGTGTCACCGGCACGCCGACCGCGCTGGGCGCGGCCTCGGCCGGCCGGGTCTACATGGTGGCCTACAACCACCTCAACATGGGCGGCGAGATCCAGCAGATCCAGGCCGACTACAAGAAGAAGTTCAACGACGACTTCTACACCGGCGCGATCTTCCACGCTTTCACCATCCTGACCGAAGCCATGGCGCAGACCAAGTCGACCGAGCCGGCCGTGGTGGCCAAGGCCATGGAAGGCCTGCGCTTCAAGAGCTTCAACGGCGATGTCGAGATGCGCAAGACCGACCACCAGCTGCAGCAGGGCCTCTACATCGACAAATGGGAAAAAGCCGGCGGCAAATACCCCTACGATGCCGAGAACACGGGCTACACCTTTGTGCCGGTCAAATACTATGAGCCCTATGTGGCCAGCACGCCCACCTCGTGCCAGATGAAGCGCCCGGGGTGATCCCGGCGTCCCGCTGACGGACACAGGCCCGATCCGAGTTCGGGCCTTTTTTTCATCCGGCTTTTTTCAACAGGCGCTTATCGATGAATCTGGAATCCTTCACCATCGCGATGCTCAACGGCCTCAGCTACGGTTTGCTGCTGTTCATGCTCAGTTCCGGCCTGACGCTGATCTTCAGCATGATGGGCGTGCTCAATTTTGCGCACGCGTCCTTCTACATGGTCGGCGCCTATATCGCCTACAGCACCTCGCAGGTCATAGGCTTCTGGTGGTCGCTGCTGGTGGCGCCGCTGCTGGTGTTTGTGATGGGTGCGGCCTTCGAGCGCTTTTGCCTGCGCAAGGTGCACAAGTTCGGCCACGTGCCCGAGCTGCTGGTTACCTTCGGGCTGTCCTACCTGCTGCTGGAGCTGGTGCAGCTGGTCTGGGGCCGATCGGCCGTCAACTACGTGCTGCCCGAAGGCCTGCAGGGGCCGCTGTTCACGGTGTTCGGCACCAACTTTCCGAAGTCGCGCGCCTTCATCATGTTCATTTCGCTGGCCATGCTGGCCGGCATCTGGCTGCTGCTGACGCGCACGCGCATAGGCCTGGTCATCCAGGCCGCGCTCACGCATCCTGAAACGGTGGAGGCGCTGGGCCACAACGTGCCGCGCGTCTTCATGCTGGTCTTCGGCGGCGGCGCGGCGCTGGCGGGCCTGGCCGGCGTCATAGGCGGCAACACCTTCATCACCGAGCCCGCCATGGCCGGCTCGGTCGGCGCCATCATCTTTGTGGTGGTGGTGGTGGGCGGCATGGGCTCGCTGAGCGGCGCCTTCCTGGCTTCGCTGTTGATAGGCCTGATCCAGACTTTCGCCATTGCGCTCGACCAGTCGCTGATCACGCTTTTGGGGCACTTCAAGTACGTGGTGACGCCTGAAACCTTTGGCTACCCCTTGCTCAAGCTCACCATTTCGCAGGTGGCGCCCATCCTGCCGTTCCTCTTTTTGGTGCTGATCCTTATCTTCCGGCCCAAAGGCCTTCTGGGTACGCGGGAAGGATGAGTCGCCACATGTCAACTCCTTACCACCAATTCAAACCCTATAACGTCGGCCGCTGGCTGCTGTGGTCGTTGTACGCGCTGCTGCTCATCGTCGCGCCCATGATGTTCAAGAGCAGCCTGGCGCTCACCATGCTGTCGCAGGCCGGCTACCTGGTCATCATCTGCCTGAGCTACAACATCCTGCTGGGGCAGGGCGGCATGCTGAGTTTCGGCCATGCGGTCTATGCCGGGCTGGGCTCCTTCCTGGCCGTGCATGCGATGAACCTGGCCGCCAAGGGCAGCTTTTACATCCCGCTGCCGCTGATCCCGCTGGTGGGCGGCCTGTCGGGCCTGTTCTTTGCCGTGCTGTTCGGCTACGTCACCACCAAGAAGGCCGGCACCACCTTTGCCATGATCACGCTGGGCGTGGGCGAGCTGGTGTTCGCCATGTCGCTGATGTTCCCCGAGTTCTTCGGCGGGGAGGGCGGCATCACCACCAACCGGGCCTACGGCAAGCCGGTGTTCGGCATCAGCTTCGGCCCGCAGATCCAGGTTTATTACCTGATCGCTTTTTACTGCTTCATCTGCACGGCGGCCATGTTCGCTTTCACGCGCACGCCGCTGGGCCGCATCCTGAACGCCGTGCGCGACAACCCCGAGCGCGTGGAGTTCATCGGCTACAACACGCAGCGCGTGCGCTACTACGCCTTCATCATCGCCGGCTTCTTCGCCGGCATAGGCGGCGGGCTGGCAGCCATCAACTCCGAGATCGTGACCGCCGAAGTCGTGAGCGGCCTGCGCTCGGGCAGCCTGCTGTTGTTCACCTTCCTGGGCGGCGCGACCTTCTTCTTCGGCCCCATCATCGGCGCCGGCCTGCTGGTGCTGGCGCTGATCCTGCTGTCGGAGCTGTCCATGGCCTGGCTGCTCTACGTGGGCCTGGTTTTCCTGTTCATGGTGATGTATGCGCCCGGCGGCATCGCCAGCCTGATCATGATGAATTTGCGCGTGGCCTCCTTCGGCAAGCTCAGGAACTTGTGGGTGGGCTACCTGGGAATGGCGGTGACCGCGCTGACGGCGCTGGCCGGCGCGGCCGCCATGGTCGAGATGATTTACCACCTGCAGCTCAACGCGGCGCTGGGCCCCGAACTCGGCTTCATGGGCGTGCGCCTTAACGCGACCAACCTCAACAGCTGGCTGGGCGCGGGTTTTGTGCTGGCCACGGGACTGGGCCTGTTCGAGCTCACGCGCCGCCAATTCCTCACGCAATGGGGCCAGATACAAGATGACATTGAAAAAGAAATCAAGCGGAGGGAATTACTGTGAGCCCCCACGCTTGTCACTTCGTGTACTTCGCTTCCCCCCGAAGGGGCGCTGCGCCTGCGGCCCGGCAAAGCCGGTTCCGCGGCCCCAACTGGTGGGGAGGGTGATATGACCTGTTCACTTGAGTTGAAAAACCTGCGCAAGAACTTCGGCAAGACCGAAATCATCCGCGGCGCCAACCTGCAGGTGCAGGCCGGTGAGCGCGTCGCCATCATCGGCCCCAACGGCGCGGGCAAGTCGACCTTGTTCAACCTCATCAGCGGCCGCTTTGAGCCCACCAGCGGTGAAGTGTTGCTCAACGGGCAGCGCATAGACGGCAAAAAGCCGTTTGAAATCAACCGGCTGGGTTTGTCGCGCAGCTTCCAGATCACCAACATCTTCCCCAAGCTCAGCGTGTTTGAAAACCTGCGCTGCGGTGTGCTGTGGAGCCTGGGCTACAAATACACCTTCTTCCGCTTCCTGGCCGACCTCGACGACGCCAATGAGCGCGCCGAACAATTGATGGCCATGATCAAGCTCGACAAAAAACGCGACGTGCTGGCCACCAACCTGACCTACGCCGAGCAGCGCGCGCTCGAAATCGGCATCACGATTGCCGGCGGCGCCAACGTCATCCTGCTCGACGAACCCACGGCCGGCATGAGCCGGTCCGAGACCAGCCGCTTCATCAACCTGATCAAGGAAGTCACGGTGGGCAAGACGCTGTTGACGGTGGAGCACGACATGGGCGTGGTCTTCGGCCTGGCCGACAAGATCGCGGTGGTGGTCTACGGCGAAATCATTGCCTACGACACGCCCGAAGCCGTGCGCGCCGACCAGCGTGTGCAGGAAGCTTATTTAGGCTCATCGGTAGCCGACGCGCAGGCGGGAGGCCATTGATGCTGCATATCCAGAACCTCCACGCCTTCTACGGCAAAAGCCACGTGCTGCATGGCGTGCACTTCGACGTGCAGCCCGGGCAGATCGTCGCGCTGCTGGGCCGCAACGGCTCGGGGCGCTCCACCACTGCCAAGGCCATCATGGGCCTGGTCGACTGCCAGGGTTCCATCCTCTGGAAAAAGCAGGAGATCGTCGGCAAGAAGGCCTACCAGATCGCTCACCTCGGCATAGGCTATGTGCCCGAAAACCGCGACATCTTTCCGAAGCTCACGGTGCACCAGAACCTGTTGCTGGGCCAGAAGGGCTCCGGCAAGGGCTCGCGCTGGTCGTTTGAGGACATGTACCAGATGTTCCCGCGCTTGCGCGAACGCCAGCACACCGAGGCCGGCGTGCTCTCGGGCGGCGAGCAGCAGATGCTCACGCTGTGCCGCACGCTGATGGGCGACCCCGACCTCATCATCATCGACGAACCCACCGAAGGCCTGGCGCCCAAGATCGTCGAGCTCGTGGGCCAGTACCTGCAGACGCTGAAGGCCAAGGGCATTTCGGTGCTCTTGATCGA
The DNA here is from genome assembly GCF_056405195.1 of Polaromonas sp. P1_H6. Lineage (NCBI taxonomy): Bacteria > Pseudomonadati > Pseudomonadota > Betaproteobacteria > Burkholderiales > Comamonadaceae > Polaromonas > Polaromonas sp. P1_H6. Next base: position 100,419 of record NZ_JBFUCN010000007.1, read on the forward strand.
GCAGAAACTCACCATCGCCATGGCGATCTCCGACCGCGCGCTGGTCATGGGCCACGGCAGCATCGTGTTTGACGGCACGCCCGACAGCCTGCGGGCCGACGCCTACATCCGCAAAGAGTGGCTCGAAGTGTAAAAAGCTGCGGGGGCATGTCACCGCTGGGACAAAAATAGACCAAACAGTCCAACCCGGGACTTGTGCCGTCACAAACGCCCCCTACAATGGAAAAAGAACGGTCGTACTTTTTTACGGCCGCCAGGGCATGCAGAGGCCTAGCGCGCCAGCCGAGACAACTGAACCACTGAAACTCCCATCAAGGAAAGAAGCAGCAATGACCACCCTTTACGAAGTTCACGGCAGCGTGGCCGTCATCACCCTGAGCAACCCTCCCGTCAACGGCCTGGGCCATGCCACGCGCCTGAGCCTGACCGACAACCTGCAAAAAGCCAATGCCGACGCGGCCGTCAAGGCCATCGTGCTCACCGGCGCCGGCAAGGCCTTTTCGGGCGGCGCCGACATCAAGGAGTTCGGCACGCCCAAGGCGCTGTCCGAGCCGAATCTGCTCAGCGTGATCCGTGCGGTCGAGAACTCCGCCAAGCCCGTCGTCGCGGCCATCCATTCGGTGTGCATGGGCGGCGGCCTGGAACTGGCGATGGGCTGCCACTACCGCATCGCGGCCCCCGGCACCAACATCGCCTTGCCTGAAGTCAAGCTGGGCCTGTTGCCCGGCGCCGGCGGCACGCAGCGCCTGCCGCGCGTGCTGGGCGTGGAGCCAGCCCTGAACATGATCGTGAGTGGTGAACCCGTCAAGAGCGAACTGCTCGCGCAAATCCCCGGCCAGAAGCTGTTCGACAAGCTCGCCGCCTCGCCCGAGTCGCTGGCCCAGGAGGCCCTGGCCTTCGCGCAATCGATTTCCGACACCCGGCCGCTGCCGCTGGTGCGCGAACTGCGCGCCAAGCACCCCAACGGCGACGCCTACTTCCAGTTCGCCCGCAACATGGTCAAGGGCATGGCCAAGAACTTCCCCGCGCCGCTCAAGTGCGTGGACGCCGTGGAAGCCGCAACCAAGCGGAAGTTCGACGACGGCATGGCCTTTGAGCGCGAGCTCTTCATCAACCTGATGTGGACGCCCGAAAGCCGCGCGCTGCGCCACATCTTCATGGCCGAACGCGCTGCCTCCAAGATTCCCGACGTGCCGGAAGACACACCCAAGCGCGAGATCAAGTCGGTCGCCGTGATCGGCGCCGGCACTATGGGCGGCGGCATCGCGATGAACTTCCTGAACGCCGGCATCCCCGTCAAGATCCTCGAGATGAAGCAGGAGGCGCTGGACAAGGGCCTGGGCATCATCCAGAAGAACTACGAAGCCCAGGTCAAGAAGGGCAAGCTCAAGCAGGACAAGTACGAGCAGCGCATGGGCCTGCTCAGCACCACGCTGAGCTATGACGAGCTCAAGGACGCCGACCTCGTGATCGAGGCCGTGTTTGAAGAGATGGGCGTCAAGGAAAAGGTCTTCAAGGAACTGGACCGCGTGATGAAGCCGGGCGCCATCCTGGCCTCCAACACCTCGACGCTGGACGTCAACAAAATCGCCGACTTCACCAAGCGCCCGCAAGACGTGGTCGGCCTGCATTTCTTCAGCCCCGCCAACGTGATGAAGCTACTCGAAGTGGTGCGCGGCGCCAAGACCGGCAAGGACGTGCTGGCCACCGTGATGGCCGTGGGCAAGAAGATCAAGAAGACGGCCGTGGTGTCGGGCGTTTGCGACGGCTTTATCGGCAATCGCATGATCGAGCAGTACGGCCGCCAGGGCGGTTTCCTGCTCGACGAGGGCTGCACGCCCGAGCAGGTCGACAAGGCCGTCGAGAAATTCGGCTTTGCCATGGGCCCCTTCCGCATGGGCGACCTGGCCGGCAACGACATCGGCTGGGCCATCCGCAAGCGCCGCTACACCGAAAAGCCCGACATGAAGTGCAGCAAGACGGCCGACCTGCTCTGTGAAAAAGGCCGCTTCGGCCAGAAGACCGGCGCCGGCTGGTACGACTACGTGCCCGGCAAGCGCGACGCGATCCCGAACGCCGAGGTCGTCAAGATGATCGAGGACCACCGCAAGTCGCTGGGCATCACGCCGCGCAAGATATCCGACGAGGAAATCGTGCAGCGCCTGGTGTTCTCGCTGGTCAACGAGGCCGCGCACATCCTGGAGGAGGGCATTGCCTCCAAGGCCAGCGACATCGACATGGTCTACATCATGGGCTACGGCTTCCCGGTCTACCGCGGCGGCCCCATGCTGTACGCCGACCAGCTCGGCCTCTTCAACGTGGTGCAGAGCATGAACCGCTTCGCGCAGAACCCGCTGGACGACGCCAAATTCTGGAAGCCCGCGCCGCTGCTGGCCAAGCTGGCCGCCGAAGGCAAGACCTTCAACCAGTCCACCTGATCCGCCTAGATCAACGTTCCAGACAACGCACCAGATTCCGGAGATTTCCATGACTTCAGCAGTAATCGTTTCCACCGCACGCACCCCCCTGGCCAAAAGCTGGAAGGGCTCCTTCAACATGACGCATGGCGCCACGCTGGGCGGCCACGCCGTCGAGCACGCGCTCAAGCGCGCCGGCATTGAAGCCGCCGAAGTCGATGACGTGATCATCGGCTGCGCCACGCCCGAAGGCGCGACCGGTGCCAATATCGCGCGCCAGATCGCGCTGCGCGCCGGCTGCCCCGTCACCGTTTCGGGCATGACGGTCAACCGCTTCTGCTCGTCCGGCCTGCAGACCATCGCCCTGGCAGCCCAGCGCGTGATCGCCGGCGAAGCCGACATCTACGTGGCCGGCGGCGTCGAAAGCATCTCCTGCGTGCAGCAGGAGATGAACACCCACATGCTGCAGGAGGGCTGGCTTGCCAAGAACAAGCCCGAGATCTACTGGAACATGCTGCAGACCGCCGAGCAGGTCGCCAAGCGCTACAACATCTCGCGCGACCGCATGGACGAGTACGGCGCGCTGAGCCAGCAAAAGGCCACGGCCGCGCTGGCCGCCGGCCTGTTTGAAGCCGAAATCGCACCCATCACCGTGACGGCCGGTGTGGCCGACAAGGTCATGGGCCTGACGACCAAGCAGGTCACCGTCAGCAAGGACGAGGGCATTCGCGAAGGCACGACCAAGGAAGGCATCAGCGGCATCAAGCCGGCCATTCCCGGCGGTGTGATCGCGGCCGGCAACGCCAGCCAGTTCTCCGACGGCGGCGGCGCCGTGGTCGTCATGAACGAAACCCTCGCCGAAAAGAAGGGCCTCAAGCCCCTGGGCCGCTTCCTCGGTTTCGCGGTCGCCGGCTGCGAGCCTGACGAAATGGGCATCGGCCCGGTCTTCGCCATTCCCAAGGTTCTCGCCAAGCTGGGCCTGAAGATCAGCGACATCGACCTCTGGGAACTCAATGAAGCCTTCGCCGTGCAGGTGCTGTATTGCGCCGACAAGCTGGGCATCCCCATGGACAAACTCAACGTCAATGGCGGCGCGATCGCCGTCGGCCACCCTTACGGCGTGACCGGCCAGCGCCTCACGGGCCACGCGCTGATCGAAGGCAAGCGCCGCGGCGCCAAGCGCGTCTGCGTGACCATGTGCATCGGCGGCGGCATGGGCGCGGCCGGTATTTACGAAGTCCTCTAAGCCGGGCGAACACCATGAATGAAACCCTGCTCCTTCAGAAAGGGCAGGCGTTTCCTGCCTTGCCGCCCGCCCTTGTGCCGGGGAGGCCGTCATGAGCCTCATGCCCACCCTCGACTTCCTGCTTTACCACTGGCTGGACGCCGAGTCGCTGAACCTGCGCCCGCGTTTCGCCGACCATTCGCGCGAGACCTTCGACGCGGTCTTCGACACCTGCGAGCGCATCGCGCGCGAGAAATACGCGCCTTTCAACCGCACGGTGGACACGCAGGAGCCGCATTTCGACGGCGAAAAAGTCATACTGCCGCAGGCCACGCACGATGCGCAGAAAGCCTATGCCGAATCCGGCATGCTGAGCGCCGCGCAGGACTATGAAATCGGCGGCATGCAGCTGCCCTATACCGTGGAGGCGGCGGCCAACGCCTTTTTTGCGATGGCCTCGGTCAGCATGGGCTCGGGCCTGCTGACCACCGGCAATGCCAATTTGCTGATGGTGCACGGCACGGACGCGCAAAAAGAAGTCTTCGCCAAGAACGAGTTCTCGGGGCGCTTCTCGGGCACCATGTGCCTGTCCGAGCCGCAGGCCGGCTCCTCGCTGAGCGACGTGACCACGCGCGCCGTGCCCGACGGCGAGGGCTTTGAGGCCGACCCGCTGGGTGCGCGCTACCGCCTCAAGGGCAACAAGATGTGGATTTCGGCCGGCGAGCACGAGTTGACCGACAACATCATCCACCTGGTGCTGGCCAAGATACCGGGGCCGGACGGCAAGCTGATCGCCGGCACGCGCGGCATCTCGCTGTTCATCGTGCCCAAAAAGATGGTCGACACCCAGGGCGGGCTCACCGGCGTGCGCAACGACGTGGCGCTGGCCGGCCTGAACCACAAGCTGGGCTGGCGCGGCACCACCAACACGCTGCTCAATTTCGGCGAAGGCAAATACCCGGTGGACGGCCAGGCCGGCGCCGTTGGCTACCTGGTGGGCAAGCCGCATGAAGGCCTGCGCTGCATGTTCCACATGATGAACGAGGCGCGCATAGGCGTGGGCACGGCCGCCACCATGCTGGGCATGGCGGGTTATTACGCCAGCCTCGACTACGCCAAAAACCGGCCGCAGGGCCGGCCCGTCGGCGTGGGCGGCAAGGATGCCTCCCAGCCGCAGATCCGCATCATCGAGCACGCCGACGTCAAGCGCATGCTGCTGGCGCAAAAAGCCTATTGCGAAGGCGCGCTGGCGCTGGAGCTGTACTGCGCGCGCCTGGTCGACGAGCACCACACGGCGGGCGGCGAGGCGGCCGACGAGGCGCGCCTGCTGCTCGAGGTGCTGACGCCGATCGCCAAGAGCTGGCCCAGCGAATGGTGCCTGGAGGCGAATTCCCTGGCCATCCAGGTGCACGGCGGTTACGGCTACACACGCGACTTCCCGGTGGAGCAGTACTGGCGCGACAACCGCCTGAACATGATCCATGAAGGCACGCACGGCATCCAGGCCATGGACCTGTTGGGCCGCAAGGTGCTGATGGAAGGGGGAAGGGGGCTGCAGCTGCTGGCCGCGCGCATCAACGCCACGATCGAAAAAGCCATACAGCGGCCCGAGCTGGCGGTGTACGCCAACGCGCTGGGCAAGGCGCTGCAGCACGTGGGCAGCGCCACCAAGGCGGCCTGGGCCACGGGCGAGCCCGGCGAGGCGCTGGCCAATGCGGTACCCTATATGCAGGCCTTTGGCCACACCGTGCTGGCGTGGCTTTGGCTGGACGTGGCGCTGGCCAGCCTCTCATTGCCGCAGGAAACGACGACTCCGGGCGCCGCGCACGCGGGAAGGATGGGGGCCATGCGCTACTTTTATCATTACGAATTACCGAAGATCGACGCCTGGCTCAAGGTGGTTGAAAGCCGCGACCTGACCTGCGCCGACCTGCCCGAGGAGGCTTTTTAATGGCATTTTTCAAACCGTCCGCCGACCCTGTTTCCAACAAGAACGTGGCGCGCCTGCAGGCCCTGATCTGGGTGCTGATCTATGGCGGGCTGCTGACGCTGGTGCTGGGCCTGTCGGTCGAACGCGTGGACGACGCCATCGGCTGGTCCATGGTGGTCGCCGGCGGCGTGATCGCGGCGGTGGGGTTTGTGCTGATCTACGTGCGTTCGCGCGTCAACGTCGGGCCCTGAGCGGCGCCCAAAGCCAAGTCGCCGCCATGACAGCAGGGACTGCAACAGCTTCGATGTTGTGCCAATATGGCGAAGTCCAACGCAAGTGAAAACATCGCAGCCGCGGCTGCCTGACACCAACCTCATTTCAACATCGTCATCTCCGCCCGGCACAAAGGGCGGCGCATGAACAACACTCCAGGAGACCCTCCATGACCCGTACCATCCAGCAACTGTTTGACCTCAAAGGCAAGACCGCCCTCGTGACCGGCGGCTCGCGCGGCCTGGGCCTGCAACTGGCCCAGGCGCTGGGCGAAGCCGGCGCCAAGGTCATCCTGAGCTCGCGCAAGGCCGAAGACCTCATCGAATCCGCTGCCGAGCTTAAGGCCGCAGGCATCGACGTCGACTGGATCGCCGCTGACTGCTCGAAAGAGGAAGACATACGCGCGCTGGCCGATGAAGCCATCAAGCGCCTGGGCCACGTCGACATCCTGGTCAACAACGCCGGCGCAGCCTGGGGCGCGCCCGCCGAAGACCACCCGGTGGAAGCCTGGGACAAGGTCATGAACCTCAACATCCGCGGCTACTTCATCCTGAGCCAGCATATCGCCAAGCACAGCATGATCGCGCGCAAGTCCGGCCGCATCATCAACGTGGCCTCCATCGCCGGCCTGGGCGGCAATCCGCGCGAGATGACCACCGTGGCTTACAACACCTCCAAGGGCGCCGTCGTCAACTTCACGCGCGCGCTGGGCTGCGAATGGGGCAAGTACAACATCACCGTCAACGCCATCTGCCCGGGCTTCTTCCCGAGCAAGATGACCGTGGGTACGCTGAAAGCGCTGGGCGAAGAAAAACTCGCCTCGCACGCGCCGCTGGGCCGCCTGGGCGACGACGAAGACCTGAAGGGCCTGTGCGTGCTTTACGCCTCGGACGCCGGCAAACACATTACCGGCCAGTGGCTGGCGGTGGACGGCGGCGTATCAGTAGTAACCGGCGGTTAAACAAAAATGGGCTGGGAAGAGTTGATGGACTTCGGCGCCGACATCCCCTTTGTCAATCACCTGGGCTTTGAGCTCGAGTTGTTCACGGGCGGCGCTTCGGCCATTGGCTATGCGCCCAAAGCCGAGCACCTCAACTCTTTCGCGGTAACGCACGGCGGCGCCATCATGACGCTGCTGGACGTGACCATGGCCACGGCGGCGCGCAGCGTGCAGAAAGACATGGGCGTGGTCACCATCGAGATGAAAACCAGCTTCATGCGGCCAGCGCCCGGCGACGGCAGCCGACTGACGGCCAGGGGCCGGCTCATGCACCGCACGGCCACCATGGCCTTTACCGAGGCCACGCTTTACGATGTGCTGGGCCAGCCCTGTGCGCATTCGACCGGAACTTTCAAGTACGTCAAACGCAAACCCGCGGCCGATAAACCGGATTCCTCCGGTGGCGCGATTTCCACGGACTGATACCAGCAGTCATGCCGCAGCCGCGGCACCCAATACACAACAGGAGACCCCCATGCCCATCAACCAGCAAATCCTCCTCGACAACCGTCCCACCGGCGAGGCCAGCGCGAGCAACTTCATGCTGGTCTCCAGCGACACGCCGCCCCTGCAGGACGGCCAGGTGCTGGTGCGCCACCACTACCTGAGCCTGGACCCGTATATGCGCGGCCGCATGAGTGATGCCAAGAGTTATGCCGCGCCGCAGCCGCTGGGACAGGTCATGCTGGGCGGCACGGCCGGCGAAGTGGTCGAAAGCCGCTCGCCCAAATTCCAGCCCGGCGACAAAGTCGTCGGCATGGGCGGCTGGCAGCAGTACAGCGTGGTCAACCCCGACCAGCCCGGTGCGCTGCGCAAGGTCGACACCACCCACGTGCCGCTGTCGCATTACCTGGGTGCGGTGGGTATGCCCGGCGTGACCGCCTGGTACGGCCTGGTCAAAATCATCGAGCCTAAAGCCGGCCAGACCATGGTGGTCAGCGCTGCCACCGGTGCCGTCGGCAGCGCCTTTGGCGCACTGTCGAAAGCGCGCGGCTGCCGCACCGTCGGCATCGCGGGCGGGCCCGATAAATGCAAATACGCGGTTGACGAACTCGGCTTTGACGCCTGCATAGACTACAAGCTGCACGCCGATGCGGCCTCGCTGTCCAAGGCCTTGCGCGATGCCTGCCCCGACGGCATCGACGGCTATTTCGAAAACGTGGGCGGCATGGTGCTGGACGCCGTGCTGCCGCGCATGAACGCCTTCGGCCGCATCGCGCTGTGCGGCATGATCGCCGGCTACGACGGCCGGCCCATGCCGCTGGCCTATCCGGCATTGATCCTGACCGCCCGCCTCAAGCTGCAAGGTTTTATCGTGGCCGAGCACATGGAAGTCTGGCCCGAAGCGCTCAAGGAACTCGGCACGCTGGTGGGCACCGGCAAGCTGCGCCCGCGTGAAACCGTGGCGCAGGGGATTGAGTCGGCACCGGAAGCTTTTCTCGGACTGCTCAAGGGCAAGAACTTCGGCAAGCAGTTGGTCAAGCTCATTTAAGGCTTGCACACCCAGGAGGTTTGCGATGAACCCCACCCATGAAGTCTTCAACCAGCCTGCGCCGCTGGCTGACTACAACCTGTTCGAGACCAACCGGCCGCTGCGCGATGCGCTGAAGTTCAACGCGCCCGCACTGGACACCGCCGGGCTGAGGCAGCTCGGCGCCAGCTTGGGCAGCAGCGCGATGCAGACCCATGCGCGCCTGGCCAATGTGCATGGGCCGGTGCTGCACAGCCACGACCGCTTCGGCCGGCGTGTGGACCAGGTGGAGTTTCACCCGAGCTACCACGAGCTCATGAAGCTGGCGACGGGCGCGGGCCTGCATGGCTCGCCCTGGAGTGATGAAGAAGCCAGCCCGCATGCCAGGCGCGCCGCCGGCTTCATGCTCTTCACCGAACTCGAACCCTCAACGCTGTGCCCCATCTCCATGAGCTACGCGGCCACACCCGCCTTGCGCGGCAACACGGCCATCTACGCCGACTGGGCCCCCAGGCTGGCCAGCCGCGCCTACGACCCCGAACTCAAGCTGTGGCAGGCCAAGGCCGGCCTCACCATGGGCATGGGCATGACCGAAAAGCAGGGCGGCTCCGATGTGCGGGCGAATACGACGCGAGCCGAGCCCGCGGGCCTCGACGGCTGGGGTGAGCGTTATGCCGTCACCGGCCACAAATGGTTTTTCTCGGCGCCCATGTGCGACGCCTTCCTGGTGCTGGCCCAGACGCAAAGCGGCCTGAGCTGCTTTTTCCTGCCGCGTGTGCTGCCCGACGGCGGCCTTAACGCCATCCGCATCCAGCGCCTCAAGGACAAGCTCGGCAACAAGGCCAATGCAAGCTCCGAGGTGGAATTTGAAGGTGCGCAGGCCTGGCTGGTCGGCGGCGAGGGCCGCGGCATCCCGCAAATCCTCGAGATGGGCACCATGACGCGGCTGGACTGCGCGCTGGGCACCAGCGGGCTGATGCGGCAGGCGCTGTCGCTGGCGCTGAACCACACCTCGCAGCGCAAGGCCTTCGGCAAGCTGCTGGTGGAGCAGCCGCTGATGCGCAACGTGCTGGCCGACCTGGCACTCGAATCCGAAGCCGCCACGGCGCTGGCGATGCGCCTGGCCCGGGCCTTCGATCGCCCGGGCGACGCGCATGAAGCCGCCATGGCGCGCCTCTTGACGCCGGTCGCCAAGTTCTGGATCTGCAAACGCGGCAGCCACTTCGCGCAGGAGGCCATGGAATGCCTGGGCGGCAACGGCTATGTGGAGGAGGGCGGCGAAGGCATCATGGCCCGCGTCTACCGCGAGATGCCGCTCAATTCCATCTGGGAAGGCGCGGGCAACATCATGGCACTCGATTTGCTGCGCGCCCTGCGCAAGGCCGACGCCGTGGCAGCGCTGGCGCAGGAACTCTCCGCCGCCAAGGGCGCACACCCGGCGCTGGACAAGCTGGCCGCCGCCTTACCCACGCGCATCGAAGAGATGGCGACTGAAGTCGAAGCGCGCCGCCTCGCGCAGGACGTGGCGCTGGCCGTGCAGGCCGCGCTGCTGGCGCAGACGGCGCCTGCCGCCGTCTTTGGCGTCTTTTGCGATTCGCGCCTGGCCGGCAACTGGGGCCAGTCTTTCGGCACGCTGGGCGCGGGCACGGATTTCGACGCCATCATCGCCCGGGCCATGCCCCGCTGAATCAACACAAAAACATCCTGGAGACACCCATGAGCGAGCTGATTCTTCACCACTACCCCTCGTCGCCCTTCGCCGAAAAAACGCGGCTGATGCTGGGCTACAAAAACCTGCCCTGGAAGTCCGTCATCATCCCGATGATCATGCCCAAGCCCGACGTGGTGGCGCTCACGGGCGGCTACCGCAAGACGCCCATCCTGCAAATCGGCGCCGACATTTATTGCGACACCGCGCTGATCAGCGACGTGCTCGAGCATTTGCAGCCCATGCCCAGCGTCTACCCTGAGCCCAGCAAGGGCTTGGCGCGCACGCTCGCCCACTGGGCCGACAACACGCTGTTCTGGACCTCCATGGCCTTCAACACCCAGCCCAAGGGCGTGGCGCAGATTTTTGAGAAAGCGCCGCCCGAAGCCGCGCGCGCTTTCGGTGAAGACCGCAAGGCCATGAGCTTCGGCATGCCGCGCCTGCGCTCCAGCGATGCTGCGGCCGCCTACAAGTCCTACCTGCGGCGCATCTCGGACATGCTGGACGACAGGCCTTTTGTGCTGGGCGACGTGCCCTGCATCGCCGATTTTGCGATGTACCACCCGCTGTGGTTCACGCGCACGCAAACCCCGGTGCTCGCGGGCATCCTCAAGCTCACGCCCGCCGTGCTCGACTGGATGGACCGCATGGCCGCCATAGGCCACGGCAGTTCTGAAAAGTCCAGTTCCGGCGACGCCATCGCGGTGGCCGCCGCTGCCACCCCCGCGCCGCTGCACGACGACCTGTTCCAGGACGAACACGGCATCCCGCTGGGCAGCCAGGTGCGGATCAGCAGCGAAAGCTTCGGCCCCGAGCCCACCGAAGGCGAGCTGATCGCCGCCACCCGCATGCACTACACGCTGCGCCGCAGCGACCCGCGCGCCGGCACGGTGCACGTGCATTTCCCGCGCATAGGCTATTCGCTGAAAGCCGCCACCCCCGAATGACCGGCATCATCACCTGGCGTTTTGTGCCCTTCAGCGCGCTGGACACGCTGGAACTTTACGAGTTGCTGCAGCTGCGCAGCGAGGTCTTTGTGCTTGAACAGGCCTGCGCCTTCCAGGACCTGGACGGCGCCGACACCGAAGCCATGCATTTGCTGGGCATGCGGGACGGCCGGCTGGCCGCCTACGCGCGCTGTTTTGCCGCCGGCGCCAAGTTCGCCGAGGCCAGCATAGGCCGCGTCGTCACGCACGCTTCGGCGCGCGGCGGCGGCATCGGCCATGTGCTGATGAAAGAGGCGATTGAGCGCCTGCAGGCGCACTGGGGCCCGCAGCCCATACGCATAGGCGCGCAGGCGCGGCTGGAGAAGTTCTACAACCAGCACGGTTTTGTGAAAAACGGCGAGCCCTACATCGAAGACCGCATACCGCACATTGAAATGCTGCGAGGTGCCTGACTGGCCTGAGTTGCCTGGGTGACACGCGCAACAACACGCCTCATGGACAATTTTCGAATTCAAGCTATCAAGGAAGACACGCAATGATCACCGACTTCAAAGGCAAAACGGCAGTGCTGACCGGTGCGGGCTCGGGCTTCGGCCTGGAATGCGCGCGCCTGGGCGCCAAACTCGGCATGAACCTGGTGCTGGCCGACGTGCAGCAGGATGCGCTGGACAAGGCCGAAGCGGAAATGAAGGCCGCCGGCGCCCAGGTGCTGTCCTTCAAGATTGACGTTTCCAGCGCCGCGCAGATGGAAGCCATGGGCAAAGCCGTGTTCGAGCGCTTCGGCGCGCCGCACTTCGTCTTCAACAACGCCGGCGTAGGCGCGGGCGGCCTGATCTGGGAAAACAGCCTCAAGGACTGGGAATGGGTGATGGGTGTCAACGTCATGGGCGTGGTGCACGGCGTGCGCATCTTCACGCCCATGATGCTGGAAGCCGCCGCCAAGGACCCGGCCTGGCAAGGCCACATCGTCAACACCGCCAGCATGGCCGGCCTGCTGAACCCACCCAATATGGGCGTCTACAACGTCAGCAAGCATGCCGTGGTTTCCTTGAGCGAAACCCTGTACCAGGACCTGGGCCTGGTCACCGACCAGGTCGGCGCCTCGGTCCTGTGTCCCTTCTTTGTCGCCACCGGCATAGGCATGAGCCACCGCAACCGCCCGGCCGAGCTGGCCAGCGACAAGCCCACCAAGAGCCAGATGATCCAGCAGGCCATGACGGGCAAGGCCGTGGGCTCCGGCAAGGTCACCGCGGCCGATGTGGCAAAGCTGGTCTTCGACGCCATCGCCAGCAACCAGTTCTATATCTACAGCCATCCCAAGGCCATCAACTCGGTGCAGACGCGCCTCGAAGACGTGCTGCAGGCGCGCAACCCCACCGACCCGTTTGCCGACAAACCCGAGATCGGCCAGCAGCTGAAAGCCGCCTTGCGCGGCGCCTGATGCGGCGCGCTTGCCTGCTTGTTGTCAGCCTGCTGTTGGCTAGCCTGCCATGGGCTGCCTTCGCGCAACCAGCCACATGCCCTGACGGCAAAAAGGCCGACGGCGTGGAGCGGGCAGGGGACAGCCGGCATTGCCTGGTCATACGCACCTTGGCGCCCGCGCAGGCCTCGGCCCGCGTCACACCCAAGGTGCTCATCGTTTTCCTGCACGGCGACAACGGCGGGCGCACGGAGTTGAAGACCGACAGCGGTGCGGCCGCCATGCTCGCGGAAAAAGTTCAGGCCGTCACGGTGGCCATCCAGCGGCCCGGCTATCGCAGCGATCTGGGTACGTCGGACGGCCAGTCCCGCCCCGGCGACGACGATTACACGCCGCAAAACGTGGACATCGTCGCAGCGGCCCTGGCCCAGTTGCGCAACCTGAACCCCGGCAAAAAGATCCTGCTGGTCGGCCATTCGGGCGGCGCCGCCATGGCGGCCTTGCTGGCCGGCCGTTTCCCGAGCAGCGCCGACGCCTACCTGCTGGCCGCCTGCCCTTGTGACGTGCCCGCCTGGCGCCAGTGGCGCGGCAGCTCGGCCGGCAAGAAGGGCGCCTGGACCAGCCTGTCGCCGCTGGCCGAGGCCGGAAAGGTACCGTCCGGCACGCTGCTCAGCCTGGTGGTCGGCAACAAGGATGAAAACACCTTGCCCCTGTTCAGTGAAAGCTACGCCAGGGCCCTGCAGGCCCGCGGCCTCAAGACCCGCGTGACCTATGCCATGAACGCTACCCATGTGTCGGTGCTGCGCTCGCCCGAATTCTTCATGCTGGCGGGTGAATTGGCGGACGCGCTGTCGAAATAGCGCGCCTGGGCTATTCTTGGTCTTCGTTCACTGACGGCCGTCACCATGCCCAAATCCTTGCCCTCACTTTTCGCCGCCACGCTGGCGGCCTGCAGCTTGCTGCTCACCGGCTGCAACGATGCCCCCGAAACTGCCGCGCAGAAAACCGCCGCAGCGGCACCCATCTCAGTGGAAGCCATCGCGGCCGAGGCCAAAGGTTTTACCGCTGGCTCGCAGATGAGCAGGCGCACCGTTTACGTCTTCTTCGACGCGCAGTGCCCGCATTGCGCCGTGCTGTGGGAGGCCGCCAAGCCGCTCAAATCCCAGGCCAAGTTTGTCTGGATTCCCGTCGGCATCCTCAACGCCGCCAGCACCGCGCAAGGCGCGACCCTGCTGGCCTCCGGCGACCCGGTAGCCGCCATGGACGAGCATGAGGCTTCCATGAAAGCAGGGCGCGGCGGCATCAGCGCCGCCAGCAGCATAGACCCACAAAAAGACGCCGTCGCCAAAAACACCGCGCTGATGACCCGGCTGGGCTTTAGCGGGATTCCCAGCATCGTCGGCACCCATGCGCAGACCGGTGCGGTGGTGTCTCAGGAAGGCGCCTTGCCGACGGCCGCGCTGGCGGAGCTGCTGGGCTTGCAGGTGCCGGCGCAGTAAGCCCGCGGCCCGGGAAGGCGCGCGGCGGGGCAGGGCGCCGGTTCAATGCCAGTTCGCAGCAAGCACAGGCGCCAGCGCTGTTTGCTGCACGGCCGTCAAGACCGTCTGGCCCATGGCAATAAGTCGTTCTTTGATACGGAACCTAGGGGCTATGCCATTGCCGCGTTGCATTTTTGGTCATGGTCTGAAATAGGTATTGAGATCCGCGATGCGATTCTTCGTGTGCGCGAGTTCGCAGCTGATTATTTCGCTCGATTGACTGCTTCCCTTGAGATTCAGATATCCCGCGACTTCACAATCCGATTTCTTAAATCGCGCCCATGCGCGCTGACCCTCTATGAATGCCTTTCGCGCATTCCGGTAATCGGCGAACTCGTCACTTGGCTTCTCAAGCTTTTTAAGCGCGCGTTGATAAAGGCGATTAAGTGCGTTATCAGCCTTTTGTAATTCACTGGCTGCGCAGTAAAGCTGTTCTTGTGTGTTGGTTGAATTGCGGCAATCAATAACAAGTTTGTCGGCACAAATGAATGATTGAGGTAACTTGCTTTTTCCTGTGCAGCTATCCCCGACCTCGACAGCCTGCCCGTTAGCCGCGCTCATGAAAACCAGAGATGAACTCAGAAGTATGAGAAGCGCGCGTTGTGATGAGATTGCCGAAAGAGCGAGATTTTCTTCGATAGCCATTGTTCTTCCTTTTGAGTGAATTTTGGAATGCGGGTCACTCAGCGTTAAGGGCCATCAAGCAGTCTGACAGACCAGATGAGTTCGTTTCGTTAGTGGTTTGCGTTGAATTGGAAGCGCGGAGCTTACAAGCCAAAGTGCGAATTTCACGGGCGCTACTGCGCGTTGAGTGAGCAACCGTCACTTCTTTGTCCATAGAAAGACAATGGGAGGGCCGGGCATGCGCGTGCCTGCCTTGGTGCTCAGGAGCACAGCTTTTGCGGATGTTTTTTCGGATGCGCTTTTGCCTCAGTGGTCCAAAGGCGACGAGTGCGCCGGGTGAGAACTCAAGCTGGCGAGCAGGGGCATGGCCGTCCCTGGAGGGGCCGGTCTTTGCAATGGCTCGCGGCGCTTTGCCTTCAGCGCGAAGAAGGCTGTTGCGCGTTCGGCATGCAGGTGGCCCTCACCCCAACCCTCTCCCAGGGGGAGAGGGGGTAAGACTGGGGAGGGGTGGGCTGGCGCCCCGGCCTTAAAACAAAACGCGGCTCCGAATCGTCCCCGGCACTTCTGCCAGCTTGGCCAGCGCCATGTCGGAATGCGCGGCGTCGATGTCGATCACGACGTAGCCGACGGCCTCATTCGTCTGCAGGTACTGCGAGGCGATGTTGATGCCGTTGCTGGCGAACACCTTGTTGATTTCCGAGAGCACGCCGGGCACGTTGCGGTGGATGTGCAGCAGGCGGTGTTTGCCGGGATGGGCGGGCAGGGCGACTTCGGGGAAGTTGACGGACGAGGTCGACGTGCCATTGTCGCTGTACTTCACGAGTTTCTCGGCGACCTCAATGCCGATGTTCTCCTGGGCTTCCATAGTGGAGCCGCCCACGTGCGGCGTGAGGATCACGTTGTCCAGGCCGCGCAGAGGTGACTCGAAGATGTCTTTGTTGCTGCGTGGCTCCACGGGGAAGACGTCGATGGCGGCGCCCAGCAGTTGTTTGTTTTTCAGGGCTTCTGCCAGCGGCTCGATCTCGACCACCGTGCCGCGCGAGGCATTGATCAGCACGCCGCCCGGTTTGATCGCGGCGATCTCGGCCGCGCCCATCATCCACTGGGTGGCCTGGGTTTCAGGCACGTGCAGGCTCACCACGTCGGACTGGGCCAGCAGGTCCTTGAGCTGCGCCACCTGGCGGGCATTGCCCAGCGGAAGCTTGGTCACCACGTCGAAAAACACCACGTGCATGCCCAGCGCCTCGGCCAGCACCGAGAGCTGCGTGCCGATGGAGCCGTAGCCGACGATGCCCAGGGTCTTGCCGCGGATCTCATAGGCGTTCTCGGCCGACTTGAGCCAGCCGCCGCGGTGCGCGACCGCGCTTTTTTCAGGCACGCCGCGCAGCAGCAAAATCGCCTCGGCCAGCACCAGTTCGGCTACGGAGCGGGTATTGGAGAAAGGCGCATTGAAGACTGCGATGCCGCGCTCGCGCGCCGCGACCAGGTCGACCTGGTTGGTGCCTATGCAAAAGCAGCCGACGGCGGCGAGCTTGCCGGCCTGGGCGAACACCTCGGCCGTGAGCTGGGTGCGCGAGCGTATGCCGACAAAATGCACGTCGGCGATCTTGGCCTTGAGTTCGTCGTCGGGCAGGGCGCCGGACAGGCTTTCAATATTGGAATAACCCGCGGCCTTGAGAACTTCCACGGCGGAGGGGTGTATGCCCTCGAGCAGCAGGAATTTGATTTTGTGCTTGTCGACCGAGGTTTTAGTCATGGAGGCGGCAGGGCAGGGAGTGGATGGCAGGCCAGTATGACCTATGCCCAATACCCATACCGGCACACGGTTTGAGCCATCAGGCTAGCGCAACACGTTCAGCCCGGCTCACACAGCACCGCGTCGCCCACCCGCAACAGGCCGCCCTGCAGCACCCGCGCCGTCAGTCCGCCATGGCCGCGCATGGCGTTGTAGCCGCCGGCGCCCAGCACTTCGTCCATGCGCGAGCAAGGCTCGCAGGGGCCGGTGATCTCCAGCACCACGGGGCCTATGCGCAGCACCATGGGCTGGTCCTTGAACAGCGATCTGGCCGCCAGCAGGTTCAGGCCGGCCACCACAAGGTTGCGGCGAAGGTCCGCGGCGCCCACCGCTTCCCGCCGGGCCAGGGAAGCCAGCACGGGAAGGTGTTCGGCCTGCACCAAGGTGACCTGGCGTTTGCCGCCCTGCGCACCGGTGGCGTAGCGGTCACCTTCAAGGCCGCGGCCTGTGATTGCCAGGGCGCTTTCCACGGCGAGCACTGGAACACGCCGAGCAGGCCGCAGGAAAATCCGTTCCAGCCGGCCTGCATGCGGAAATGCGCGGGTCAACGCGCGCAAGTCCGCGGGCCCGGCTTTCACTCGAGTACCCGGCCCGTGGGCGGGTAGTTGCGCGACAGCACCTGTTCGTCCGTCAGGTCCTGGCCCTGCCAGATCGTGACTTCCACGGCGCCGGCGCCCAGGGCCATCTCGTGCAAAGCCCTGATTTCTATCTGTGTGAAACCACCGGCAGGCTCACTCTGGGGATGAAACACCATGCGGGGCGACGCGGCGAAGGCGTGGGCCTTGGTCAGCCTCTTCACAAAGGCCTTGAGTACCTGCTCGCCCGCGGTGAAGTTGGACACCAGGGAGCGCGGGTGGCTGAAAGGATTGAGCACCTCGGCCGACTTGCTGGACTTATAAGGCGCCGCCTCGTCGCCGGCACCCAGCACCTTGGGCTTGGGTCCCCGTGAGATGGCGATCTCGGGCACTTCGGAGATGAACTCGCCCGTCTTGACGTTGCGCACCGTCAGGCGAAACGGCGAGAGGCGTATGTACAGAGGGGTTTTGAGGATGTCGAACATGGTGCGAAAAGTTTCAGTGAGCTTGAACCTTCATCATGACAGCGCGGCTTTGAGCGCCGCCAGCAGCCTGGCGCCCGCCAGCTTGACCCGGCCCTTCAAGCGGCGCGCCACGCGCCAGGCCCAGGAGGCCCTGGCCTGCGCGATGACCTTGTCTTTCCATGCCTTCCAGGGTGTGTAAAGCCGGGCGAACCAGGCCATGCGCATCAGCGCCGGCTGCGTGAGCTGGAACAGGCGGGCCGCCATCGCCGTTCCCGCCAGTTTCGCAGCAAGAATCAAGCCCAGGCCTGTGGTGATGTGGCCCTGGCCGAAGAGGTAAAGCGCCAACAGCTTGAGGGGGATCAGTGCGAGCACGGGAACGCCGAAGGCCAGCAGCGCAGCCCAGGGCGGCAGGCGTGTGATGAAGCGTTCCAGCCGCGCCCACCACGGTAGCCGGCCCAGCGCCGCGAAGGCGGCGGCCAGTGGCTCCCAGCCCCATTCCTCGAAAAGCAGGAACAGCGCGACGGAAGCCAGCAACAATCCCCGCAGTATTTTTTTGAGCCTGTTCATGCAGCTTTCATTTCATGTGGGGTAGGCGCGGCTCCAGCCCAGCAGCAATGCGCCGGCTGCCACGACCCATGCCAGTGTGGCGGCGGCCAGCGTCACCGTCAGCGAGGCGCGGATACTGAGCCAGTAGACCGTGAGCAAATAGGCCGCATAGGGAAGCAGCGACCACAGGCCGAAGAGTGCGGTGGCGCGCAGGTCGGCGGCATGGCGTTCGCTGCCCACGATGTAATGGGCGATCAGCGCGAAGGTGGGGAACAGAGGCACCAGGCCGGCGATGACAAAGTTGCGCGACCTGGACAGCAGGGCGATCAGCAGCACGGCCAGCGCGCCCAGCAGGCATTTGAGGAACAGGGACATCATGCGCGAAGAGGGCGCGCGGGGCGGGAGTAGGGCATGCGCCACAGTTTAGCGAACGGTGGCAGCCTGGGATTCCTTGCGCATGGCAAGAACCCGCACATCCGACAGGCCCGGCACCCCCACAAAACCCAGGCGCTCGTAAATGGCCAGCGCCGGGTCGTTGTCGCGGTAGACACGCAAGGTGAAGGCGCTTGCGCCGGTGGTACGAGCGGCCTCGGCCATCAGCAACTCGCACAGCGTGGTCCCCAGGCCCTGGCCGCGCGCGGCGGTCGCCAGGATGATGCGGGCCAGGTGCGCCACACCGGGATCACGCACCCAGAACTGCCCAAAGCCCAGGGCCGGGGCCGCCGAGCCTCGGCTCATCACAAAACTGTGGGCACCGGGCTCAGCGAGCAATTTCGAGAGCCGTGCCGGCTTGAACGGATATTTCAGCTTGGGGCCGGCCCAGCGCAGGCAGGTGTCGGCGTCCTTGACCCAGCTGCCCAGCGCCAGGTAGTCGGCGGCCTCAGGCGGGCGCAGGCCCGGCGGCGGCGGAGAAGAGGGCGCGGACGAGGATTCCATTGCGCCATTGTGCGGCAGGCCCGCCGGACCTGATCACAAAGTCTTCAGGCGGGGCATTGCAGGCTCACGGCCTGCAGGGTCTTGCCGGTCTTGGGGTCAAACACCACGAGGTTGACCTGGCGTTCATGGCCGGGCGTGGCGGCGATGCTGCGGAAGCTGAGCTTTTGCGGCGGGGCACCCTCGCTTTTGTAGTCGCCCGCCTGGGTGTACTGGCGCACCACGAAGTCGTGCTTGAGGAAGGCGCCGGTGTTTTCGCCGGCCTGCACTTTGGAGTTGTGGCCGTGTTCGGTGACGGTCCAGTAGGCCGACCACGAAGGCGACAGCTGCCGCTCGGCCACAGGGGTCACCACGGCTTCAAACTGGTCGGCGCCCAGCTGCGTCAGTACGATGGCGGCGCGTGCCGGCTCCTTGCCGCCGGGCGGCCTGGGCCCCCAGGCGGGCAAATCTTTGCCGTTGAGCACTGCCTGCGGGGTGTAGACACTGCGCAAGCTGTTGCGGGCGGCGACTTCGTGCTGGCGTTTGGTGTAGGCCGGCGCGGCGAAGCGGTCGACCCAGCCGATGTAGTCCCAATAGCCGACGTGAAAAGCCTGCACCACCATGCCGGAGCCCTTGAGCGAGGACAGCCATTTGTCGGCGGGCGGGCAGGAACTGCAGCCCTCGGAGGTGTAGAGCTCCATCACCGGGGTGATGGCCGGCCCCGATTGGGCGGTGCAGGCGTCTTGCGCCGCCAAGGCGCCGCAGCTCATGGATAGCACGGTGATGGCTGTGATCGAATGGATACGTGGGTTTGAACGGGTTGGCATGGGCATCTCCAGGGGCATTGAACAGGCGCCGCACCCGAAAAGTGCGGCCGCCTGCTGGTGGCCATTGGTCGCGCGATGCCGGGGTTTCTTACACTAGCGGCATGGTCAGGTGGTCTTTTTGCGCGCTGCCCATGCCGTTGCGGCGCTCAAGCTGGTCTTCCAGCTGGCCCACATGGGCCGCCACGCTGTTGTCGATTTGCTCGAGCCGCGCCAGCAAGGCCTGCTGCTGCTGGGCGAAGCGTTCGGCCAGCACGGTAGCCGCGGCGGCTTCGCGGTGCTGCGCGGCCAGCGCCTGGACTTCCAGGTAGCTGCGCAGTTCGGTGAAGCGCGAGGCTTCGGCCTTGTCGGCGAGTTCGCGCTGGGTGTTGAGTTCGCGCGAGTACTTGCGGGTTTCCAGCAGGTGGGTGCTTTGCATATAGAGCGTGGTGGCCAGGAAGACCACGGTGGCGATCACCAGCAGCAGCAACATGAGCAGGCCCAGTGAGACCTGCACGGTGGTAAAGCCCAGGCTCAGCATGCTCACGCGCGTGAACTCGTCCAGATTGAGGGCCACCAGGCCCGACAGCAGCAGGATGCCCACCACCAGCAATATCGTGCGAATTCTCATGTCCGTCTCCCCTTGAATAAATGTAAGAAATTGCTTTTCAGCCTTGGCCATTATTGGGAGCCGGCGAGCGTTTTGCCTGTGGGACAATGCCGACCCTTGGCGTCAGTTTGTGGGTTCGCGAAACCCCGCGCCCTGGCCGCTCATTCCTGTTTCATTCTTTCCAGCTTTTCAGCCCTTTTTCCCGACATGCAAAAAATCATCCGCCAGATCGCGGCAGAAATCAAAGTCCAGGAACACCAGATCAAGACGGCCGTGGAGCTGCTCGACGGCGGCGCCACTGTTCCCTTTATCGCGCGCTACCGCAAGGAGGCCACCGGCGGGCTGGACGACATCCAGCTGCGCGAACTCGAATACCGGCTCGGCTACCTGCGCGAGCTCGAAGAGCGCCGCGAGGCGGTGCTCAAAAGCATCGAGGAGCAGGGCAAGCTCACGCCCGAGCTGCGCGCGGCGGTCGAGTTCGCCGCCACCAAGCAGGACCTGGAAGACTTGTACCTGCCCTTCAAACCCAAACGCCGCACCAAGGGCCAGATCGCGCGCGAGGCCGGCATCGAGCCGCTGGCCGACAAGCTGTTCGCCGACCCGTCGCTGGTGCCGGCCGACGAGGCCGCGGCCTTTGTGAAGGCCGAGAAGAACGAAAGCGGCGACGACTTCACCACTGTGCAGGCCGTGCTGGACGGCGTGCGCGACATCCTTTCCGAGCGCTGGGCCGAAGATGCGGGCCTGGTGCAGTCGCTGCGCAACTGGCTGTGGAGCGAAGGGCTGTTCAGCTCCAAACTGGTCACCGGCAAGGACGAGAACAACACAGACAACAGCAAGTTCCGCGACTACTTCGACTATGACGAACCTATCGGCCGCGTGCCTTCGCACCGTGCACTGGCCGTGTTCCGCGGCCGCGGCCTGGAAATCCTGGACGCCAAGCTGCTGCTGCCCGAGCTAGCCGAGCCAGGCAAACCGAGCATCGCCGAAGGCAAGATCGCCCTGCACCTGGGCTGGAGCCACAAGGCGCGCCCGGCCGATGACTTGATCCGCAAGGCCGTGGCCTGGACCTGGCGCGTCAAGCTCAGCCTCTCGCTGGAGCGCGACCTCTTCACGCGCCTGCGCGAAGAGGCCGAGAAGGTCGCCATCAAGGTGTTTGCCGACAACCTGCGCGACCTGCTGCTGGCGGCGCCGGCCGGCCCGCGCGTGGTGATGGGCCTGGACCCGGGAATCCGCACCGGCGTGAAGGTGGCGGTGGTCGACGCCACCGGCAAGCTGGTGGAGACCTCCACCGTCTTCCCGCACGAGCCGCGCAAGGACTGGGACGGCTCGCTGCACACCCTGGCCAAGCTCTGCGAAAAACACGGCGTGAACCTGATCGCCATCGGCAACGGCACGGCCAGCCGCGAGACTGACAAACTTGCTGCCGACCTGATCAAGGGCATGGCCAAGGTTGAGCAGGTCATTGAAAAAGTCGTGGTCAGCGAGGCCGGCGCCTCGGTCTATTCGGCCAGCGAGTTCGCCTCGCAGGAAATGCCCGACGTGGACGTGAGCCTGCGCGGCGCCGCCAGCATTGCGCGCCGCCTGCAGGATCCGCTCGCCGAACTCGTCAAGATCGACCCCAAGTCCATCGGTGTGGGCCAGTACCAGCACGACGTGAACCAGAGCGATCTGGCGCGAAGCCTGGACACCGTGGTCGAGGACTGTGTGAACAGTGTGGGCGTGGACCTGAACACCGCCAGCGTGCCGCTGCTGGCGCGCGTCTCGGGCCTGTCGCAGACCGTCGCCAAGTCGGTGGTGCGCTGGCGCGATGCCAACGGCGCTTTCGCCTCGCGCGCCGATTTGCTCAAGGTGACCGGCCTGGGTGCCAAGACCTTTGAGCAGAGCGCGGGCTTTTTGCGCCTGCGCAGCGGCAGCAACCCGCTGGACATGACGGGCGTGCACCCTGAAACCTACCCGGTCGTCGAAAAAATCATGGCCCACACCGGCAAGCCTGTGGCCGAGCTCATGGGCCGCGCCGAAATGCTCAAGACCCTGAAGCCCGAGCTGTTCGCCAACGAGCAGTTCGGCGTGATCACGGTCAAAGACATCATTACCGAGCTCGAAAAACCCGGCCGCGACCCGCGCCCGGATTTCAAGGTGGCACGCTTCAACGAGGGCGTGGAAGACATCAAGGACCTGAAAGAAGGCATGACGCTGGAAGGCACGGTCAGCAACGTCGCGGCCTTCGGCGCCTTTGTCGACATCGGCGTGCACCAGGACGGCCTGGTCCATGTGAGCCAGCTCGCCAACAAGTTCGTCAACGACGCGCGCGAAGTCGTCAAGACCGGCGACATCGTGAAAGTGCGCGTGACCGAAGTCGACGTGGCACGCAAGCGCATAGGCCTGACCATGAAGCTGGACGCCGCAGCGGCGCGCCGCGATGGCCCGCGCGACAACCGTTTTGAAAGCGCGCGGCCACCCGGTGGGCAGAACCGTGGCGGCAATTACGGCGGCGGGCGTGCCGGCGCGCCACAGCCCGCGGCCGCCACGGCCATGGAATCGGCCTTCAGCAAGCTGGCGGCGCTCAAGAAGTAGGCGGGGAGGGCGCGGCGGTCCCGAAAAGGACAGCCTTGCGCCTTGCCTGATGCTCCAATACGCCCGCAGCTCTATCGGATTTTCATGAAAGCCCTCCGCATCTACGCCGGCCCCAAGGCGCGCCTGCACATCGAACAGCACGGCCTGCGACCCGGTGACATCGGCGTGGTGCCGGGCGCGGCGGGCGGCCCCAAAGGCCTGATCCTGGGCGCGCTGGACCGTTTTATCTTTGGCGACTGGCTCACACAAACCGATCATCCGGTGCACCTGGTCGGCGCCTCGATAGGCGCTTGGCGCATGGCCACAGCCTGCCTGAACGACCCGGCGGCCGGTTTTGCGCGGCTGGAGCACGACTACATCCACCAGCACTACGAACTGCAGCCCGGCCAGAAACGTCCCACCGCGGATTTCGTGAGCGAGCAGTTCGGCCAGAGCCTCAAAGAGTTTTACGGCGGCCGTGTGCATGAGGTGCTGCAACACCCGCGTTACCGGCTGCACATCGTGACCTCACGCGGGCGCCACCTGCTGGGCCGAGAGCACAAGCTGGCCACGCCCTTGGGTTACCTGGGCGCCTTCCTCACCAACAGCCTGCACCGCAAGGCCATGGGCGCCTGGCTGGAGCGTGTGGTGTTTTCCACGCCCAATGCCAAACTGCCGTTTGCCACCAGCGACTACCGCACGCGCCAGGTTGACCTCAGTGAGGACAACTTCAAGCTCGCGCTGCAGGCCAGCTGCTCGATTCCTTTTGTGTTGCGCTCGGTGCACAACGTGCCCGGCGGGCCGCCCGGCGCCTACTGGGACGGCGGCATCACCGATTACCACCTGCACCTGAATTACGCGAGTGAGTTGGGTACAGCTGGGGCGGGCCTGGTGCTGTATCCCCATTTCCAGAAATCCGTGGTGCCGGGCTGGCTGGACAAAGGCCTCAAGTGGCGCCACAAGGCCACGCACTTTCTCGACAACATGGTGTTGCTGGCGCCCGACCCGGACTGGATCAAGACCCTGCCCAATGCCAAGCTGCCCGACCGCACGGACTTTGTGCGCTACGGGCCGGACTTGCAGGGCAGGGTAAAAGCCTGGAGTTCGGCGACCGCAGCCAGCGCGCAGCTGGCCGAGGAATGGCAGGAATGGCTGGCGCGGCCGGACCTGGGGCAGTTGGGCGCGCTTTGAGCGCGCCCGATGCTGCCTAAGCGCTTAAAACACGTGCGCGATACCCGCGTACACCGACTTCGGGCTCTGGCCGACAGCTGAGAGGGCCAGGCCCGGCGAGCTGCCGCCACCGCCGCTGATGGTGTAGCCGGCAGCGGACTGGTTGCTGATCTTGGTTGCGCCGCCGTAGAGCGTGGTGCGCTTGGACAGCGCATAGTCGTAGCGCACACCGATGGCCTTGGAGTTCGAGTTGGCCGTGGTCTTGTTCTTGAGCTGGCCGTAGGTCGCGATCAGCTTGCCCGCACCCAGGGGAGCCGAGGCGCCGATCTGGTAGGCATCGAGCGCGGGCGCGGCGGCCGCGTCACCGCGGCGGCGCACAAAAATGGCGGAAGGTTTGATCACCCCGAAATCGTAGGAAACCGCCAGGTCGGTGTACTTGTCGGTGTTGCCGACGATGTAAATGGTTTTTTCCGTCAGGTAGCTGACTTGCGCGGACAGCGTGCTGCTGGCGTAGCCGGCGGCAATGTTGAGCGTGTTGCCGGTGGATTTGGGCTGGCCCACGCCGGTCGATTCACCGAAAGCGTAAAACACATTGGCCTTGAAGCCGTTCCAGGTCGGCGTGGTGTACTGGATGGAGTTGTCGCGGCGCGTGGTGGCGTCGGCGAGCGAGCCACCGTTGATGCCCACGCCGGGGCCGGCGTAGTAGTTCAAGGCGCCCGACATGGTGAAACCGGCCGGGTCAAATGCCGCCATGGTGCCGAAGTGCGGCGTGTACTGGCGGCCGATGTTGACGGCGCCGAAATCGCCGCTCAGGCCCACCGTCGCCAGGCGCTGGAACATATAGGAAGCGCCCGTCGGGACAGTGCTGGTCGGGACGGTGGCGGTGCCGGTGCTGGCGCCCGTGTCCACCAGGACACCGGCTTCCAGTATGAAGTTGGCCTTCAGGCCGCCGCCCAGGTCTTCCGAGCCGCGAAAACCGAAGCGCGAGCCCATGGCGCCGCCACTGGAGATGCGTGTCACGGTGCCATTGCCCGCGGACGCCAGCTCGAGGAAGGAATCGAGCACGCCATAGACCGTGACGGAGCTTTGGGCCTGGGCCGTGCAGCAGGCCGCCGACAGCACCGAGAGTGCGAACAATTGGGTTTTCATGATGTCTCCTGTATGTTGTTGATCTGGCGTGCTTACCGACCTGGCGCCCTCCCGGATCCCTGCGCCCCGCAACCCGCCGCAGCCGATTGCGTGGAAATCGTTAACCACGGGCCAAGCGTAACGGGATTTTGGTTATAAATAATAAGTAAATAGACTCTTGCCAAGTCGCTCGTTTATGGTTATTAAACGTAACCATATCCGGGACTTGCCGGACTCCAGGCCTTGATCGGCCGTGGCGCCGAGGGTCGGGTTGCCGATGGGACTCCCCCAGCGGTGCCACGCCGGCGCTTTTGATCACGCCTTCTCCCAGCGGCGGCAACGTTCGCGTACGATACCGGGTTGCATAAAAACAAGCTCATACGAGGACAGGGGGGAATGGATTGATGATTGCCGGGATAGACCTCGGAACCACGCACAGCCTGGCCGCCATCTGGCGCAACGGCCGTTCGGAGCTGGTTCGAAACGCTTTGGGCGACGTGCTGACGCCATCCGTAGTCAGCATCGACGACGACGGAACGATTCTTGTGGGCCAGGCGGCACGCGAGAGGCTGCAAACGCATCCTGATCGCACAGCGGCAGTGTTCAAACGAGCCATGGGCACCGCCAAGACCTTCCGGCTGGGCAAGCGCGAATTCCGTGCGGAAGAACTTTCCTCGCTGGTGCTGCGGGCGCTGAAGGCGGATCTCGAAACCACGCTGGGTGAGGCCGTGACCGAGGCTGTGGTGACGGTGCCCGCCTATTTCTCCGACGCACAACGGCAGGCAACGCGTACGGCGGGGTCGTTGGCGGGCTTTGCGCAGGTGACCCTGCTCAATGAGCCCACGGCGGCCGCGCTGGCCTACGGCATGCACCAGAAGCAGAGTGAAACGCAATTCCTGGTGTTCGACCTGGGCGGCGGCACTTTTGATGTGTCGGTGCTGGAAATGTTCGACGGCGTGATGGAGGTCCGCGCGACCGCCGGCGACAACCACCTGGGCGGCGAAGACATTGATCAGCTGCTGATGGCGCATTTCGTGCGCGAAGCCGGCTTGCCCGACGTGGAACTCAACCGCAGCGCCACGCGTGCGCAACTGGGCGCGCGCATTGAGGCCGCCAAGAAGGCACTGTCCCTTGCCGACACTGCCGCAGTGAGCCTGGCCGCCGGCGGACGGGACTACACCATGACCCTCACCGCCGAGGTGTTGGAGGCCTGCATCAAACCGCTGATGGATCGCCTGCGTGAGCCGGTCGAGCGCGCCATGCGCGACGCCCGGCTGCGGCCGGCCGAACTCGATGCCGTGGTGTTGGCCGGCGGCAGCACGCGCCTGGCCTCTATCCGGCAATGGGCGACGCGCATGTTCGGCCGCTTTCCCGAAACGGCGCTGAATCCCGACGAAGTCGTTGCCCTGGGTGCGGCGGTCCAGGCCGGGCTGAAAATGAATGATGCGGCGCTTTCCGAGCGCGTGATGACCGACGTTTGTCCCTACACGCTCGGTATCGAGAGTGCCCGCGAAATCAGCAACGGCAGGCACGCCAATGGTTTCATGGCCCCCGTGCTCGAACGCAACACGGTGATTCCGGCAAGCCGCGTGCAGCGGTTCTCGCCCATCGTGGACTTCCAGCGGGAACTGCGCCTTAGCGTCTACCAGGGTGAAGCCCGCCGCGTGAGCGAGAACATCAAGCTGGGCGAGTTCAGTGTGAACCTGCCTTCGGGCCGGACACACGAGGTCTCGGTGGACGTACGCTTCACCTACGACGTCAACGGCTTGCTCGAAGTCGAGGCGACCGTCAACAAGGATGGCCAGGCCGTGGCCGAACCCGTCCGGCTGGTGATTGAGAACTCCGCCGACCACCTGACGCCCGAACAGATCAGCTCGCGGCTGGCGGCCCTGCACGAACTGAAAATCCATCCGCGCGACCAGATCGAAACCCGAACGCTGATGGCGCGTGCCGAGCGCTTCCACAGCCAACTGCTGGGCCAGGCCCGTGAACACCTTGCGACCGTGATCACGCGCTTTGAAGTCGTGCTGGAGTCGCAGGACCAGCGGCGCATCGCCCCGGTGCGGCAGGAGCTTTCCGACTTGCTGAAAACGCTGGACACTGATCGCTACGTGCTGGATGACGCATGATCTTCCTGTCCAATAATGGCCTGGCCCGGCTGCAGCTGGACGGCTCCGCGACCGAGCGCGACGTCAAGAAAGCCTATGCACGCGAACTCAAGCTGATCGACCCGGCAACGCAGCCGCAAGCTTTTGCCGAGCTGCGCGAGGCCTACGAAAGCGCCTTGGCACAGGTCCGGTTCACAGCGCAGTTTTCCGGAAAGTCCGAGCCCGCCGGTCGAACCGATGAGGCTGACGCCTCCGGGCAGGGCAGGGAAGAGGCCGGCGGCGACACACCGGCCCCCCAGGCGCCGGAGGCCGAGGAAGTCCACCCGGAGGAAACTGAAGAACCGCGGCGCGCGCAACCGGAGCCCGCCTTCATTGACGCCGCAGCCGAAAAACCGGCGCCAACCTCCACACCGGAATCTTCTCCGCCTCCCAGCCATTTGCCGTTCGAGCGTTTTGTGGAGGCCCTGACGTTCCCGTCGTCGGACCTGCCGGCCGCGCAGGCCATGCTGCGGCACTGGCTCGCGCAGGACGGCTTGATGCTGATGGCGGCCCGTGAAGCCTTTGAACTCGAGCTGATGGAGGCCTTGGCCTCACGCCGTTTCGGGCAGCGCACGGCGGTCGTGTTTCTGGCCGCATCGCAAGCGTTCCACTGGAATTCCGGCCGGCACGGCCTGTTGGAGCGCACAGGCCCCAACGGCGCCTATATTTCGTCGCTGCTTTACGAGATGGCCGTGCTGGATGGGACCTCGCAGTCGCGCTGGCTTGCCTTGACCGGGACGCCCGACCCGAAAAAGGCGTTGACGCTGCTGAAAGACGCAGAACGCATGGAATCGTTGTCGCCTGTCCTGGCGCGCTTGTTTTTTGCCGACGGCCATATTGCGGCCTGGCATCAGGCGCGGGATCACGCGCCTGTTCTGCTGCGTGGCTTCAAACGCGCCATCACGGTATATAAAAACAGTGCGTTGCTGCGCGGCATGCTGTACCTGCTCGTACTTCCGGTGATCGTCGTCAGCATCATGGCCGCAGCACTGTCATTGGCGCAATTCAAGGAGGCCAACCAGGCGTCAAGCCTCTGTGACGGCTACTTCGCCTCGGCGATGGCCAAGGGATGGAAAGACATTCCCCTGTCTGACATCACGCAACTGGAAAACTGCGCGCGCGGCATTCCACCCTTGCTCTGCAGCGACCGGGCTGCTCTGCTGGATGTGATGGGCATGGCCAAAAGCGTGCAGGGCAGCCATCTCTACTATTTCTCCCGGAATGGCATGCTGGTCAACCTGTCCGACGGCCGGCGGTTTGGCGCAGCGACACCCGCGGATTGTTCGGCTGTAATGAGTTTCGCGACGTTTACACCGTGGCTGGGCCAAGGGGACGAAAAAGCTGCAAGGCAACTCGTCGCGGATATCGCCAAATGCGTTACAAGCCGCGGCGATTCCATGGAAAGCCCGGCGCTGCTTGCGCTGCTGGCGCAAACCGACGCCTGGCCTGCGCCGCCGTCAGGCCGTGCGGGCAAACCTGCCGCACTCGGTTTACTGGTCAGCCAGCCGGTTACAGCACCCTTTACCGTCACGCCGCACAAGCCCTGGCCGGCATGCGTCGCGGTGATGAATGAAGACCTTCGCTCTCGCATGGGAGAAAAAGAAGGGCTGGCCGCATCGATACGCGCCAATTATTCTGCGATTCAACAACTACCCACTGTGCTCAAGACACCGCCGGGAAAGGCCGGCCCGCAGAGCGCAGCTGCGGATGCGGCGGTTGCAGCCGCAGCCGCGCGCTGATCATCATTCTTATTTCAGAGCGACGCCCCCAGCATCTCCTCATACTCCCCAGCCGTCGCAATCCTTGGATTCGTTTTGTGGCAATGGTCCGCCAGCGCGCCGGTGATGATCTGCCCGAACTGCTCACGTTGAACGCCCATCGCGGCCAGCCCGGTGGGCAGGCCCAGCCGGGCATTCATGTCGCGGATGGCCTCGGCGATGTCGCCGCCTGAGGCCAGCCCCATCGCACGCGCCATGCGGTCCAGGCGCTTGTCTTTTTGTACCGACTCGGCTTCGGCGTTGAAGCGAACCACCGCCGGCAAAAACATCGCGTTCAGCGTGCCGTGGTGCAGGCGCGGATCGACACCGCCCAGGCTATGGCTCAGCGAATGCACGCAGCCCAGTCCTTTCTGGAAGGCCATGGCGCCTTGCATGGACGCGCTCATCAGATTGAAACGCGCATCGCGGTCGCTGCCGTCGCGCGTGGCGCGCTCGATGTGCGCCCAGCCGCGCTCCAGGCCGTCCAGCGCGATGCCGTCGGCCGGCGGGTTGAAGGCCGCCGACATAAAGGTTTCCATGCAGTGCGCGATGGCGTCCATGCCGGTGGCGGCCGTCAGTTTGGCGGGCAGGCCCAGCGTGAGTTCGGGGTCGCAGATCGCGGTTTTGGGCACCAGGTGCCAGGAATGAAAGCCCAGCTTGCGGTGGTCGTCCACGATGATGATGGCGCCGCGCGCGACCTCGCTGCCGGTGCCGCTGGTGGTGGGCACGGCGATCAGCGGCGCGGCGCGGTCGGTGATCTTGAGGGAACCGCCTTCGATGGTGGCGTAGGTGGTCAGCGGCCCCTCGTGCGTGGCCGCGATGGCCACGCCCTTGGCGCAGTCAATCGCCGAGCCGCCGCCCACGGCGACCAGGCCGTCGCAGCCGCTGGACTTGTAGAGTTCGGCCGCGGCGCGCACCGCGGCCTCGGTCGGGTTGGACGGCGTCTGGTCGAATACCGTGACCTGCATGCCCGGCAGGGCGTCTAGCGCTTTTTGCAAAATGCCAGCCGCCTTGACGCCGGGGTCGGTCACGATCATCGGGCGCGTGATGCCCACGCGTTCGCATTCCTGCTTGAGCAGTTTCACGGCGCCGAATTCAAACTGGATCTGGGTGACGTAATAGATGAAGGCCATGCGGGCTGTCTTTCTGCGTTGTACGATGTGGGGCTATGCGGATCCTTGCGCTGACTTTAATGGCTTTCAAGGCATTCCGCCCAAATCCCCCGCACGCCAACCCCGATTCCCGTCACCTCGGTGATAGTGCCCGCGTTTTGAACCCCGCCATTCACTGATGCCGCCCAACCCGCAAACCCTGCTGACCCCCACCATGCGCGACGTGCTGAGCCGCATCGCCCGCGCCAATCGCCCGCCGTTCCATACCTTGACCCCGGACCAGGCCCGCGCCGCCTACGAGGCCGGCGCCGGCGTGCTGGAAATCCCCAAGCCCGCGCTGGAGCGCGTGCAAGAGCTGCGCATTCCCGCGCGCGACGGCGAATGGCTGGGCGCGCGGCTGTATGCGCCGTCCGACCAGGCTCTGCCGGTGCTGCTGTTCTTTCACGGCGGCGGCTTCACGGTGGGCAGCGTCGCAACCCATGACATCCTGTGCAGGCAACTGAGCCTGCTGGCCGGCATCGCGGTGGTGTCGGTCGACTACCGCCTGGCGCCGGCGCACAAGTTTCCAACGGCGGCCAACGACGCCTGGGACGCGCTGCAGTGGCTCGCCGCCCACGCTGTGGACCAAGGTTTGGATGCCTCACGCATCGCGGTCGGCGGCGACAGCGCGGGCGGCACGCTGGCCGCCATGTGCGCGGTGCTGGCACGTGACGCCGGCCTGCCGCTGGCCCTGCAGTTGCTGATCTACCCAGGCTGCGCCGCGCACCAGGACACGCCGTCGCACAAAACCTTCGCCGAGGGCTTTGTACTGGACGAGGCCGACATCAGCTGGTTCTTCAGTCAGTACATACGCAGCCCGGCGGACCGCGACGACTGGCGTTTCGCGCCGCTCAACGCACCCGACGTGGATGGCGTCGCCACGGCCTGGGTGGGCCTGGCCGAATGCGACCCGCTGGTCGACGAGGGCGTGATGTACGCCGACAAGCTGCGCACGGCCGGCGTGGCGGTGGACCTGGAGATTTACCGCGGCGTCACGCACGAATTCATCAAGATGGGCCGCATCATTCCCGAGGCCAGGCGCGCCCAGGCCGATGCGGCGGCGGCGCTGCGCGGCGCCTTCGGGCTGGATCCCTAAGGAGACGACAAGCATGAAACGACAGGACTTCCGCTTTTTCCACCGCCTGCGCGTGCGCTGGGCCGAGGTGGACATGCAAAAAATCGTGTTTAACGCGCATTACCTGATGTACTTCGACACGGCCATCACCGACTACTGGCGCGCGCTGGCCCTGCCGTATGAAGAGGCCATGGTGCAGTTGGACGGTGACCTCTACGTCAAGAAAGCGACCGTGGAATACCACGGCTCGGCGCGTTTTGACGAGCAGATCGACGTGGCGCTCAAGTGCGCGCGCATCGGCAATTCGTCCATGGCGTTTTCAGGGGCGATCTTCCGCGGCGATGAACTGCTGATCAGCTGCGAGCTGGTTTACGTGTTTGCCGATCCCGCCTCGCAGACTTCCAAACCCGTACCCGAGGCCTTGCGCCGCGTGCTGACAGGCTATGAAGCCGGCGAGGCCATGCTGCGGATCAAGACCGGCGACTGGGCCACGCTGGGCGCGGATGCCGGCAAGGTGCGCACCGCCGTGTTTGTGCGGGAGCAGGGCATTCCCATGGAGATGGAATGGGACGAGGCCGACAGCACGGCCCTGCATGCCGTGGCCTACAACGGCCTGGGGCAGGGCATTGCGACGGGGCGGCTGGTCCGCCACGCGGACGGCGTGGGCAAGATAGGCCGCATGGCGGTGCACCGCGCACTGCGCGGCTCCAACGTCGGCCGCGACATCCTGAATGCCTTGATGGAAGCCGCCCGCAGCCGGGGTGACGGCGAAGTCATGCTCTACGCCCAGCGCAGCGCCGAGGGCTTTTACCAGCGCCTGGGATTCTTGCCGCGTGGTGAGCCGTTTGAGGAAGTCGGCATTCCGCACATCGAGATGGTCAAGGCGCCTTGAAGCTGAATTGCTCGCGATGTACTGCGGCGACGGCCGGGTCCTCGCGGCCATGGGTGCGTTCTTCCAGCTCGATATTCCACCCGGCGCCGGACGCCGTCGCCAGCAGCACGGTGCTGCAGCGTGTGCCATAGGCTCGCCCCGGCACTTCCACAAAAGCACTTGAGAGCGCTTCCTCCAGGTCGGGTGGCACGCCGGTGTGCGGAAGGTCCTCAGGCAAGGCGCGCTGCCGGCTGCCCAGCGCCGTCCACAGCAGCTTTTGCAGGCCCTCATGGCCATCGCCGGTTTGCAAGGCGGCCGCCAGCACGCGCTTCAGTTCCAGGGTTTTAGGCCAGGGCGTGTCCAGCCCGGCATTGGAAAGCCCATACAAGCCAGGCGACAAAGCCTGGGCATGCAAGGCCGGCGCGCCCTCATATTTGTTGGTGACCCAGGTCCAGGCCTTTTGCCGCAAGTCGCCCAGCACCAGGTTGAAGCCGCCAAAGGCCGCGCCCTTGT
Organism: Polaromonas sp. P1_H6; assembly: GCF_056405195.1. NCBI lineage: Bacteria > Pseudomonadati > Pseudomonadota > Betaproteobacteria > Burkholderiales > Comamonadaceae > Polaromonas > Polaromonas sp. P1_H6. The sequence goes on from NZ_JBFUCN010000007.1 coordinate 133,042, forward strand.
CTTCGAGCGACGCCACAAAACCCGCTGCATCGCCGCTGCCTTCCAGCCAGCGCGTGACCAGTTCACCGCGCGAACGCGGTGCGGCTTCGGGCTGGGCTTGCCGCACATTGGTCAAAAAAGCGATGCGGCCGGCAGGCGTGATGCCCATCCAGGTGCCGCCTGCGCGAAGGTCGCGGCCGGAGATGATCTCTTGGCCCGAGGCGGTTTTCCAGCGGGCCAGCGGCAGCGTGGGCCGTTCCAGGAATTCATCGCGGTTGGCCGCGATCACCAGCGGCCAGCGTTGCGAGGTGCCGATGGCAAACGCAACCAGGCACATCAGATGTCTTCGAGCAGCGCGTAGGGCAGGGGGAGCAGGGTGAGGATTTCACCTGAAGCGCTTCCCAAGGTCAGGCGGCCGTCGGTGGCATCGGCGGCCGCGGAGGTCTGCATGGACACGATGGCGTCAAACCCACCGGCCGGGTTGGGGGCGGCCGCGGCGACCGTGCCGCAAGGCTGGCCAGCGTCGGAGGCATGGAACACCTCTTGCCCGACCGATGGCGTGCCAGCGGTGTGAGCCACGTAGGCGCGCCGCTTGAGCGTGCCCCTGAACTGGCTGCGCGCCACGATTTCCTGGCCGGGGTAGCAGCCTTTCTTGAAGTTCACGCCGCCCACGGATTCGTAATTGAGCATCTGCGGCACAAAGGCCTCGAAGATGGGCTGGGTAATCATCGCGATGCCGGAGCGCACGCCCAGCCATTGCCAGTCGGCGAGAGTGATGGGTGAGCCCTGGGGCGCGGGCGACCCGGCCGGCGCGCACCACAACGCGCGCGCCKGGCCGGCGCCGGGGTGCAGAAACACCAGGTTGGCGTCACCCAGATCAATCTTTTCCCACAGCGCACCGGCCCGGCCCGCGACCTGCGCCACGGCGGCCCCGGCAACGCCGTACAAGGCGAATTCGGCGCTCGCGTCGCTGAGTTTGGCCTTGGCGCGCAGCACAAACATGGACAGGCGCTTGAGCGTGGCGGGCAGGATGTCGCGGCTGCAGACCAGCAACAGGTCCGCGCCATGTTTAAAAACCACAAAGCTGGCCTGCATGCGGCCCTTGGCATTGCAGAAGGCGGCCAGGCGCGCTTCATGCTCGCCCATCAGCGCCACGTCCTGCGTCAGCTGGCCCTGCAGGAAGGTGACGGCATCGTCACCCGCCACGCGGATCACGCCCAGGTGCGTCAGTTCGGTGATGCCGGAAATCGGGGAGGCGGTGCTGGGCAGGGTCATGGGGTCTTCACGGTCGGTGGGGAGATGGGCTGAATTATCATAGGCCTGAGCTTTTGCGTTCTGTACTGAAAAGGTAGCTGGGTTGTGCGTCGTGTCTTTACAAGTCTGTTGATCCTGGTATTTGCCGGCGCCCTGCTGTTGTTCGGTGCGGCCCTGTGGTGGCTGAACGAGCCGATTCCCCTACGGTTGCCGCCCGGCAGCCAGGTGGTGGATCTGGAAATTGAACCCGGTACCCCTGCCAGCGGTGTGGCAGACGTCATCGTGGCCAGCGGCGCCGATGTGCCGGCGATTTTTCTCCATGCCTGGTTCCGCTTTTCGGGTCAGGGTCGGCTGATCAAGGCCGGCAGCTATGAGGTGGCGCCCGGCACCACGCCGCAAAAGCTGCTCAGCATGCTGGTGCGGGGTGATCAAGCCCTCAAAAGCGTGACACTGGTCGAAGGCTGGAACTTCAACCAGGTGCGCGCGGCGCTGCAGAAGGCCGAACAGTTGTCGCCCGACACGCTCAACCTGGCGCCCGAGGCCATCATGGAAAAACTGGGCAAACCGGGCGTGCACCCCGAGGGCCGCTTTTTCCCTGACACCTATACCTATGCCAAAGGCTCCAGCGACCTGGCCGTGCTCAAGCGCGCGGCACGCGCCATGGACAAACGCCTGGACGCCGCCTGGGCCCTGCGCAACCCGGACACCCCGCTCAAAACCCCCGACGAGGCGCTGATCCTGGCCAGCATTGTCGAAAAGGAAACCGGCAAGCCCTCGGACCGGGCGCAGATAGGCGGTGTTTTCACCAACCGGCTGCGCCTGGGCATGCTGCTGCAGACCGACCCGACCGTGATCTACGGCCTGGGCAGCAAGTTCGACGGCAACCTGCGCAAGCGCGACCTGCTGGCCGACACCCCTTACAACACCTACACCCGCGCCGGCCTGCCGCCCACGCCGATCGCCATGCCGGGCCGGGCCGCCTTGCTGGCGGCGGTGCAGCCGGCGCCGACCAAGGCCATCTACTTTGTCGCGCGCGGCGACGGCAGCAGCCATTTCAGCGGCAGCCTCGATGAGCACAACCGCGCGGTGAACAAATACATAAGAGGCCAGTGACCATGAGCACCAGACCTCTGAGCGGCCTCTTCATCAGCTTCGAAGGCATAGACGGCGCCGGCAAGTCCACGCACATCGCCGGCCTGGCCGAGGCTTTCAAGGCCGAGGGCAGGGCGGTGACGCTGACGCGCGAGCCCGGCGGCACGCCGCTGGCCGAGAAGCTGCGCGCCATGGTGCTCAACGACGCCATGGACCCGCTGACTGAGTCACTGCTGATCTTTGCGGCCCGGCGTGACCACATCGTCAACGTGATCGCCCCGGCGCTGCTGCGCGGCGACGTGGTGCTGTGCGACCGTTTCACCGACGCCACCTTTGCCTACCAGGGCGCGGGGCGAGGCTTTGACCTGACGCTGCTGGCGACGCTGGAGCAATGGGTGCAGTCCGACGAAGGCCTGCTGGGCGACCCGGCCGGCAACTCGCCGATGAAGCCCGAGGTCGAAACCGTGATCGAGCCGCACCTGACGGTTTGGTTCGATCTGGCGCCCGAAGAAGCCGCGCTGCGCCTGGCCGGTGCGCGCGTGCCCGATAAATTCGAGGCCCAGCCGGTGGAGTTTTTCCGCCGCGTGGCGCAAGGTTATGCCGACCGGCAGAAAAAGCACCCCGAACGTTTTGCCCGCATTGACGCCGCCAAGGGCCGCGACGAKGTCTGGCAGGCGGTGTGCCAGGTCTTTATGGCCAAGGGCTGGCTGCCATGAGCGATACCGATACCGTGAACGCCCCGGCCGAATCAAACAACCCGCCGCTGGCGCCCTGGCTGCAAACCCAGCTTGAAAGCCTGCTGGCCCAGCGCGGCCACGCCTGGCTGCTCAGCGGGCCTTCGGGCCTGGGCCAGTTCGAACTGGCGCTGGCGCTGGCCCGCGCCTGGCTCTGCGAAGAAGCCACACCCCAGGGCGCCTGCGGCCATTGCGGCAGCTGCCACGCGGTCGACGTGCACACCCATGCCGACCTCTGCATGCTGATGCCCGAGACCCTGTCGCTGGCCCTGGGCTGGCCGCTGGACGAAAAAACCCAGGACGAGCTCGACAGCAAGAAGCGCAAGCCCAGCAAGGAAATCAAGGTCGACGCCGCGCGCGAAGCCGTGTCCTTCACCCAGTTCACGCGTTCGCGCGGCACGACCAAGGTCGTGCTGGTGTTCCCGGCCGAGCGCATGAACAACGTCACGGCCAACACCCTGCTCAAGACACTTGAGGAGCCGCCCGGCGCCGTCAAGTTCATCCTGGCCACCGACGCGGCGCACCAGTTGCTGCCCACCATACGCAGCCGCTGCCTGGGCCACACCATGGTCTGGCCGGACTTCGAACTGGCGCTGGGCTGGCTCCAGCAAGAGACCAGCCAGGCGGGCGAGGGCGGCGCCCCCAAAAAAGCCACACCCGCGCCCAAGCCGGCCGACCTGCAAACCCTGCTGGTCGCGGCCGGCGGGCGCCCGGCCGATGCGCTGGCCTGGGCGCAGGAGAGCCCGCCCGGCGAATCCGCCCAGCATTGGCAGGCCCTGCCCAAAGCCATGGCGCGCGGCGATGTCAGCGCCCTGTCGGACTGGGCGCCCGCGCAGGCGGTCGATGCCCTGCAAAAGCTTTGCCACGACGTGCTGGCCGTGCGCATGGGCGCCGCACCGCGGTTTTTCAATGCCGCCGACCTGTCCGCCGCGGCCGGCAAGGCCGGCGCCGGGCTGTATGCGCTGGCCAGCTGGTCGCGCGAGCTGTCGGCCATTGCCCGCACCGTCGAGCATCCTTACAACCCGGGCCTGATGCTCGAATCCCTGGTCAGCCGCGCCCGGCTGGCGCTCAACGCCAAATAAAGGCGGCCATTCTTGCTGCAATTCCGGACATCGCCCCTCCCAAACCGATAAACTAAAGCCATGAGCACAACGCCCCCCGCCAGTTCCCCCGCAGCCGCCGGCGCCCGGCCCAGCGTCGTCCAGCTGGCCATCAAGGAAAAAGCGGCGCTCTATGCCGCCTACATCCCGCTGTTCAAGGAAGGCGGCGTTTTTATCCCCACGGCACGCGACTACAAGCTCGGCGACGACGTCTACGTGCTGCTGACGCTGCCCGAAGACACGCAGCGCTACCCGGTGGCCGGCAAGGTCGCCTGGGTCACCCCGGGCAGGGCGGCCGGCAACCGTACCCAGGGCGTGGGCGTACGTTTTCCGTCCGACGAAAAATCCCGCCTGCTCAAGATCAAGATCGAGGAAATCCTCGGCGCGCACCTGGCCTCCGACAGGCCCACGCAGACGATTTAAGCCAGCCGGCGGCTGCGCCGGCCGCCCCGGGTTTCATGCATTCAAACTCTGTTCCTCTGTATATATAGAGGGGCAGCAGCACCTATCCAGAGCCTGGAGCTATTCCGGAAATGTTCACCGACTCCCACTGCCACTTAAGCTTTCCCGAGCTGCAGGCCCAGCTGCCGCAAATCCGACAGGCCATGCAGGACGCCCAGGTCGACCGGGCGCTGTGCATCTGCACCACCCTGGAAGAGTTCGAGACCGTCCACGGGCTGGCCACGCGCTATGACAACTTCTGGGCCACCGTGGGTGTGCACCCCGACAACGAAGACGTGCGCGAACCCAGCCTCGACGACCTGCTGGAGCGCGCCGCCCTGCCCAAGGTGGTCGGCATCGGCGAAACCGGGCTCGACTACTACCGCCTGGGCGAGCGCACCGTGGCCGACATGGAATGGCAGCGCGAACGCTTCAGGGTCCACATACGCGCGGCCCGGCAGACCGCCAAACCGCTGGTCATCCACACCCGCAGCGCCTCCGACGACACGATTGCCATCCTCAAGGAGGAGGGCGGCAACGCGGGGCAGGCCGGCGCCGCCACCGGCGTTTTCCATTGCTTCACCGAAACCCTGGCAGTCGCCCGCGCGGCGCTGGACCTCGGGTTTTACATCTCGTTTTCCGGCATCCTGACCTTCAAGAATGCGGCCGACCTGCGCGAGGTTGCCCAGTTCGTGCCGCTGGACCGCATGCTGATAGAGACCGACAGCCCCTACCTTGCCCCCATGCCTTACCGCGGCAAAACCAACAATCCGTCTTACGTGCCCTTCGTCGCCAAACAGATTGCCGAACTGACCCAGCAGCCGCTGGAGGCCATCGCCGAAGCCACCAGCCGCAACTTCGAGCAGCTGTTCAATGGGGTCAAAGCGCCATGAAAAACCTCATCCATTACTTTAAGAAGACAATTTACCTTATTGTTATTTCTGGATTTTCTTCCGTGAATGCCGGCTCCTACGAAGACTTCTTCCTGGCCATCAAACAGGACAATCCCGCCGTCATCCAGAACCTGCTGCAGCGCGGGTTTGACCCCAATACGGTCGATCCCAACGGCCAGACCGGCCTGTTTATCGCCCTGCGCGAGCCTTCGCCCAAGTCCGCCGAAGTGCTGGTCGACTGGCCAAAAATCGACGTCAACGCCCTCAACAGCAAGGGTGAAAGCGCCCTCATGCTGGCCGTCCTCAAGGACCACCAGGCATTGGCTGAAAAGCTGATCAAGAAGGGCGCCGACGTCAACAAGACCGGCTGGACGCCGCTGCATTACGCCGCCACCAACGGCCACCTGGCCCTTATCAGCCTGCTGCTGGAGAACAACGCCTACATCGACGCCGAATCGCCCAACGGCACAACACCTCTGATGATGGCCGCCATGTACGGCACGGCCGAGGCCGTGAAGCTGCTGCTGCAGGAAGGCGCCGACCCGCAGCTCAAGAACCAGCAAGGCCTGACCGCCGTGCAGTTCGCCGAGCGCGGCAACCGCCCGGACTCCGTCGAAGCGATAGCAGCCGCGATCCGCGCCAAGCGGCCGGCCGGGCAATGGTGACGCGGGACTTCAAGATCCAGAAGTTCGCCAATGCACTGGTTCCCGGTGCCGTGACCTTTGCATGGGTCAATGGTGACGCCACGCTCAAGCACATCCGGAAAAAGTACGGCGGCCTGTGGGTGGGCGGCAAGGTCACGGTAACGCCCGACGGCATCCGTTTCGCACCCAATGGAATGAACAAGGCTCTGCACGTCGGCCTGGAGTCAGTCCACATTCCCTTGGCCGGGATCACGTCGGTGCACCGGGAGTTTGGCTGGCTGACCGGCATCGTGGTGGTCAAACATGTCGGGGGTGAATTCCGGTTCCGGTGCTTCGGGGCAAAGCAGACAGCAAAGGCGCTGGAATCCAGAATGCCGGGGACCCGGTCTTTATCTTTAGGTTCCACGATGTATATTCCGGACTCGTTATTACAACTATGTAGTTAGAGTCTCGTTGTCATAACACCACGATCTTTGTGATGTTAAGTAAACCCTCCCCTAATCGGAGGGTTTTTTAATGCCGAGAGCGCATCGGTCAGATGGTCAGCTAGAAAAATATCTGTTGCCAGTATGCTCTAGATGCCATCAAAGGAACATGCTCACCATGCGCTCAGATCATCCCGACCCCGAAGTTAGTGCAGCAGTCAAAAACCTTTTGACCGCAACTAGCGACGCTCTCACGCTTCAAGAACTGCAAGCAATGCCCGCCCGAATTGGTACCCAGTTGATCGCGACCAACGGAAGCGAGTTTCTTTTTTCAATGCCGCCCGGCATGCGGGAAGATTTTCAAGAGTACCAATTATTTTTTATGGGCAGATTGTTCGAAGTGCGGCAAATGCTTGATTTTTCAAAGTATTCCTTGGTGAACTTCCCGAAAGAAATGGAAGATCGCCGTGAGCTAGTACAAGAGAAATTCGCCGCGCTGATCCTAACCACAGAGGTTGGCCTCGGTTGGTTTGCTCCAGCTCGCTGGGACGACTTGGGGGAAGTCCAAAAGTCGCTTTGTAAGCCTAAATTTATCGAAGACAACATACGTGCCCATCTGATGTGAATTCAGATAAAGAGGGATGGAGCTGACTGATGGATCAAAACATTCCACGATATGTATTCCGGACTCGTTATTACAACTATGTAGTTAGAGTCTCGTTGTCATAACACCACGATCTTTGTGATGTTAAGTAAACCCTCCCCTAATCGGAGGGTTTTTTTATGCCCGAGCGATTCACCCTATGAGTGACTAGGAGGAGGGCTGAGAATCAAGTCTAATAGCTAACGGCCGCTTTCGGCCAAAAGCGGGCATGGTGAGTCCATAAGTAGAGTCAGCCTCAGTGAAATTCGAGATCGTTTATATTTTTGAGACACAGCGACCGGTGATGCTTTTCGCTCGTCAAGTGGAACCGGGCGATTTCACACTCGCGCAGTCACCGATGCTGGGTGGGGTGCCTATCAAACGCTCCGTCTCGCAACCTCGCGCATTAACGAAGGACGGGAGCCCTGATATGACTCAGTTCGCCTTTGTGCTGTCCTCTGCGAATGATTTGCCGAGGCTAAAGGTTGGTCAAATAGTCGACCTAGCATGATCAACTGAGGTCTGCTTTGGGCCCAAAGCGGACATGATGAAATATTCCACGATATGTATTATGTTAAGTCTTATTCAGATCGACACGACGTACAACCCAAGCCCCGAAAGGTCCGCATGAATCGCACCCTACTTTGGCCGGCACAGATGGCCGCGTTTCCTGGCAGGACGGCAAGGACGGCCAGCCTGATCGCTGTTTGCGTGGCGCTTGTTGCGGGTTGCGCCTCTGATCGCCCCGAGCCGGTCAACACGCGCTGCGGTGATATCCAGCTAAGCCAGAACGACCGTCCCGTGGAATCGAACGGCGCGTCGGTCACCATCCGCCGCATGCCTTTCACTGTGAGCTATCTCGGGAAGGCTCAGGGCGTGTTCAGGCTACACGCGGCCTCGCCGCATTCGCCGACCAACGTCCTGCGTGATGCGCCCGCGGACCTCTGGCTTGTGGATTCCAGGCCGCTGAAGCGTGAGCCTGGCGATCTGCGCCTCGCCGGACATATTCTGGAACACACACGCTCGTCCAGCTACGACGCGGGCCCTGACGTGAACATGCCTCGGCAGCTCCGGCGCCCGGCAGGCCAGCCTTCGGATTCACGCCCCGTTGGCCGCCTGGACTACAACGAACCGACGATTGGCGACGACCCCGGCAAGCAATGGATGCGGGTGGCCAAGGTGCACGGGCAAGCCCTTCCCGGTTCGAAGTGGCCTGTGTTGCACCTGACTTCGCTGGTCGGCGCGCCTGCGCCGGCTTCCTCCTCCCCGGAAGTGGTGAACTGGTCGGCCTGCACCGTGTTCTTCGAGTGAGCGCGCCCCGCTACCCTGGCCCGTACGCCGGATCGTTCACAGCATCAGCTTGATCCCAAACGCAGCCATCAGTGCCGCGCAAGCGCGGTCTATCGGCCGGCGCAGCGTCATGTAGCCCTCGATCACGCGCGGCGTCGAGAACAGGCAGGCGGCCAGGCTGTACCAGAGCAGCGCATCAAAGAGCACCAGCGCGACCGCCGCGGCGCGCAGCGGCCAGCCGGCGTCGGGCGGCACCAGCAGCACGAAGATGCTGCCGAAGTACGCCAGCGACTTTGGGTTCAGCAGGCCGGTGGCAACACCGCGCAGCAGCGCCTTGTGTGCCGGCTGTGCCTCGCGTCCGGAAATCGTCACCGTGGGTTTGGGCCCCGCGTGCGAGCGCCACAAGCGGACGGCAATATACAAAAGGTAGGCCGCGCCGGCGATCCGGATCGCCGTCTGCAGCGACGGCACAAGCTCGAAGACCGCCGTCAGGCCCGTGACCGCGACCAGCGCCCACATCGCGCCTGCGGAGGCCAGGCCGACAGCGATCAGCAATGCGCCGCGCCGGTCTCGCTCGGCGGCCGCGTGCACGACCAGCAGGATGTTCGGGCCGGGACTGACGATGGCCAGGCTGTCGATCACGAACAGCGAGAGCAGGACGAGCGCGGTATCCATCAATGCATCACCTTCCTTGTTGGGGCTGAGGATGGCATCGAATATGGTGCCGTTCAAGAGCCATAATTCTGAAATTTACAGGGACCAGAATACGCATGGAATTCAACATCGACATGCCGGCGGCCGGGTCCCGGGACCGCTTCGCCGCCCTGCACCGCCAGATCCGGGCCGCGATCATCGACGGCCGACTGGCCGCGGGCCTGCGCCTGCCTACCACGCGCGAACTCTCAGCCAGGCTCGGTGTGTCGCGCAACACCGTGGTTGCCGCCTACGAACAGCTGGCGAGCGAAGGTTATCTGCTGTCCCGCCAGCGCGCGGGCACCTTTGTCGCGGCCGTGGTGCCGGCGCGCGGCCCCGCAGCGCAGCCCTCCGACTCACCTGCCCTGGCTTGGGCCGACCTGCCCGACGCCTGGCAAAAGGTGACGCCGTGGTCCACCGAGGCCATGTCCACCGGGCCGCGTTTCGACTTCAGGGTCGGCTTGCCGGACCACTCACAGCTGCCCTGGGACACCTGGCGCCGCCTCTGCGCCCGCGCCCAGCACGACTTCGCGCGTGCGCCCCGGGCCTATACCGATCCCGCCGGCGACCCCCTGCTGCGCGAAGCGATAGCCGTCCATGTGTCCCTGTCGCGCGCGGTGGCCTGCAGCGCCGGCGACGTGTTTATCACCTCGGGCGCACAGCATGCCTTCGCCCTGCTGGCCGACGTGCTCGTCACGCCGCAGGCCACGGTGGTGGCCGTCGAGGACCCGGGCTATGCGCCCTTGCACGCGGCCATGGCGTTTCGCGGCGCGCAACTGCAGCGCGTCCCACTCGATCACGAAGGCTTGCGCGTCGACCGCCTGCCGCCGCAGGCCAGGGTCATCTGCGTCACGCCCTCGCACCAGTTCCCGGTCGGTACCGCGATGTCCCTGGCCCGCCGCTCCCAACTGCTTGAACATGCGCGGCAACACCAGGCCGTCGTGATCGAGGACGACTACGACGGCGAATTCCGCTTCGGCGGCCGCCCGCTCGATGCCCTCCATTCGCTCGACGACCGGGGCCTGGTGTTTTATGTCGGCACTTTTTCGAAGGTGATGTTCCCTGCCCTGCGCGTCGGCTTCGTGGTGGCGCCGTCCTGGGCGCACGAGCGGCTCGCTGCGGCGCTGCTCGCTACCCAGGGCGCGCCGCCTTTGCTGACCCAGCTGGTATTGGCCGCGTTTATCCGCGAAGGGCATCTCGCACGGCATGTGCGGCGCATGCAGCGCATCTATGCCGGGCGGCGCGACACCCTGCTACAGGCCATCGAGCAGCATGCGGAAGGCCTCCTGATACCGCTGCCGTCGGCGGCCGGGCTGCACGTGAGCGCGATGCTCGCACCGCAGTTCGAAGCGTATGAGACGGCGAGGATGGCAACCGAGGCGGGGATAGCGGTTGAGGCGCTGGACCGCTCCGGCCAGCGGCGGCTGCGCTACAACGGCCTGACCTTCGGGCTGGGCCTGATCGGCGATGACGAGGTGGCTGCGGGGGTGCGGGCGCTGGTGATGCTATTGGGTAAGCCCGCCCTGCCCCAGGCGTCCTAATCCCCTTCCCGCCCTGCCAGGCCCGCAATGTTTTCCGTCCATCGCAAGGCTGAGCGGCACCATTTCTGCACCGTCGGGACCAGCGCTTCGCGCTCGGCGATGCAACCCACCCTCAGCCCGTAAATCCCGGGATCATCGGCCGCGTAGGTATAGAGAGGCGAGCCGCATCGCGGGCAAAAGGCCTGGGCCCGCCTTGCACCGTTGTCGCCGGTTTTGACATAGATTCTGGGCTCGCCCGCGACGAGCTGGAATGACCCCTCTCTTGCGGGCACGGAGACCCGGTAAGCGGAACCCGTGAGCTTCTGGCAATCCGTGCAATGGCAGATCGCCGTCTCTTCGGGGGCCACTTCGGCTTCGTAGCGAATGTCCCCGCAATGGCAACTTCCGTGAACCTGCATGGCTGCTCCGGCCTGACGCCCAAAAAAAAGCCCGGATGGTCCGGGCCGGAAATTTCTCATTCCAAATGAGAGTGCGATCGGATCAAATCGCCAGCCCAATATAGCGAGCACCCGGATCGCGGCATGTAGGAAAAAACCGCATTCAAAAAAAAGCGAGATGGCCAGTCACCAACGAGGGTGGCCAGCCAGCTTTTGCGCGTTTTCGCCGCCTAACCCCGGCCCCACAGCTGCCCCAGCAGCTGAGCGATGGCAAATGCCGCGAGTCCCGCCAGGCGTACCGCCGCGAGAGCACACACACCCAACGCCAGGGCCAGAAGCAGTTCAGCGGTGCTGGACACTTCCTGCTGCTCTTCGGGCGCGGGGACCTCGATGACAGGGGGTTGGAATAAAGTATTCATGCCGCATCATTCGCAAACTAAAGTAGTTCGTTTTGTCGGCGAAAAACGTTTTACCGGCTCAGCCGGAACCTACAAAAAAACCCTCCAAATGGAGGAGCGCTTCCCCATAGAAAGAAAAAAATTCTCACAATTTTCCGGTTGCAACCCTATTGACCTTCTCTAGAAAATCCTCATTCCATCGGTATTTTCTTTTAACTGTTTCTTGACTGCCCAGGAGGGGCGTATGGCTGATTCCAGAGTCATGGAAACGCTGCGCGCCGCTGTGAGAGTTGAGCAGCATGAAGAGCTCGAACGCACACGGCGCTACCAGGTGTTTATGCAAAAGATGGCTGCCTTCCAGAAGGGAGCAGGGTCTGCGCCTTCGCCCGAGGAATTCCAGCAATGGTGCGAGGACGTGGAGCACCGCCTCGCGCTGCGCCGGCTTGAGGCCGGCATCCCCGAGTGGTCGCCGGACGCCCGGGACGACTCCCGGTACTGACGGACTGAAGGCTCTCAGTCCTCGATCACCGCCGGCGTTTTCCGGCCGCGACCAAAGTAGCGGCGGACCTCTTCGGGCTCGCTGCCCACGGCATAGACAGCCGCCCGCAGTTCAAGCTCCGTGCATTGCAGCTCGGCGCACCAGTCGCGCACGGCAAGCGGATCCAGCAGGCTGATGCGCTTGCCCGCGTCGGCTGTTGGGGGAACTCGCGAAGCCGTCATGTTTCTCCCTTCGGGGGGACATTGAGGGGTACCGGGCCTGCTTCTGACCCGGATGCATCCCGTAACGTGACTTTGCTACCTTTTGGCCTACACCGCATCCTCCAATTAGAGGAGGCGGTTGGCGCTATGCGCTATGCCTTGTTCAGCGCCGCGGCGGCGCGTATGAGTGCCTTCAAGGCCTTTTCATCGATCTTGTCGCCCTCATGGAGATCGATGGCGCGGCGGGTGTTGCCTTCGAGGCTGGAATTGAACAGGCCTGCAGGATCCTCGAGCTTGGCGCCCTTGGCAAAGGTCATTTTCACGGCGCTCTTGTAAGTCTCGCCGGTGCAGATGATGCCGCCGTGTGACCACACCGGAACGCCGCGCCACTTGAGCTCCTCGACCACCTCGGGCACAGCCTGCTGGATGATCTTGCGGATACGCGCCAGCGTCTCGCCGCGCCAGTCGTCGAGTGCCTTGATCTTCGCGTCAATCTGCGCGGAGGCGGAACCGCCTTCCTTGTCTTGCGCCGTGTCGCTCGCCATCGCTTTTTTCATGGTGATGTCGCTTTCTTCAGGGTTGTGCCGTTCACATTTTTTCGCCGGGCAATTCGCTGGCCTGTTGGATCCAGGCGGCCAGTTGGGCCTCGTCGAACTGCCCGCCTTCCTGGATGTGGAGGTAGCGTGTGTCCTGGCTCTTGGATTCGACAGGCGGCACGGGACGCAGCGACAGGCCGCGAAAGAAAGCCACCTTGACGTAGTGCGTGAAGCAATGAAAGCTCAGGAACCAGCCCTGGCCTTCAAGGCCGTAGAACGGCGAGTTCCACTTGACGGCCTTGCGCACGCCGGGGATGGTGCGCGTGATGAGCGCGTCGAGCCGTCGCCCTACATCGCTTTTCCATCCCGGCATGGCCGCGATATAGGCCTGCACGGGAGCGTCGCCCTCGCCTTTCGCGATCCGAGGGTTGCCGCCTGAGAGCAGGACGGGCTTCGCGGACTTCGCCGGCGCACCGGCTGTCTTTCTGGCCATGGCGTTCATGTCAGGGCTTCGCGTGAAAGCTCACACTGGGCGTGCCAGGACCTGCTCCAGGTTGGCAAAGAACTGCTGCCAGCCGTGTTTTGCGCCCTGGAAGGCCTGTTCCTGGTCGGTCCGGAAACCCGCCTGCTCCATGCGCAAACGGGTGCCGGTGCCTGTGGGGGTCAGCGTCCAGGTGACCACGCTCTCGAGGCCATAGGCCGCCCAGGTGTAGGACAGCGTTTTTTCGGGCTCCACAGTTTGCACCTCGCAGTCGACGGCGCCCCAGTCGGCGCTGAGCTTGAAGCCGTGGCCGACGACGGGCTGGAAGTCGTTTTTCATAAGCCACTCGGCGATCAGCTGCGGCTGCGTGAGCGCGCGCCAGATTTTTTGCGGCGGGTAGGCGATCTCGCGCTCGACAACGACGGAGCGGGTTTCAGTGGAAGCCCGGCTTTGGATTGGGGTTTGGGTTGCGCTCATTGGTCCATCCTTTTCAATAATGATTCAAGGTCATCAAAACGGTCATGCCAGAACGCACCGTAGACGCTCATCCAGTCGCGCAGCGGCCCGAGCGCCAGCGGTTCGGCGCTGTAGTGCGTCTCGCGCCCGTCACGCCTGTCGTTCACCAGCCGCGCCTGTTTCAGGACGCGCAAGTGCTTGGACACGGCTGGCTGCGACACACCCGCGCGGTCCGTCAAGGCGCGCACGGTCTGCGCCCCATCACGGGCCAGGCGTTCAAAAATCGCCCGCCGTGTCGGATCGGCAAGCGCCTTGAAAACTTCGTCCGCGATGGTTGCTGTTGGCATGTCTAAAGCATAACCCGATGGTTATTGATCTGTCAACCCCGGCAGAGGGCCGGCAGGGGAACCGGCTTATTGGCCGGCTGGATTTCCGTGATTACGACGGCTCCGCAGGGGTTGAAGGCCTCGCCTGCGATCAGTCTCCGATGATGAGCGGTCCGGTTTAAGGGGATACCAGGCCGAAAACGCGAAGGTAATATTGCCGAATAACTTTCACGTAGACGAAGGTAGTACTGTCTTCATGAAGCTCCCGTGCCTTGTGGTGCGGATTGGCCGGTGCACTCATTGAGCCGCGAAGTCCGGGCTTCCGCAGTGCTCGCCGGTATGTATGTCGCTCGCGTATCGCGCGAGTCATCGTCGCTGTTGGTGGTGCGCACGAAGCGCCTGCGAGCTTTGACACCCAGGTTGTGCGGCCTTCAGCGCAATTCAAGCTTCCACATAGACGAACGTAGTATTGACTAATCACTATCGCAGAGTATCTTTTGTTTTGCGTTTGTGATTTTTCGCGTTGCTGTCCGATATTGACATGCCGATATTGCGCTTGCGCAACATCCAGATTGGATGAGCGCATTCAAACGAGGAACTCCCAGCATGGGAACGTCTATGCATACGAAGGACTCCGCGACTGACGTTGCTGCAGTAGCCGTACAGCCTTCAGAACAGGGCTGCAGCCTGCCTGGCACAAATATTTTCTACCATTCCGGCACAGTCACCGAGCAATGCAGGCAAGCTTTGCTCGGGCACGCGCCGGCCACGATCTGGTTGACCGGATTGAGCGGTGCGGGAAAGTCCACGCTCGCATACGCATTGGAAAAAATGCTGCTGGATCTTGCCCATCCTTGCTTCGTTCTGGACGGCGACAACCTCCGGCATGGACTGAGCAAAGACTTGGGATTTTCCGCGCCGGACCGCAGTGAGAACATTCGACGCACGGCCGAAGTCGCGCACATGATGAATGAAGCCGGATTGATCGTGATCACCGCCTTGATTTCGCCGTTCCGGGACGACCGGAAAATGGCTCAAGCCATCATCGGCGATGCGCGATTCATTGAAGTCCATGTCAGCACGCTGGCAACCGTCTGCGAACAGCGCGACCCGAAAGGACTGTATGTACGGGCACGCGCCGGACAGCTTGCGGAATTTACCGGCATCTCGTCTCCCTACGAAACACCGCTAATACCGGATTTGGTGCTCGACACCGACGCATTGCCCTTGAAAGATTCGACCCAGACCTTGCTCGACCTTGTTTCGGAGCGCTGCTTCACGTGAGCCGGCAACAACAGAGTGGTCTTCATGACCCGGTCCTCATGACCGATTGACCGGAAATTTCTTTGGCCTTTTTGTGTTGAATATTTCAGCATATTCAATATAAACAATAACGGGAGCAGGCATATGGAGGTTGCAGGAGCAAAGGACGTCGACGCCGTTGTGCACTCTCGCCCACGGCCGGTACTGATGATTCCGCTGCGGCGCTGCGGCAGCCATGCGTTGCGCTTGCGCCTGAACTTCAATCCACATTTTTACTCGCCCTATCCGCTGCATATCGTGGATTTCATGCCATTGGCGCCGCTCTATGGCGATCTTTCCGATGACCAGGCTTACTTCCGCATGGTGGTGGATGTGGTGGGCTTGCAGGCCGCAAGCCCGGTAAAGTGGTCAAACGTGGTATTTGATCCGAGGCAGATATTCGAGGCGATACGCCACGAACGGCGCAGCGTGCACCGCATCGTCTGGGAATTGCTGCTAAGCGCCGGGGAGCAGCATGGCGCAGGAATCGTCATGGATAAATCGCTCGACAGCGTGCATTATGCGGACGAGCTGATGGGCCTGTTTCCGCAGCTGCTGTTCCTGAATGTCGTGCGGGATCCGCGCGCGCAGGTAGCCTCAATGACCCGCGCCATCATCCACGATTTCGATACCACCCTGAACGCGAAGGCCTGGGTTGATGCGTATCGTGTGGCGCTGTCACTGGCGGAGCGTTATCCGGAACGGGTGCTTACCGTCCGCTATGAAGATTTTCTTGCCGATCAGGAGAGCACGCTGCGCAAGGTCTGCCGCTTTCTCGACATCGAGTACCTGCCGCAAATGCTGGATGTAACGCGTTCGCACGAGGCGCAGCAGCTCTCCCACATGTCGGCGCTCTGGGCTTCGAATTGCTTCGCGCCGATAGCCGCCAACACGGACAAGTTCAAAACGCAACTTTCGATGAAAGAAATCGAAGTGATCGAAACCTTGGCGCGCGACTACATGGCGCTTTATGGCTATGAACGGATGACCGATGCACAGGCAGTGATCAGCGACGGCATGATGGCGCGCTCCCGCGAATGTTCCGAGGTGGCGAAACGATGCGCCTGGCGCGATCTGGAGCACAACGATTATCGGGATTTCATTTTGCGACGCTTCCGGCTGGACTATCTGCAGCAGGTGCGCAATCGCCTGGAAAATTTGCCGATCGCCGATGCAGGTAACGTCAACGATGTGGCACGCATTGCGTGAAATTCCTCTATGGCGAACGTGGCGAAATTGCATGCGAAATAAAGAAACTGCGATGAAACATTGGCAATTCGGCGGCATCAAAGGAAAGCTCCTTGTCGGCCTGGGCTCCATGCTGGGATTTACCGCGTTGATCGCCATCATCGGAGTGTGGTGGATCATGAAGCTGGAGCGCGTCAACGATGAGGTCGTTGACGCGGGACTGACGGTGGAGCGGCAGATCAAGGAATGGCATCGCTTGACGCGGGCCAATACCTTGCGGACGCTGCTTCTGCTCAAAATCAATGACCCGGTACTTGAAAAGGAAGTCCGCGTCGAGATCGACGAAACGGTCAAAAAAGTCAACGGTATCCTGCGCAAACTGGATGCAACCTTGCACGAGGGTCCGATTGCGGAAACCTTTTTCGCGGCGACCGAACGGCGCTTGCAATACCAGAAGATCCGCAGCGACGCATTCCGGGCAAAAATGGCCGGTGACGAGCGCGAAGTCAGCCGCATCATTGAGCAGGAACTGATGTATGCACAGAACGGCTTCCAGGCCGCGGTACAACAGCTGTCCGACGAGCAGGTCGCGAATATGCAAGAGTTGGTCGCGAGCAGCAATGCGCAGTCGGAGCAGGCGCGATTCATTGTTGCGGCCTCCACCTCCACCGCATTCGGCTTGGCGCTGCTGTTCTGGTTGGTGGTGCGCAAACGCTCCCGGGAGGTCGAACGCACGCTGAATCACCAGCTGTCGGAAAGCA
Source organism: Polaromonas sp. P1_H6 (assembly GCF_056405195.1). Taxonomy (NCBI): domain Bacteria; kingdom Pseudomonadati; phylum Pseudomonadota; class Betaproteobacteria; order Burkholderiales; family Comamonadaceae; genus Polaromonas; species Polaromonas sp. P1_H6. Next base: position 150,295 of record NZ_JBFUCN010000007.1, read on the forward strand.
CGGAACTGCAACAGGCAATCCTGGATAGCGCCAATTTCTCCATCATCTCGACGGATACCAACGGCATGATCCGTCTGTTCAACAACGGCGCGCACCGCATGCTGGGTTATTCGGCCGACGAGGTCTTCGCCCGGCATACACCTGACTTGTTGCATGACAAAACCGAAATGGCAGAGCGCGCACAGCAGCTAAGCATCGAACTGCGACAGCCGGTCCAGGCCGGTTTCGAAACGCTCGTTGCCAGGGCGCGCGGCGGCTCGGCGGACGAGCGGGAATGGACTTATATCCGTAAGGACGGCAGCCGTTTGCCCGTCATGGTATCGGTCACCGCGCTGAGGGATGAGCGCCTCGCGCTGACTGGGTTTCTTTGCGTTGCCTACGACCTGATAGAACGCAAGAAGGTCGAAAACATGAAGAACGAATTCATTTCGACGGTCTCGCACGAATTGAGGACCCCGCTCACCTCCATCCGCGGCTCGCTCGGGCTGATCTTCGGCGGCGTGGGCGGTGAGTTGCCTGAGGCCGTGAAGAACCTGGTGGGCATCGCCAAGAGCAACTGTGAGCGCCTGATCCGGTTGATCAACGACATGCTGGACAGCGAGAAGATCGAGTCCGGCAAGATGCGCCTGGACCTGCAGGTCATCGACATCAAGCCGCTGGTCCAACAGGTGCTGGCCGCCAACGAGGGTTTCGCGGGCCAATACAGCGTGACCTTGCGGCTGCAGGCACCCGATGCGCAGCTGCAGGTGCGCATTGATGGGGACCGCATGATCCAGGTACTGACCAACCTGCTGTCCAATGCGGTGAAATTTACGCCGCCGGGAGGGGTGGTGGAGGTGCGCATATCGCGCTTGGCCCAGAGTGTGCGGGTCGAAGTGGTGGACCGCGGCCCCGGTATTCCGGAGGAGTTTCGTGGCCGCATTTTCCAGAAATTTTCGCAAGCGGATTCTTCCGACACCCGGCAAAAAGGCGGGACCGGTCTCGGACTCAACATTTCCAAGGCGCTCATCGAGAAGATGGGCGGCAGCATAGGCTTTAGCAGCGCGGTGGGCACGGGCACCACCTTCTTCTTCGAGTTGCCCGAATGGCAGAACACGGTGCCGCTGCTGCAGCCGTTCCGGGCCAAGGGTGACGCCTTCCAGCCGCGCATCCTGATTTGCGAGGATGACCCCGACGTGGCAAGGCTCATCGGCATGATGCTGGCCAAGGCGGGATTTGAGACTGAGATGGCATATAGCGCGGAACAGGCTTTGGCCTGTCTTGCGCAGCACAGCTACGACGCCGTGACCGTGGACCTGAAGCTGCCGGGCCAGAACGGCATGGCCTTCATCAGTGCGCTGCGCGACAACGAAAGCACACGCAAGCTGCCGGTCGTGGTGATCTCGGCCCTGGCTGAGGAAGGACAACTGCAGTTCAACCACAAACCGCTCACGGTCTCGGATTGGCTGCAAAAGCCGATTGATGAAGACCAGCTGATCCAGAGCGTACGACGGGCCGTCGCCGGCATGCCGTCCGGCAAGCCGCGCATACTGCATGTGGAAGACGATCTCGATATCCAGCGCATCGTTGCCGAGGTCGCCCGGGATTTTGCCATCTTCAAATTTGCCGCCACGCTGGACGAAGCCCGTGCCCTGCTGCAAGAGCAGCGCTTTGACCTGGTGCTGCTGGACCTCGGGCTGGGCAAGGAGTCAAGCTGGGACCTGGTGGAGGACATTGATGCGCTCGATCCGCGGCCGCCGGTGATCGTGTTTTCGCCCAGCGCCGCGGACCTGACGGTAAGCAAACAGGCCGAGGCTGTCCTGTTCAAGGTCCGGACCTCCAACATTGAGCTGTTAAGTACCATCCGGCGTATTCTGCAGATTCCCGCAGACCCTCCCGCCGTCCCAGGCCCTGTGCAGACCCATGCCGGCCCTCCCTCGTCGCATTTTTTACATTGAGGACGAGCCTGGTATCCCTCACGCCAGCCCGCACCACTGCGCGATGCGATGCGTCATGTCACCCCACAGGCCGAACACGGCCGCCAGCACCAGCACGCCACCGGCCAGGCGCACGCCCAGTTGCCCGCCCAGGCCGTTGCCGGCACGCCGCAAGCCGGCCAGCAGCCGCGGCGCCAGCAGCAGGGAGATGCCGCTGCCCACGGCAAAAGCCGCCATGGCCAGCGCGCCTTGCAGCGGCCCGCCGCTCAGCGAGGCCACCAGCAGCGCCGAATACAGCAGGCTGCAGGGCATGAAAGCCCACAGCGCGCCCACCGAAAACATGCCGCCGCGCGAAGCGGCCACGGCTCCCACCCGTGACCAGGCCGAGCGCCCTGCCCGGTCCGCCCAGGCCGGCTGGCTGGCGTTGACTACCAGCATCAGTCCCCAGCCCAGAACGGCCAGATGGAACAGCACCCAGAGCGGCTTGACCACGGCGGCCTGTTCCGTCATCCAGGCAAAACTTTGCACCGCCGCCGCTGCCGCCGCGCCGGCGGTGGAATAGCCGGCCAGCCGCCCGGCCTGGAAGGCCAGCGGCGACTGCGGCCGCCGCTGCGCGCCCATGCGCCTCAGGCCGCCGCAGGCCGCGCCGCACATCACGGCGCAATGCGGGCCGCCGGCCAGGCCCATCAGCAAGGCTGTCGTGGTCAGTGCGTAGGACATGGTGACGCGGACCTCAAGCCGCCTAAATGATGCGCGAGAAGCGGCTGCGGTTGAGGTCGGACTGCAGGTAGCGGTCAAACACCATGGCGACCGCGCGCAGCACAAACCGGCCTTCGGGCGTCACCGCTATGCCGGCGTCGGACAGCACCACCAGGCCGGCGCTTTCCAGTTCGCGAAGGCGCTCCAGTTCCGCCGCGAAGTAAGCCTTGAAGTCCAGCATCCAGGCGAGTTCTATCGATTCGAACCACACCTGGCCCTGGCACATGATGGCCATGATCACCGCGCGGCGCGCCAGGTCGTCCCGGCTCAGCGCCAGGCCGCGCGTGACCGGAAACCTCCCCTGGTCCAGCAGGTCGCAATACTCTTCCAGCGTCTTGGCGTTCTGGCTGTAAGTGGCGCCGACCGCGCCTATGGCCGACACCCCCAGGCCGACCAGGTCGCGGTCGGGCTGGGTGCTGTAGCCCTGGAAGTTGCGGTGCAGCCGGCCCTCGCGGCTGGCCACGGCCAGCGCATCGTTCTCGAGGGCGAAATGGTCCATGCCGATGTAGCGGTAGCCCGCGCCCTGGAAGCGCGCCATGGCCTCGGCCAGCATGGCGGCCTTGTCCTCGGCCGCCGGCAGCAGCGCCAGCGGGATGTGCCGTTGCGGCTTGAAGCGTTCCGGCAAATGGGCGTAGGCGTAGAGGGCGATGCGGTCCGGCCTGAGCTCCTCGATCTGGCGTATCGTGCGCGCGAAGGAGGTTTGCGTCTGGCGCGGCAGGCCGTAGATCAGGTCCACATTGATGGATTCAAAGCCGAGCGCGCGCGCCTCGGCGACCAGCGCGAACACCTGCTCCGCCGGCTGGACGCGGTGCACGGCCTTCTGCACATCGGTGTCAAAATCCTGCACGCCGAAGCTCAGGCGGTTGAAGCCCAGGGCGGCCAGCGCGGCCAGGCGCTGCTGGTCCACGGTGCGCGGATCCACCTCGATGGACATCTCCGCGCCGGCGACGATGTCGAAATTGCGCCTGAGCATGTCCATGAGCTGTGCGAGTTCCGCGTCAGACAAAAAAGTCGGTGTGCCCCCGCCCAGGTGCAGCTGGCTGACGGGCTGGCCCCGGCCCAGGCGCGCCGTGTACAGGGCCACTTCGCGCTCCAGGTAGCCCAGGTAGGCCGCGGCGCGGCTGTGCTGTTTGGTGATGATCTTGTTGCAGGCGCAGTAGTAGCACAGCGACTCGCAAAACGGGATGTGCACATACAGTGACAGCGGCGCGGCCGAGGCTTCGGCCCGGGATCGCCTGTCGTCCAGCGCGCGGCCGTGGTCGCCGGCGCTAAAGGCCTCGACAAAGCGGTCCGCCGTGGGGAAAGAGGTATAGCGCGGCCCGGAGATGTCGAAGCGCTTGAGGGCCTGGGGTAGAACTGCGGGCATGGAATGCTTGGGGGAGTGTGAGGCCTCCACTGTGCCGCCGCGCCGCCCCGGCCGCGTTGACATGGATCAACGGGGGCGCAGGGGTGGGCGCGTTTGCCTTGTGCTTGACCTGCGTCAAATCACGGGAAGGGGCGCGCCGTAAGCTGGCGGCTTCGCTGTCGCCCTGGGTCCAAGGGCCCCGGCCGCTAACCCTTCACTCCTTATGCCCAACTCCCAAGCAATCCAAGCAATCCAAGCAATCCAAGCCTCCCCCGCCACTCCCCTTCCCCACCGAAAAGTTCTGCGCTCCTGGCTTCTCCCCATCTCGGCCAAAAACACCGGCATCGCCCTGGCGCTGACCCTGATGGATTTCGTCCTGTTCGCCGCCTGCATGGCCGGGGCGGTGCTCGCGCGCCATCCCGCCGTGCAAATACTCATGTCCCTGCTGGCCGGCTTCATGATCGCCAGGCTGTTCATCCTGGGCCACGATGCCTGCCACCAGAGCTTCACACCGCACCGCAGGCTCAACCGCTGGCTGGGCCGCGTGCTGTTCCTGCCCTCCCTCACGCCCTACAGCCTGTGGGATGTCGGGCACAACATCGTGCACCACGGCTACACCAACCTCAGCGGCTTTGATTTCGTCTGGCAGCCTTCGACCCTGCAGGCCTACCAGTGCATGCCCGCCTGGCGGCAATGGCTGGAGCGCGCCTACCGCAGCGGCTGGGCACCCTGGCTGTATTACCTTCTGGAAATCTGGTGGAAGCGGCTGTATTTCCCGTCCAAAGCCGTGATGCCCACGCGGCGCGGCATCTTTGTGGCCGATAGCCTGCTGGTCAGCGCGGCCGCCGCGGCCTGGATTGCCGGCCTTCTTGCCATGGCATCGGCGACCGGCCAATCGGCGGCCTGGCTTCTGGCCGTCGGATTTTTCCTGCCGCTGCTGGTGTGGAACGCGCTCATGGGTTTTGTGGTCTATGTGCACCACACGCACACCAGCATCGCCTGGTACGACAACAAGAAAAACTGGTCCGACGCCAACCCCTTTGTCTCCACCACCGTGCACCTGAGCTTCAACACGTTTTTCGGCGCGGCGCTGCACCACATCATGGAGCACACCGCCCATCACGTGGACATGGGCGTGCCGCTGTACCGCCTCAAGCAGGCCCAGGCCATGCTGGAAGCCAGGCTGCCCGGCCACATCGTGGTGCAGCCTTTTTCCTGGCGCTGGTATTTCGACACGGCGCGCCGCTGCAAGCTCTATGACTTCGAGCGGCGGCAGTGGACGGATTTTTCCGGCAGGCCGACTTCAGAAGAAATGGCCGGCGCCTTGCCCGCGTCTCAGTGAACCCGGGTATCGAAGACGCGCTTGAGCGCCGCGTGGTCGACGATGCGGATATGGCGTTTGTCGACTTCGAGGATGCCCTGTTGCTGGAACGCGGAAAACGTGCGGCTCACGGTTTCCAGCTTCATGCCCAGGTAGCTGCCGATCTCGGCGCGCGACATGCGCAGGTGGAACTCGCCGGCCGAATAGCCGCGCAGCTTGAGCCGCTGCGATAGGTTGAGCAGGAAGGCGGCCAGGCGCTCCTCGGCATTCATGCTGCCCAGCAACATCATCAGGCTGTGTTCCCTGACAATCTCCCGGCTCATCAGGCGGCTCACGGCCTGCTGCAGGTCGGCGCTGCTCGCAGCCAGGCCGCTGATCTGGTCGTAGGGAATGGCGCAGACCTCGGTGTCTTCGAGCGCCGTCGAGTTGCTGGCATAGGCGCCGTTGGCGATGCCGTCCAGGCCCATCAGCTCACCGGCCATCTGGAAGCCGCTGACCTGCTCGCGCCCGTCGGCCAGCGTCAGGCTGGATTTGAAGGTGCCCATGCGTACCGCGTAGATGTTGCGAAAGGGCTGGCCCTCGTGGTAGAGCGCCTGGCCCGCCTTGACCTTGCTGCGGTTGAAACCGAGCCCGTCCAGCCCGTTCACGTCGGCGGGCGTCATGCCGCAGGGCAGGCAGATATCGCGCAGGTTGCAGTCCGAGCAGCGTGTCGTCAGCGGCGGGATGGCGGCGGCGGGTGAATGGGCGGCGGATGAACAGGCTGGGGTCATGACGGCTCCTTTGGAATCAAACGTGAGAAACGGGTTGGACTACAGACCGGGGCTGCGCAAGCCCGGCCACGGCGTTGCCGAGCCGGTAGAACTCGGCGTGTTTGTCGAGAAAGCAGGCGGCGCCCGCGGCCAGGTAGCGCGCGCGGTAGGCCGGCTCGGCGTGATTGCTGAGGATGATGAAAGGGATGTGCGGCGCGGCCTTACGGACGGCCTGCAACACCTGCATGCCTGTGCCCTTTTCGAACTGCACGTCGAGCACCACGGCGTCGGGTTGCGTCGCCAGGATGCCCGGGACCGCCGACTCCGGCGTATCGGCCTGCCCTGCGATTTCCATGCCCTGGTTGAGCAGCATCGCGGCCACCCGGCTGCGGCTCAGCGCGGAGTCGTCGGCCAGAAAAACCCGGGTGGGTGAGGCGGTGTGCTGCATGCCCCTACTGTCGCGCAGGCGGCGCGCCCGGGACATCGGCTTTTGCTGAAAGGCCGGCTCGGAGATGGCTGGTTTGCCGCGGCCGGCGATCTTAGCCCGGCTCGGAATTTTCCTAGGAGCCCGGACGCCTAGTGGAGGGTCGGCCGTGATTCCTGAAAATTTCGCAGAAACAGTCCTAAGTCCCTGTCGCTGTTGATTTTTTAATCTCTCTTAGCCGATTGGCTGGCCTCTTTAGTCGGGTTTTCGCAACCAATTCAGGATCAGGCGCCAGCACACTAAAACGCTCCAGCAGGCTGGCGTGTGAACAGCGCCTCGATTTTCAGGGTCGCGGCGGGTTGCTGCTGCTGGCTCAGCTGTTCGGGGTGCCTAGCCTGCGCCGCAGTGACCCGTTCTTCGGCTTCCTCGTTGACCCGGGTGGCCAGGCGGGATGTGCCGAGATACGGGGCAAAATGATATTTCAGCGAAAAAGTAATAAAAATCCAAAATGTTATTCGATGCCATCGCACTCCCCCGGGGAGCGACCGCTTAAGGCCTCCTGGACTCAAGCGAGGGAAACTCCCCGCTGTGTATCTCAGGCTCATTTCCTGAAAGCCGACCTCGCCACGCTCAGCTTGCTCGGAGCTTCAGAAAATCAGCTCCGTTCCTCGTGCATCCTCTCCCGATCGATAAGCTTCGTGAGCTCCCCGATGTAGGCGTCCAAAAAGGCCTTCACTTTGATTGACGCAGTCGCGCCGGCCCATTTAATCGCCTGCTCTCGCTGTGCCGCGTGATGCTCGGACGGAGGGCCGCTGTAAGTGCCCAGGCCGAATCGAAACGCGAGCGCGTCGTTGAAGCCTTTCGTGGAGCCATACCTCTCGATGAAAGCTGCGGTGAGATCGCCGCCGGGAGAGGTCAGAGTTTTCGGGATGAAGTCGAGTGCGCGGGCAATGCGCTCACGCGGTGACTTGTCAATCCAATTGAATATGCGTTCTGCTGAAAATGCCTCGATCGGCGTAGGGGACGCATCGTCTCGCATGCCACCTCCCAGCCAATGCGAAACGGTCCATGCATGCGACTTTCCTTCCAGCGCAGCAGCGACGATTTCCCAAGACTCTTCGGGTTTCGCCGCGCATATTGCACCTAAGATGCCGAACGTCTCGGAGGCGGCGGCGTAGGACTGTCGTTTCTTGGGATTTAGAAGCGCCGCAAGCAGGTTGACCTCTAGATTCGGAAAGCGTCCCCTGAATGCTTTCGCCATAGCCTCCCATTGATGGGAGTTTTGGCGCATGTTGTCGCCGAAGAGGCGATGGTCCGTCACCAGCTTCCAGTGCAGGCGCTCCGCGCACTGTGGACCCGACAACCTCCCGAACCAGTAGAAGCCGATGCCGAGCGCGACGTCGGCGGCGATGAGCGACTTGTTGCGCAGCAGTGAGCGAAGGAGAGCTTCGACCTCATCCGGCGGTAAGACAGCCTGTTTCACTTGATATCCGACATGCACGAAAAGCGCTGGCGGAGCGGTCTTCGCGAGCTTGACGAGTTTGGGTATCATCGCCCGCGAAACACCAGACTGGACCGTCGCCGCAATTTTCCAATCGGCTGGGGCGCGACCGGCTAGGAGGTCCAGCGCGATCGCGTCCGCGTCGGCAGGATCCACTTCCCTGGTGCCGTCCAAAAAGCCAACAATGAAGCCGCCCCCACCTGCAGCTCCCAAGGATTTGGCTCGTTGTATCGCGAGGGAACGAAAATCCGAGTCGGACAGTTTGCCAATATGGTGCCCAAATATGCGAATCCTGTGCCCCTGCGATTGAATGGCATGGTCCAAATGGCTAGCGGCAATCTCAGGGCTGGACAGCATCTCGCGGACCAGCGTCTCCACGCGCTTTGTTGGGAGCGGTGAGTCCGCGTGCTCGCCGGATTTCGAGACGGTGTAGTTTTCATCGTAAGTTTCATACTCGACGAAGCGTGCGAATCTGCGCTCATAGGACCCATTGGATAGGGTTCCAAGTAGCTTGGTAAGCCGCCTTTTGGTCGCCTGCGTGGGTTTGGCGAGAGGAAATCTCTCGAAGTGAAGCAGCGCCTTGACAAGTGCCTCGTGGTCCGCACCTGGCAGCATGAGTTGACCCTCAAGGGTGCGGAGCAACAGCGAAACGAGGGGGGCGTGCCCCATTAAACCAAAGCACCCGCGGATGATCTCGCGCGACACCTCGTGCTGCCATTGCGGATCGAACGAATTCGCCTGCTCGAGAAGCATCGCCAACGCCGCCCTCCACGGGGTGTAGAGATCTTCCCAAATCTTAGGTGCCCAGAGCCGTATGGTCGGTAGCAGACCTTGATATTCCACACCGATCACGCGCGTTCCTCCACGCGTCTCTAATATTTTTCCGCAGAGTTCAAGGCCGAGCTTGCGCTCGAACGATTCAGCGGATCCGAACAGCCGGGCGATGAATTCGATGCGCACCATCGGATTGGCCTGGGAAGGAGCGCCCGCAATACCAAACAATTTTCGAAGCGTACCCCGCGCATTGTTGTCGTAGCTGGATTTCTCAATCGCGGCCAACTTGACGAGGAGCTCGGCCGCGCGCGTGAAATGCGGAGCCCACACTGCGATTCGTTCGATGGCGAAGACAAAATCCTGGGATTGTCCGAGATAGGGGTCCGTCGGCGCGATCCACACATCCGTGGTGCGTTCAAGCAGCGCGAGTGTCGATGCTGGATCGGCCTCGGCCAGGGCGGAGAGGAAGCGGGATCCCCGATCGGAACGCAAGAACTTTCGTTTGGCGAAGGGGCTCTTCGGATCATCGAGCAACTCCTTGACGGCCGCCTGCGCTTCCGGCGAGCCGTTCGCGTAGCGCATCATGTTCGTGAACCAGGAGAGTAACGACTCGGGAAGCTCTTTGAGCAACTCGTTCAAGTTCGCCGTGATGCCGTAGTTGCTCCACCACTCGCGCCACAAGTGGACGTGGAGCGCTTGTGGCACGATGCGCAATGTGCGGTCGCCTTGAAGGATGCGACGCTTGACGAATTTGGCAACGTCCCTCTCAAAGGCGCCCTTTGTGATTGACCCATCTACGCGCTTGGCGAGCTTGCCGACGAACTTGCCTTCGGCGTGGACCGGCTTTTTGAAGCCAAACTTGCTGAACAGTGCGATGTGGCGCATCTCCGTGAGCAAGCGTTGCGCCTCAGGGCTGTCAGCGCGTTTGTAGCCTATTACGAAACGCTCCCACACATTGACAGTCGCGGGAGATTTGAGGATGTCCTCGGGGTGCAGCGCCAAGTTTTCCCCGAGAACGTGCGCAGAGCGCGCGGACCCTTTGCACCATTCAGTCCAATTGTGGAGGTCGCCAGAGCCGACTAGATACGTGCCCAGGATTTCGCCGATTTCTTTGTCGCCAAGCTTAGGAAATTCAATGGTTTCCATTGAGGTGTCGCGGCTCACTTCCGGGCCGTGGTCGATGGTGACGAGCTTGATACGCTGCTTGCCCTTGATGACGTTGTAAATGGTCGCCCGGTCGACTTCGTCGCACTCGTCGACAACCAATATCGTCCAGTAGCCGCGCTCTTCATTGATAAGCTCGGTCAAGAGTGAGCCGCTTCTAAGCAGAGCGGCGGAGCTCGCGACATACACACAGCGCGCGGCCAAGTCGTCGGATCCTCGGATGGTTTCGAGCACAAGGCGCGTCTTGCCGCATCCTGGCTCTCCAATTACGCGTGCGTGCTGGATGGTGTCCCCCCTCAAGATATCCGCCAGCCGCTTCATGAAGCGCTTTTGAGCGTCGCCGATGGCAAGAACGCCGCCGAGGTCCGCGCGCGCTCCCCACTGCCTCACTGTCTCGAACTCACCATCCTTGATACCATTCAATTCGAGGCTCAGCGATGGGTATAAGCGCAGCAGTGAGGTGAGTTTGCCGGCGCCCCAAACTTTGACCTCCGCATTAAGATAGCCACAATCAGCGAATGCTTTTCGAAGGTGCGCCTCGGCCTTTGAATGCTCCTCCGGGAGCAGGTCATGGCCGGACGCGACGAGCACGTAGACGCCATTGGTGTCCAGGCACCGCTTGACGGCGGCTCCAAGGCGGTCTTTGGAGGCGGTGACATTGGATTTGCCGAAAATTTCCTTGCGCGCGACCGCTTCCTGCCAGGGTTCGAACGAGTCGCCAGACTTGATCTGAAAGTGGAATGAGACCGCCGGTCCTCCCTGAACCGCTGCTTCCGCGATCACTTTCGCGTCGATACCACCATCTTTCGCGTTGATGCGTTCGGAGATGACCACCTCGCTCAGGCGCATGGGCAGCGCGCCGCAATACAGCAAATCCCGCACAAGGTGCGTCGCTTCGCGCGCGTCCAACTTTTTTACACGCTCGATGTTGGGCGTGAATATGCTTGGTTTCACCTCGTCTCCTTAGTCCGTAAGGCCGCTAGGCGTCACTGTCTCACGCGGCCGGGAGAGTCGATTACGTTCCGGTCGCGGGCGGTTGCTTTAGCTGACGTGCTACTTCGCGTTGCACGGAATGCAGCCGAATGCTGCGTTCAGCTTCGTCCGTGAATGAGCCGATTTCCTCCGCCAGTAACTTGGAGTCATACAGCTTCTCCAACTTGGCCATGTTGGATTCGATGAGCATCAGAAGTTCCTCGTGTGACCGGCCGGAGGAGTTCATAGACTCTATCATCTGTCGCACCCCCTTGAGGCCCGTCAGAGATGTTTCATAGGAAGTGGCGAAGCCCTCGGCCGGCTGAATGACCTCCGCGGCGCCCACCTCCAATGCTGTAGAACTCAACGCACGCATCTTGCGTCGGGCAGCCAGAATTGCGGCCTCACCTTCAATTAGTGTCTTGAGCGCCTCGCGCTTTCGTTGGGCGAAGGCGAGTTCTCGCGCTTGTAACTCGTTGCGCTCCGTTCTTTCTTCGGCACGCCTTGCTCGCTCATTGCCTTCGTTGGCCAGAGACTCACTGTGCTTCGAACGTCTATATGAGATCAGGCCAAATATCATGCCCACGATTCCGAAAACGATGGCCGCGAGCTCATTGGGCTTAAGTCCGAGTATGTCCATGGATGTGCCTTCGGGGAGATTGTGTTTGTGACGCCTAACGTTTGCCATAAGTCATAAGGGGTGCCCAAAAGGCTGCGCCAAGAAGGGCCAATGGACCGCCATAGTCCATGCGCTGCAATACCTTGCCTTTGAGTTGGGCGGTATTCAGTGTGATGATTTCTTGGACTGAGAAAATCTGGTTCTCGCACTCCGGATACGTGAGCCACACTGGGTTGAGTGGATCGTGTGCGAATGCATTACGAATCAGCCGTGCTATCCACGCTGACTGCTGAACATCTTCACGCAGATGCGATAGACGCTGGGGAAAGACAGGCTGTAGAGCCGTATCGATCTGAACCGCCATGATATAGGTGGCGGAGTGCTCCAGCGCCGCCGCCGCGAACTGCTCTTCATCCTGTGTTGGCGATAGTTCTTTCGAATGCGCAACGTGCTTTCCGAACGAGAGAGTATCCAGATACGCAAACGCATTCTTAGGTTGTGAGCTCGTGCAATGCGCGCGCACCGCTACTGCCAGCTTGAACTGATGCTGCGCAACTGTTATGAGCTGACGATGAAACTTGAAGTCTGCTTCCATGGGATAACGGCTAACATAACGTTGTTTGTGAGTTTCGTTCAGCTCGATAAAAATGGAGAGCAAACCCCACAAATCGATTCTAGGCGGACAGTGTGGCAACCGCCTCCTCAATATGGACGAGTACAGCCCGAGCAAGAGGATGAGAGGTTGGCCGTGATTCCTGGGAATTCCGCGCAAACAGGCCTAAGTCCCCGTCTCTGTTGATTTTTTTGAATCCCTATTAACCGATTGGCTGGCCCCTTCAGGCGGATTTTCGCAGCCAATTCAGGATCAAACGCCGTCGCGCTGAAGCGCTCCAACATGTTGGCCACCAGCTGCTCTTGCGCCGTGACGGATGACCTAGCCGTCGCCAGCGCCACTTGCAACTGCTGCTTTGCGGTGAGCAGTTCGTCGACCTTGGCGAGCAACTTCTTGTTCGAGGCACTGAGCTGCTGGACGGCCGCGTCTTGCTCGACCAGGCGCCGACCCAATTCCTCGGCGCGCCTTTGCGCAAACCCCAGTTCATCCTTGAGCGGGCGCAGGCCCCGCACCTCTTCTTGAGCCTTGTGTAGATCACCCTGGGTGCGCGACAAATCGCCTCAATTGAGCAGCGGAATCAGGCAGAAAAGATTCGTCTGTAGATTCTGACAGCCCCGGACCTCTGGAAGCAGGTCCATGCTCGCTTCGTCGTTGCGAACAACTAGCCTGCGGTCGCACTCGAGCCGAGAAAGGGCAGCTGCAGACGCCATTTGACCTGCACCGCGGCTGCTGCGTCATGGAGCGCCGCCGAAAGATCTTCACTGCACCCATAGGGGATGATCAGGCGCCAGTTCAGATCCAGGCCATGCCCACCTGGTAGTTGGTCCGCCATGATGCAGGGCTCGGTTTTTGGCCAAAGACCAGTCATGCGCTCATTGCGGCGTGCCTGCAGCAGGATTTCCAGAGCAATTTCTTCTCTGGTACGGGTCTCAAAGGTAAAAAGCATTTAGGTTCCTTACGGCGCAACAGCGCGCCAAACTGAATGATGGCGTCACGACGGCGTTTTGTGGCGCGGGCATCTAGTCTCACTTTTCCCGGGCGCATCACGCTGGATCATCCGAAGTCACGCCAGGTCACGGCCGTGCACATGGGTTCACGGAAAATATTTTCTCGCTGTGGTTTGTTTGGTACGCTCCGATGCATGCTCAACACGATCATGACCACCCTGGCAACTCTAACCCCTACGCACTGGATTTCTATAGCTGCTTTGGCTGCATCGTTGGCGAGCCTCAACTTCTCAGTTCGTGGGTATTTGCGTGACCGCCCGAAACTCAGGATCGAGGCACGGCGGTATCAGTCTGATCAGGCCCCGGGCTATATCGAGGTTAAGGTTGTGAACGAAGGAAGGAGACCAGCATTCCTTGTCATGCTTTGGGGAAAGGACTCGGCTGGCGCTGGAAGCGGGGTCCAGCTCACCTATGAAGACACAGGCATCAAGCTTGGGGAGCACGAATTCAAGACCTTCAAGGTTACCCATCTGCCGCGAGGTAAGAATGAGTTCGATGCTGTCGGCATCGACGAAGACGACACTTTCGACTTCGAGCGGATGTTGATCGAGGACTCGCTTGGCAAACGCCACGAAATACCTAGCATGAAGGAATTGCTGCCGGCACTGCGCGTTGATTACAAAGATTGGTGCGAGAGGACGGGCTATTGGAAAACCCCGGCCTCCACTTCCTGAACCTCATTTCATGGGAATCCACATGGGCCAACAAATTTACGAAAAACCCACCCGAGCGCTGCTCAAAGACATGCTGCAGGAGTGGGTCTTGAAGCCTGGGCAAGTTTTCACGATCGCCCAGGCCGTCGAATGGTTCGCCGCGAATTACCCAAAATTGAAATCGGGCAGCATTCGTGCGCACCTGGTCCAGGCGGCAACGAACGACGTTAGCCGGCTTCATCACCCGGCCACGAACGAAACCGATGACATCTTGTTCAAAGTGGCCTCCGGGCAATACCGCCTTTATGAGCCTGGGAAGGATCCTGCACCAATCCATGACATGGTTGCCGGCGATGTGGCTCGCCAGGAGGCGTCTGTGGCCGTCGACGAGGAGGAGGAAGGTGAGGAGGCTGCACCAGGTTCCTCGGAATTTCTCCTTGAGAAAGACTTGCAGCGCTATCTTGCTGAAAACCTTGAATGCATCGAACCAGGATTGAAGCTCTACGAGGATGAAGACATTCGTGGCATCGAGTACGAAGCCGGCGGCGGCCGGCGCATTGACATCCTGGCGCTGGACAAGTCCGGCACTTTTGTTGTTCTGGAGCTGAAAGTCTCACGCGGTTACGACCGCGTTGTCGGTCAGTTGCTCAGGTACATCAACTGGGTTCGCAAAGAGCTGGCTGAACCTGGCCAGCGCGTGCGAGGCATCATCGTTTGCCGCAGCATCTCCGATGACCTGCGCTTGGCTTGCGCCAGCATCAGGGACGTCGAACTCTGCGAGTACAAGCTGTCCGTAACTGTCTCTAAAGTGCCGCAGCTTGAACTCTCAAACTAATTTCATTCCTGGCCCGAATAAATCTTGTTAGTGCTCGGCGTGAGTGGCTGCAGCAGATGCTCCTTCTGCCGCCCGGACGCCTAGTGCGCCATCAGTACCGGCAGCGTCATGCTTTTGAGCACGGTCCGGGAGGCGCCGCCCAGCACCCATTCATGCGCGCGGGTATGGCCGTAGCAGCCCATCACCAGCAGGTCCGCCTGCAGGTCGAAGGCGCGCGAGAGCAGCAGTTCACCGAGGTTTTCGGGTTCCACATCTTCCCGCTGCCAGCCGGCCTTGACGCCATGGGCCTGCAGGTGGGACACGATGTTCGGGCCTCCGGCGCCGGCCGCTGCGTCGGCGCCCCAGCTCAGGATGTGCACTGCGCTGGCCTGGCGCAGCAAGGGCAGCGCCGCCGCCACGGCGCGCGCGGCTCCCGGGCTGGGCTTCCAGGCGATCACCACACGGCCCGGCAAACCGGGCCTGGCCGAGGTATAGGGAAGCACCAGCGCGGGCCGCCCGCTCAAGGCGATCACCGTTTCCGGAAAATCCGCCGGCATCAGCGTGGACCAGCCCTCCCCCGGGCCGTGCTGGCCCAGCACCAGCAGGTCCGCATACAGCGCCTGCTCCGCGAAAGCCGGGGCCAGCGGGAACGCGTGGATTTCAGCCCAGGTGGCCGGCAAGCCGGCCGGCCTGAGTTGCTCAAACACCGATCTCGCGCGTGCCAGCTCGGTGTCCTGGGTGTTGTCCCGCCTGACAGCGAGGCCAGTACCCATGCCTGAGGTGACGGGAAGCGCCTCCGAGGCCGAAGGCGAGGCATACAGCGCCGTGATGCCGGCGCCGTGCAGGGCTGCAAGCCGACAGGCAAATTCAAGGCGTTGCGCGAACTGCGGCGAGGCATCGGCGTGGACCAGCAGTTGTTTGAGTTCGTTGCCCATGGCGCCTCCGGTTCAGAGTTTCAATGCCCTGACTCTAAGGCGATGCATCGACAGCCGTGTTGACCCTGGTCAACACCATGCGCTTTCCGCGGCAGTGGCGGCCTCAGGGATCCAGGGGCTCGGCCAGCCCATGCTTGAGCGCGTAGCGGATCAGCTCGTTCTGGTTCTGCAAGCCCATTTTTTGCATGAGGTTGGTTTTGTGGGTGCTGACGGTCTTGACCGACAGGTTCAGCCGGGTGCCAATGTCCGTCAGGGAAACACCGGCCACCAGCAGCTGCAGCACCTCGAACTCGCGGTTGGAAAGGCTCTCATGCGGAACCACCGCGCTGCCGGGCATCGCGCCCAGCGCCAGCTGTTCGGCCACCTCGGCGCTGATGAAGGCGCCGCCCGAGGCTACCTTGCGTATCGCCTGCTCCAATTGGTCCGGCGCACTTTCCTTGGTCAGGTAACCGCTGGCGCCGTTTTTGATGGCCCGCACCGCGTATTGCAGCTCCTGGTGCATGCTCAGCACCAGAATGCGCAACTGCGGCTTCTCGGCGCGGGCCAGCTTGATCAGTTCCATGCCGCTGCGGCCGGGCATGGACAGGTCCAGCACCAGCACGTCGAAGGCCAGCTCGCGCACGCGCTGCATGACCTCCGTGCCGTTTCCGGCCTCGCCCGCGACCTCCATGTCCGCGATGGACGACACGATGCGCTTGAGGCCCTCGCGCACGATGGCGTGATCGTCGGCAATCACAATCCTGATCATGGGGTGTCTCCCGTTTCGGTTGTTTCGGGCACCGGAATCACCACGCGAACGCGGGTGCCGCGGCCCGGCGCCGTGTCGATCTCCACCGTCCCCTGCAGCAGCCGGGCCCGCTCGCGCAAGCCCATGAGGCCCAGCGAACTGGTCTTGCGCGGCGCGCCCAAGGCAAAACCCGCGCCGTCATCGGCGACCTCGAGGATCACCGCCGCGGCGGTTCTTTCAATGCGCACGTCGACCCGCGACGCGCCGGCGTGCTTGGCCACGTTGACCAGCGACTCCTGCACGATGCGGAATACCGCCGTGGCATAAGGTTCGCCGAGCTCCACGTCTTCATCGAGCGAGAGCCGGCATGGCACGCCGTGGCGCTGGCTGAAGTTGTGGGTCAGCCACTGGATGGCCGGCACCAGGCCCAGGTCGTCGAGCAGCAGCGGCCGCAGGTCCGAGGCGATGCGGCGCGTGGCGGCGACGGTCGTGTCCAGCAGGCCCAGCATGTCGTCGAGTTTGGCCCGCACGGCATCCGCGTCGCGCGGCAGGGCCTCCCGGACCCAGGTGGCATCCATCTTGATGGCCGTCAGCGACTGCGCGAGTTCGTCATGCAGCTCGCGCGCGATCCGGGTTTTTTCGCTTTCACGGATGGCGTGCGCCGCCGAGGCGAAGGCGCTCAGTTCCTCGCCGGCGCGCACGCGCTCGGTCACGTCGCGCAGGATGACGGTGTAAAGCTTGCCGTGCGCGGTATCCAGCTGCGAGATCGAGGCTTCCAGCGGGAACTCCTCGCCGCCGGCCCTGAGCCCGTAGAGCACCGTGCCGTCGCCCATGCGCCGCGAGGTCGTGCCGGTCTGGCCGAATCGTTTGACCTGGTCACCGTGCGCGCCCTGGTGCCGCCGCGGGATCAGGCGCGTGAGCGGCTGGCCCAGCATCTCGCGCGTGGGCCAGCCGAAGATCTTTTCGGCGGCCTTGTTGTAGAGGATCACGTTCTGCTCGCTGTCCACGGTGATGATGGCGTCCATGGCCGAGTCCAGCAGGCCGGCGAGCCTCGCATCCGCGCCCTCCAGTGCTTGTTTGCCGGCCCGCGCCCGGGCCGCATCGCGCCCGGCGATCAGCCAGGCCATGCCGCAAGTGGCGGCGGCCAGCGCCGCGACCAGGGGCAAGCCAGGTTGCGATTGCGGGTTGGACGCGAGATGGATCGCGGCCAGCAGCGTGAGCGTGGCCATCACGGCCAGCACGACGGCCGTGGAGCGCCGGTGCTTTGGCACCGCATCGCCTATGTGGGGAAAGAGGGACATGGCGCAGTTCGGGAGTGAGGGGCCGATCTTACCGCCCTGCCCTGTTCCGGAAGCCGGCGCGCCTGTGCCGGCTTCAGTCCTCATGCGGCGGATATGGCGGATGAGGCGGATCGGCCGGCTCCAGCCGCGTCCGGCGTGAGGCCGCCGTCCCCGTCACCGGCGCGGGCCCGGTCAGCAGCACCGTCAAGGCGCTGGAGGCCGCGCAGGCGAACCAGAACACAAAAAAGACGGCCGTCTGGAACGCCAGCCGCGAGAGTCCCGCCGGTTGCCCATTCCTGAGCATCTCTTCAGGGTCGAACAACCCGAACAGCAGCAGTTCCAGCAGGCAGGCCGCCAGGAAGGCCGGCCAGGCAATGCCCAGTATCTTGTTGGCTGACATCACATGGCCTCCTTTTTTTAGGGTAGCGGGCGGTCAGGGCTGCACGGCCTTGTCGGGGGTGGCCGCGTGGTTGCGCCCTTCCAGGGCCGGGGCCAGGGCCCTGGGCTGGCCCGGCTCGCCGCTGCGCGAGACCCGCGCCGGCTTTTGGCCGATGATCACGGCGTCCGGATATTTGACGGCGAGGAAAGCGGTGATGATCCCCGCGACCACCACCAGCGCGGGGCCGGAAATCACCAGCCAGACGTGGCCGTGCCTCCACCAGGGAGAGGCTTGGGTAGGAATGGTATTCATGGGAGGCCTTTCATCGCGATCATCTCGGAACAAGGAACACGGACTTTTCTTCGACGTGGGCGCGCCCGCTTTCATCGCCCACGCGGAACACGATGGGATGCGAGCCGGCCTCGGCCGAACCATAGGGAATCTGCAGCCGCACCGCGACCCAGCGCGATTCGGTGGGGCCGACCTTGACCTCGGCCTCGGAGGCGACCGCCAGGCCCTCCAGCCCGGCCGCCGCGATGCTGTAGCGCTGCGCCTGCTCCGTGGCATTCATGATTTGCAGGCGGTAAACGTTTTCCAGCCGCCCGCCGGCCGCGATGCGCGACAGTGCCGCGCGGTCCCGCACCACGTCCACTTTCAGCGGCATGCGCGCCATCAGGCTCCACAGCAAGGCCAGGCACAGAACGCCCAGCAGCGTCGTGTACACCAGCACGCGCGGCCGCAGCACCCGGCGCAGCACGCGTGAAGCGTTCCATTTCCCGGCCAGCGCGTTCTGGGTGGTGAAACGGATCAGGCCGCGCGCGTAGCCCATCTTGTCCATCACGCCGTCGCACACGTCCACGCAGGCCGCGCAGCCTATGCACTCGTACTGCAGGCCCTCGCGGATGTCGATGCCGGTCGGGCAGACCTGCACGCACAGGGTGCAGTCCACGCAGGAACCCAGCGACAGCGCGCTGATGTCGGCATGGCGCGAGCGGGCGCCGCGCGGTTCGCCGCGCGCGGGGTCGTAGCTCACGATCAGCGTGTCCTTGTCGAACATCGCGCTCTGGAAGCGCGCATAGGGGCACATGTATTTGCACACCTGCTCGCGCAGGAAGCCGGCGTTGCCGTAGGTGGCGAAGCCGTAGAACAAGACCCAGAAGATTTCCCAGCCGCCCATTTTGGTTTGCAGGAACTGCAGGATCAGCTCGCGGGCCGGCACGAAATAGGCGACAAAGGTAAAGCCGGTCCACATCGCCACGCCTATCCAGAGGATGTGCTTGAACCACTTCTTCACCAGCTTTTCGAGCGAGAACGGCGCGCCGTCCAGCCGCAGCCTGGCCGTGCGATCGCCCTCCACCTTGCGCTCTATCCAGAGAAAGATTTCGGTGTACACCGTCTGCGGGCAGGCAAAGCCGCACCACAGGCGGCCCGCCACCGCCGTGAACAGGAACAGCGACAAGGCGCTGGCCACCAGCAGCCCGGTCAGGTAGATGAAGTCCTGCGGGTACAGCACATAGCCGAACAGGTAAAAGCGCCGCGCCCCCAGGTCGAACAGCACGGCCTGGCGCTGCCCCCACTGCAGCCACGGCAGCCCATAGAAGAACAGCTGGGTCAGGATGACAAAGGCCCAGCGCCAGCGCGAGAACAGCCCGCTGACCGAGCGCGGGTAGATCTTCTTCTGCGCCTCGTACAGGGACTCCCCGGCCGGCTGCACCGGCACGATGGGGATGGTTTTGCGCAAGGGAAGCTGGGTCACCGTCGCCTCAGAGTTTCGCCGCGGCGGATGCGGATTTGTTGGACAGTCCCCAGACATACGCCGTCAGCACATGGATCTGCGCTTCCGTAAGCTTGCCGGCCTGCGCGGGCATCTCGTTGGTCTTGCCCTTGTTGACGATGTCGACGATGGCCTGCTCGCCCCAGCCATGCAGCCAGATGTCGTCGGCCAGGTTGGGCGCGCCTATGGCCGTGTTGCCCTTGCCATCCACGCCGTGGCAGGCCGCGCAGGCCGTGAATTTCGACTTGCCGAGCTGGGCGCGCACCGAATCGTGCGGGCCGCCCGACAGGCTCAGCACGTACTGCGCCACATTCCTGACGTCGTCAGGCGTGCCCACGGCCGCGGCCATGGGCGGCATCTGTCCCTTGCGGCCCCCTGTCAGGGTTTCCTTGATCTTGTCGGCCGAGCCGCCGTGCAGCCAGTCGCCGTCGGCAAGGTTGGGAAAGCCCTTGCTGCCGCGCGCGTCCGAGCCGTGGCATTGGGCGCAGTTGTTCATGAAGAGGCGCTCGCCCACCGCCATCGCATTGGCATCGCCCGCGAGCTGGTCCGCGCTTTTGGCGCTGAAGCCGGCATACAGCGGCGCCAGTTCCTTGTCGGCGCTGGCCATCGCGGTTTCGTATTCGCCGCGCGTGCTCCAGCCCATCTCGCCCGGGTAGGTGCCCAGGCCCGGGTAGGCAATCAGGTAGAGCAGCGAATAGACCACGGTCAGGACGAACAGCCACATCCACCAGCGCGGCATCGGGTTGTTGGCCTCGCGCAGGTCTTCGTCCCAGACGTGGCCTGTCGTGTTGTCGCTGCTCGGGACTATTTTTTTGCGGGCCGTGGCCCACAGCAGCACCAGCGCGCCGATGATGCCGACCAGGGTCAGCGCGGCCACATACCAGGACCAGAAGTTGTTGGTGAAATCGCTCATGGCTCACACCCGATGTGTTGTGCGGTGAATAAAAAACCGGTGAAGAGGTTCTGCATGGCGGGCCCCCTAGTCCTGCAGGAAGGGAATCTTTGCGTCCTCTTCAAAGCGCTCGCGGTTGCGCCTCGAATAGGCCCACACCAGCAGGCCGATAAAGGTGGCAAAGCACAACAGGGTGGCGATGATGCGCAGCGTATTGACGTCCATGGCTGTTTTCCTTTATTTCAGGGCCTTGCCCATGACTTGCAGATAGGCCACGAGGGCGTCCATTTCCGTCTTGCCCTTCACCACGGCAGCGGCCTCGGCGATTTCGGCGTCGGTGTACGGCACCCCCACCCTGCGCAGCGCGGTCATGCGCGGTGCCGAGTCGGCGGGGTCGACGGCGGTTTTTTCCAGCCAGCTGTAGGCCGGCATGTTGGATTCGGGCACCACGTCGCGCGGGTTGTTCAGGTGGATGCG
This sequence comes from Polaromonas sp. P1_H6, assembly GCF_056405195.1. Classification (NCBI taxonomy): domain Bacteria; kingdom Pseudomonadati; phylum Pseudomonadota; class Betaproteobacteria; order Burkholderiales; family Comamonadaceae; genus Polaromonas; species Polaromonas sp. P1_H6. Next base: position 171,390 of record NZ_JBFUCN010000007.1, read on the forward strand.
GTGCCATTCGTCGGTGTACTTGCCGCCCACGCGCTGCAGGTCGGGCCCGGTGCGCTTGCTGCCCCACTGGAAGGGATGGTCGTAGACAAACTCGCCGGCCACCGAGTAGTGGCCGTAGCGCAGCGTCTCGGCGCGGAAGGGCCGGATCATCTGCGAGTGGCAGTTGTAGCAACCTTCCCGCAGGTAGATGTCGCGGCCGGCCAGCTGCAGCGCGCCGTAGGGCTTGACGCCTTCGATGGGCGCGGTGGTCGATTTCTGGAAGAACAGCGGCACAATTTCCACCATGCCGCCCACGGCGATCACCAGCAGGATCAGGATGATCATCAGGAAGTTGTTGGTTTCGATCTTCTCGTGCGAGAAGCCGGCGGCCGATGTGTTGTCGTCTTTCATGGGATGTTCTTTCTGTTGTCAGGCGTGAGCCAATGCCGGCACGGCCACCCGGGCGGGGCGCCCCCGGGCCACCGTCATCCAGGCATTCCAGGCCATCACCAGCATGCCGCCCAGGTAGAGCACGCCACCGAAGAAGCGCACCACGTAGAAGGGATAGGTGGCCTTGACCGATTCGACAAAGGTGTAGGTCAGGGTCCCGTCGGTGTTCAGGGCGCGCCACATCAGGCCCTGCATCACACCGGCGATCCACATGGCCGCGATGTAGAGCACGATGCCCACGGTGGCCATCCAGAAATGCACCTCGATGGCGCGCACCGAGTGCATCTGCTTCTGGCCGAACAGGCGGGGGATCATGTAGTACAGCGTGCCCATGGAGATCAGCCCCACCCAGCCCAGCGCGCCCGAATGCACGTGGCCCACGGTCCAGTCGGTGTAATGGGACAGCGCGTTGACGGTCTTGATGGACATCAGCGGGCCCTCGAAGGTGCTCATGCCGTAGAAGGACAGCGAGACGATCAGGAAGCGCAGGATGGGGTCCTCGCGCAGCTTGTGCCAGGCGCCCGACAGCGTCATCACGCCGTTGATCATCCCGCCCCAGCTGGGTGCCAGCAGGATCAGCGAGAAGACCATGCCCACCGACTGCGTCCAGTCGGGCAAGGCGGTGTAGTGCAGGTGGTGCGGGCCCGCCCACATATAGGTGAAGATCAGTGCCCAGAAGTGGACGATGGACAGGCGGTAGCTGTAGACCGGCCGCTCCGCCTGCTTGGGGATGAAGTAATACATCATGCCCAGGAAGCCCGCGGTCAGGAAAAAGCCGACGGCGTTGTGGCCGTACCACCACTGCACCATGGCGTCCTGCACGCCGGCGTAGGCCGAATACGATTTCATCCAGCCGGCCGGCACCTCGGCGCTGTTGACCACGTGCAGCACCGCCACCGCCAGGATGAAGGCGCCGTAAAACCAGTTGGCCACATAGATGTGCCTGACCTTGCGCACGCCCAGTGTGCCGAAAAACACCACCGCATAGGCCACCCAGACCAGGGTGATCAGGATGTCGATGGGCCATTCGAGTTCGGCGTATTCCTTGCCCGTGGTGTAGCCCAGCGGCAGGCTGATCGCGGCGGCCACGATGACCAGCTGCCAGCCCCAGAAGGTAAAGGCGGCCAGCCGCGGCGCGAACAGCGGCACGCTGCTGGTGCGCTGGACCACGTAGTAGCTGCTGCCGATCAGCGCGCAGCCGCCGAAGGCGAAGATCACCGCATTGGTGTGCAGGGGCCGGAGCCGGCCGTAGCTGAGCCAGGGGATGCCGAAGTTCAGTTCAGGCCAGGCCAGCTGGGCCGCGATGAACAGGCCCACCGCCATGCCCACCACACCCCAGAGCACGGCCGCCAGCGAGAACTGGCGAACCACCGTGTCGTGATAGGCGATCCCTTGCGTCGATTCTTGGTTCATGAAGCACCTTTTGTCTTGATGCTTCAAAGTGTCGGCGCGGCGGGCGGCGCGGCACTTGATACAGGTCAATCGTCGTGAAGAATGCGCTCGGCTTCCTGCTCCAGCGCCTCAAACTGGCCGCGCCAGACCGCCCAGCCCAGCGCGCCAATGATCAGCAGCGCCAGCACCACGGACAGCGGAATCAGTAAGAACAGGATGTCCATTCAGTGTTCCGATGCGCGGCGCGCCAGCCTCGCGGAATTGGCCACCACCAGCAGCGAACTCGCCGCCATGCCGAAGCCGGCCAGCCAGGTCGGCATATAGCCCATGATGGCCAGCGGCACGCAGGCGGCGTTATAGATCGCAGCCCACAGCAGGTTCTGGCGCACCACCGAGCGGGTGCGCCGTGCCTGTTCGACAAGCGCCGCCACGCTGAGAAGCCGATTGCCGGCCATGATGAAATCCGCCCTGGCCTGGGCCAGCGGGACGGCCTGGCCCATGGCCATGGACACGTCGGCCGCGGCCAGCACCGGCCCGTCGTTCATGCCGTCGCCCACCATCATGACCCGGTGGCCCTCGCGCTGCAGGCCGCGCACATGCGCCAGCTTGGCCTCCGGCGTGCATTCGCCGAAGCACCATTCAATACCGGCCCGGCGCGCCAGGCGGGCCACGGCCTGGGCGGTATCACCCGAAAGCAGCTGCACCCGGATGCCGAGCCCGAGCAAGGCCGTCACCGCCTGCGCGGCGTCGGGCCGTATCGCCTCGTCAAGCTCGAAGCCCGCCAGGTAATGTTCGCCGTCCGACAGGTGGGCTTGCAGCACCGGGCCCTCACGGCCCGCGGGCGCGCGGCAAAAAAAGGCGGAACCCAGGTAAAGGTATCGCGCCCCGCTGCCGTCCGGCCTCGCGACCTTGCCGCGCAAGCCCCGGCCGGCGACCTCCTCCACCTCGCTGGCCACCCAGGCTTCAGCCGGAAAGCGCGCGGCGACGGCGCGTGAAACCGGGTGCAGCGAGTGACGGGCCAGCGCGCCGGCCATGCCACACACCTCATCCCGGTTCACGCCGGCGGGCACATGGGCCATGACGACTTCCATGCGGTCTTCCGTCAGCGTGCCCGTCTTGTCGAAAATCACAGTGTCGACGGCGGCGCAGCCCTCCAGCGCCTGCAGCTTGCGCACCAGCAGGCCGCGCCGCGCCAGGGCCCCCGCGCTCGCCAGCATCGCCGCCGGGGTTGCCAGCGACAAGGCGCAGGGGCAGGTCACGATCAGCACCGAGACCGCGACGGCCATGGCATGCGCCTGGCCGAAAGGCCACCACCACGCAGCGGCTGCCGCGGCCGCCACCAGGACGGCCACCAGGAAAGGTCCCGCGATGCGGTCCACCAGTTGCACCAGGCCGGGTTTCTCGACCGAAGCCTGTTCCATCAGGGCGACGATCCCGGCGTAGCGGGTTTGCGGCCCGACCCGCTGCACGCGCACCAGCAGCACCCCCGTGAGGTTGTGGCTGCCGGCGATGACACCGTCACCCACCCGCCGCAACAAGGGCTTGGACTCGCCCGTCAGCAGCGACTGGTCGACGCGGCTTTCGCCACCCTCCACCGCCCCGTCGGCGGGAAAGGCCTGGCCCGGCAGCACGCGCACCAGGTCGCCGGCCACCAGGCGGCGCACGGCCACCGCGCGGAAGCTGCCGTCGGCCTCCTGCCGCTCCACGCTGTCCGGCAGCCGCCGCATCAGCGCCTCCAGCGCGCCGGCCGTGCGATCGCGCAGGCGCTGTTCCAGCAGCCGGCCCGACAGCAGGAAGAACACAAACATGGGCACCGAGTCATACGAGGCGTGCAGTCCCCAGGGACTGGCCGGGTCAAAGGTCGCGGCCGTGCTCGCCCCGAAGGCGATCAGCACGCCCAGCGCCACCGGCACGTCCATGCCGATGCGCAGGTTCCGCAGGTCGCGCAGCGCCGCCGAGAAGAACGGCCAGCAGGAGAACAGCAGCACCGGCAAGGTCAGCACCCAGGAGGCCCAGCCCAGCAAGGCCTGGATGTCGGGCGTGATCTCGCCGGGCGCCGACAGGTAGGCCGGCGCTGCATACATCATCACCTGCATCATGCAGAAGCCGGCCACCAGCCAGCGCCACAGCATCAGGCGCTGGGCCCGCACCCGATTGCCGGCCAGTAGCAGGTCGCCGGCCGGCAATGCGCCGTAACCGGTTTCGTGCAAGGCGGCCATCCAGGCCGAAGGACGCGTGCCCAGCGCTTGCCACTGAAGCCGCGCCGTGGCGGTGGCGCCGTTGACCTGCACCGTGTCCACACCGGGCAGCTTGCGGAGCACCTCCTCGACCGTGAGCGCGCAGGCCGCGCAGTGCATGCCCTCGATCGCCAGGCAGGACTCCCACCAGCCTTCGCGGCCCGGCACCGGCCGGCTGAAACCCTCCCATTCGGCCGGCTCGTCCAGCGCGGCCCATGCGCCGGCTTTACCGGTGCTGTCGGCGCCGGGCGCCACAAGGCCAGGGTGAAACAGGGGGGAAGCGGCTTGCATGGACCGAGCTTACGCAGGGCGCAGGCGAAACCCTTGACCTGGATCAAGCCCGCGGCGCTTGGGCGCTCCTAGACTGCGGCACATCAACACAGGAGAACCACCATGTACAAACGTATTCTTGTTGCCACCGACGGCTCCACGCTCTCCAAAAAAGCGGTCAAGGAGGCCATAGGCCTTGCGGCATCCCTGGAGGCCACCCTGGTGGTGCTCAACGTCGTCCCGCGTTATCCCATGAGCTACTTTGAAGGCGGCGCCACCATCTCGCCGCAGGAAATCGGGCGCATCGAAAAAGACTGGGCCAGCAAAGGCCAGGCCATCGCCGACGCGGCGCAGAAGTCCGCCGAGGCCGTCGGCGTCACCGCCAAGGCCGTGACCGCCAGGTCCGACCTGGTCGCCACGGCCATCATGGCCGCGGCCAAAAAGAACAAGTGCGACCTCATCGTGATGGCCTCGCACGGCCGCAAGGGCATTTCCCGCATCCTGCTCGGGAGCGAGACCCAGCAGGTGCTCACGCACAGCAATATCCCCGTACTCGTCTTGCGCTGACCCCACCCTTGACGGAGAGCACCATGAGAGTCCTTCTGGCCGTTGACGGCAGCAAGTTCACCAAAAAGGCCCTGGCCTTCCTGGTCACCCATGAAACCCTGATGGGGCCGGACGCGGAACTGATCGTGCTCAACGTGCAGCCGGCCGTTACCCCGCGCGTCAAGACCCTGCTGGGCGCCGCCACCGTGCGTGCCTGGCACCAGGAAGAGGCCGACAAAGTGCTGAAACCGATTGAACGCTTCCTCAAGCAACACGGTCTCCACTACCGGGCCTCCTGGGTCGCCGGCACGCCAGCCACACAAATCGTGCAGGCGGCCAAGCGCGAGAAAGTGCACATGCTGGTCCTGGGCACCCACGGCCATGGCCTGTTCGGCCGCGCCCTGCTCGGCAGCGTCGCCCAGCGCGTGGTGGCGGACGTCGACGTGCCGGTGCTGCTGGTCCAGTAGCCGTTCACCTCCTGAAAGCATTCCATGAACACACTGTCAACGACCCCCTCGCCGGCTTCGGTGCCGCGGGCCATCCCCACCGTGCGGCAGTCCCAAGGCAGCCTGGGCCTGGCATTGCTGGTCGCGCTGGTCATCGGCTCCATCATCGGCAGCGGCATCTTCGGCCTGCCGCAAAACATGGCGGCCGGCGCCGGCGCGGGCGCCATCCTGATCGGCTGGCTGGTCACCGGCCTGGGCATGCTGGTGCTGGCGCGCGTCTACCAGACGCTGGCCCTGCGCAAGCCCGAACTGGACAACGGCGTTTACGCCTATGCGCGCGCCCTCTCGGGTGAGTACGTCGGCTTCAACTCCGCCTGGGGTTACTGGATCAGCGCCTGGATAGGCAACGTCGGTTACCTGGTGGCCGCCTTCGGTGCGCTCGGCTATTTCTTCCCGGCTTTCGGCGAGGGCAACACCCCCGCGGCCATCGCCGGCGCGTCAGTCGTCTTGTGGGTGGTGCATGCGCTGGTGCTGCGAGGCATCAACACGGCCGCCTGGGTCAATGCCGTGGTCACGGTGGCCAAGGTCATTCCCCTGCTGCTGTTCATCGTGCTGGCCGTGGCCGCTTTCCAGGCGCCCACCTTCAGCCTGGACTTCTGGGGTGGCGCCAAGCTCGGCTCCGTGCTGGACCAGGTCAAGAGCACCATGCTGGTCACGGTGTGGGTTTTCATCGGCATCGAGGGCGCCAGCGTCTACTCGGCACGCGCCCGGCAACGCAAGGATGTCGGCAAGGCCACGGTGATCGGTTTCCTCATCTGCCTGGCCCTTCTCATGGCCGTCTCGCTGCTGTCCCTGGGCATCTTCACACAGCCTGAACTGGCCGGACTCAAGAACCCCTCCATGGCGGGCGTTCTTGAGAAAGCCGTGGGCACCTGGGGCGCCGTGCTTATTTATATAGGCCTGATCATTTCCGTCGGTGGCGGCTTCCTGGCCTGGACGCTGCTGGCCGCCGAATCCCTCTTCACGCCGGCCAACAGCGGCGTGATGCCCGAATGGCTGGGCCGCCAGAGCGGCAAGGGTGTTCCGGCCAATGCCCTGTGGCTGAGCAGCGCCATGGTGCAGGTCTTCCTCATCGTCACGCTGGTGTCCAAGGCTTCTTACCTGGCGCTGATCTCGCTGTCGACCGCGATGATCTTGCTGCCCTACCTGTTCAGTGCGCTTTACGGCCTGAAGCTGGCCGCGCGGGGTGAGCGTGGTGAGGGCAAAGGCCAGGCACCGCAAGGTGCGCGTGGGCCGCTGGACCTGCCGGTGGCCGCGCTTGCCTCGGCGTACTGCCTGTGGCTGCTGTATGCGGCAGGCGCCAAATACCTGCTGCTGAGCGCCCTGCTATACGCCCCCGGCGCGGCCCTGTACTTCTTCGCCAAAAAACAGGCCCGCAAGCAGCCCTTTACCGCGGGCGAAAAGGCCATGCTCGCAGCGCTGCTCGCGCTGGCGGCCGTGGCAGGCTGGATGCTGGCCGCCGGAAAGCTGGGCCTCTGATGGCCGGCGTCCATTCCGAGACGGGCCGGCTGCGCAAGGTGCTGGTCTGCAGGCCGGGCCTGGCGCACATGCGCCTGACGCCGGCGAATTGCCGGGACATGCTGTTCGACGACGTGATGTGGGTCGCGCAGGCCAGGAACGACCACTATGCGTTCACCAGCGCCATGACGGAGCAAGGCGTGGAAGTACTGGAACTGCACGACCTCCTCGCCGTTACGCTCGGCAACCCTTTGGCGCGAGACCGGCTGCTGGACCGCAAGCTGGCCGGCACCGACTTTGAGGCCGCCGCCATCCTGCGGCCCTGGCTGCGCGAGTTGCCGCCGGCCCGGCTGGCCGAATTCCTGATCGGCGGGCTGACACCGGCCGACCTGCCCTTCAAGCTGCCCGGCCTCACGGCCGCCTGCGCAAGCCCGTCGGACCTGCTGCTGCCCGCGCTGCCGAACACGCTGTTCACACGCGACAGCAGTTGCTGGATTGGCGACGGCGTGGCGCTGGGATCCATGTACTGGCCCGCGCGCCGGCGCGAAAGCCAGCTCATGGCGGCCATCTACCGTTTTCACCCCGCGTTCGCGGGCAAGGTCACCGAATGGTGGGGCGACCCCGGCCAGCCGCATCCGCAGGCCACGCTGGAAGGCGGTGATGTCATGCCCCTGGGCAAGGGCCTGGTGCTGGTCGGCATGGGCGAGCGGACCTCGCCGCAGGCGGTGACCCAGCTCGCGCGCAGCCTGTTTGCCCGCGGCGCCGCGACCCGGGTGCTGGCCGCCCAGTTGCCCAAGTCGCGCGGCGCCATGCACCTGGACACGGTGCTGACTTTTTGCGACCGCGACCTGGTGACGGTGTTCCCGGAAATCGTGCAGGCCGTACGCGTGTTCAGCCTCAGGCCCGGCGATGAAGCCGGCACGCTGGACGTCAGGGCCGAAACCGGGCCCTTTCTGGAAGTGCTCGCGCAGGCCCTGGGCCTGCAGAAATTGAGGGTCGTCGCCACCGGCGGCAATGCCTACGAGGCCGAACGCGAACAGTGGGACGACGGCAACAACGTGCTGGCGCTGTCGCCCGGCGTCGTCATGGCCTACAACCGCAACACCCACACCAACACCCTGCTGCGCAAGGCCGGCGTCGAAGTCATCACCATCCCCAGCGGCGAGCTGGGGCGCGGCCGCGGCGGCAGCCACTGCATGTCCTGCCCGATTGAGCGCGACGCTGCCTGAAAACCACCGAGCAAACCGAAAGACAGCAGCCCATGAGCTTTAACCTTCACAACCGCAGCCTGCTGGACCTCAAGGATTTCTCCCCGCGGGACATCCGTTTCCTGCTGGACCTGGCTGCCGAGCTCAAGCGCTCCAAATACGCCGGCAACGAACTGGCCCGCCTCAAGGGCAAAAATATCGCGCTGATTTTCGAGAAAGCCTCCACCCGCACACGCTGCGCCTTCGAAGTCGCGGTGCACGACCAGGGCGGCCACGTGACCTACATCGACCCGGTCAGCTCACAGCTGGGGCACAAGGAATCCCTGAAGGACACGGCGCGTGTACTCGGCCGGCTGTACGACGGCATCGAGTACCGCGGTTTCCACCAGGCGGTGGTCGAAGAGATCGCGCGTTTTTCGCATGTCCCGGTCTGGAACGGGCTCACCGACGAGGCGCACCCCACCCAGGTGCTGGCCGACCTGCTGACCATGCAGGAGTTCGGCGAAAAGCCGCTGCACGAGCTGTCTTTCTGCTACCTCGGCGACGCCCGCTTCAACATGGGCTGCTCGCTGCTGGTGGGCGGCACGCAGATGGGCATGGACGTGCGCATCGCCGCGCCCGCCGCGCTGATGCCGCCGCCGGCCTTGGTCGCCGAGATGCGCGAACTGGCGAAGACGACGGGCGCACGCATCACCCTCAGCAGCGATCCGGCCGAAGCGGTCAGGGGCGCGGACTTTCTTTACACCGACGTCTGGGTGTCCATGGGCGAGCCCGACGAGACCTGGAAGCTCAGGATAGAGCAGCTGCTGCCCTTCCAGGTCACCAGCGCCCTGATGAAAGCCACCGGCAATCCGCGGACCCGGTTCATGCATTGCCTGCCGGCCTTCCACAACCTGGACACCGAGGTCGGCCGCCAGATCAACGAGCGCTACGGCCTCAGCGAGATCGAGGTGACCGATGAGGTCTTTGAATCCGACGCGTCCATTGTGTTCACGCAGGCGGAAAACCGCATGCACACCATCAAGGCCGTGCTGGTGGCCACGCTCACATGAAGCTGGTGATCGCGCTGGGCGGCAATGCCTTGCTGCGCCGGGGCCAGTCGCTCAGCGCGCAGCACCTGCTGGAAAACATCCGGGGCGTGGCGGCCCAGCTGGCGCGCGTCGCGCTGCACCATGAACTGGTGGTGACGCACGGCAACGGGCCGCAGATAGGCCTGCTGGCGCTGCAAAACTCGGCCTACGCGGCGGTGGCGCCCTACCCGCTCGACGTGCTGGGCGCGCAGACGGAGGGCATGATCGGCTACCTGCTGGAGCAGGAACTCGCCAACCACCTTCCGCCCGGCCGCCCCGTGGTCACCCTGCTCACGCGCGTGGAAGTCGATCCCGCCGACCCGGCTTTCGGGCAGCCCACCAAACCGATAGGGCCTGTCTATACGAAAGAAGAAGCCGAGCGGATTGCGCAGGCCATGCACTGGCATGTCGCACCCGACGGCACGGGTTTCAGGCGCGTCGTGGCATCGCCGCTCCCGGCAAGCGTGCTGGGCGTGGACCCGGTCCGCTGGCTGCTGCAGCATGAGGCCGTGGTGATCGCCGCGGGTGGCGGCGGCATCCCGGTGGTGCGCGCGGCCGATGGGCGTTCCCTGGAAGGCGTCGACGCCGTGATCGACAAGGACCTGAGCAGCGCCCTGCTCGCGCAGGAACTGGGGGCCGACCGCCTGGTGATTGCCACCGACGTGGACGCCGTTTACCTCGACTGGGGAACACCCTCGCAGCGCGCCCTGGGAAAAGTCACCCCAAGGGAACTGCAGGGCCACAGCTTCCCCGCGGGCTCCATGGGGCCCAAGGTGCAGGCCGCCACCGGCTTCGTCCTGAAGACCGGCAAGAAGGCGCTGATAGGCTCGCTCGCCCGGATCGAGGAGATGCTGGCGGGTAACGCCGGCACCGAGGTCGGTCCGGACGGAGGCTGATCATCAGCCTTTCACCACCAGCACCGGAACCCTGCTGTGCCGAACGATCTGCTCGGCATCGCTACCCATCAGCACGCGGTCCAGGCCGCGGCGCCCGTGCGAACCCAGCACGATCATGTCGGCGTGGACCTGCCCGGCCTGCTCGGCGACCACATCGCAGAGGCGGCCGGGGCCCGACTCCAGCAGCACGCTGTCACAGACCACGCCCTTCATGCCGGCCAGGCTGCGCATCTGTGCCAGCAGCCTTTCTCCATCGCTACGCATGCGCGGAAGTGTCTCTTGACAGTAGGCTTTGGCCGTCTCGAAGCCATTGACGTAGTCCAGCTCGTCGATCACGTAAAGCAGCCGCAGGCGCGCAACGTTCAGGCGCGCCAGCTCGATCGCGGCCTCCAGCGCCTTGACCGAGGTCTGGCTGCCATCCACCGGAACCAGCAGTTGGTGTATCGAGGCCATGGCCATCAAACCGCGCTGGGCGACAAGTCCGCCGGCCGCACCGTTTCCTCATTTTTTGCGTTGTCCCGGACCGCGCCGCCGAACGCCTCCAGGCCGGAGGCATAGCTGCCGTCGTCCACCGCGCGCGCGGTGAACGAGGTCGACAATATCGGCGGCCGGCCGAGTATCCGGTCAATCTCCGCGAAGGCGTTGGTGGCGCCCTGCCCGCCCATCACCGAGATGACCGCCACCCGCTTGAGTCCCGACGCATGGTCGCGCACAAAAGTGCGCATGGGCCCGGCCAGTTCGGCAAGCCAGATGGGCGCGATCAGCACGACCGTCTCAAAACCCCGCGGGTCCGGCCCTTCGTAACGGATGGAGGGATGGCGCCTGAGCAGCGAATCCAGTACGCAGCGCAGCTGACCCGCGGTGCCCGCGCGCGAGCGTGCTTCGCTGACCTCCCCGCGCGGCCACTGGAATTTACCGGACAGGAGATCAGCAACGCGGCGCGATGTCCCGGTGTTGGAATAACAAACGATGAGGGTTTTGCCGGACATGGTTCTGCTCCTTGTAAGGTTGCGCGCAACAAGCTGCGGTCGGGCGCTGCGCAGGCACCGGCCACCAGCGAAGGGTATGGCGGATGACGGGGTCAGCCCTTGACGTAAATCAATTGCCTGTGAAGATCGCGGCTGAAAACCGCGAGTTTCAGGCTGCCGAACCTGCGTTCTGCGCCGTGCTTCAGGCCGACTCTCGTTCGTAGATGAACGTGCATCGCGCCGCGCCGCGCGCAATCGTGTTAACCGGTACGGGACCCCGGTGGAAGCGCATGATCGGCGAATATTCGTTGAACACCGTCTCGTCAGACCGGCAGAACGCCAGTGTGATTGCCGGGTTGCCCATGTCCCTGAAGCATTCGTGGGAGCGGCAGCGCACGATGTCGAGCGTGACCAGTTTGTCCGAACGGTGGATGCCGTCGTTCTCGTTCGTGCTGATGAAGCCCTCTCGCATCTGCGCCTCGTGCGCATCATGAAAATAATCCCAGGTCCTGGCCTCACCGCCCGGCGGGAAGTAGGCTTTTCTCTGCACGGCGCAAGCCAGGTCCTGCAAAAAAGATTGTGTTGTCGACAACGCGCGTTCGGCGCCCTCCGGTTTCGCCAGTTCGTTGTAGAGGACACCGACCAACAGGAAAGTAGCTTTGACGCGCTGCAGTTGCGCGTCATCGCCCGGCCTGGAAAATTGTTTCCTGTAAGTCCCGGCAAGAGCGAAAAGTTTTGGAATGAAGGCGAAACGGCGCCACCCGAGCACTGGCCGCAAGTGCCGGTTCAGCAACCTGGGCACCGTGACAAGGAGAGTGCCCAGGCGGCGGCGGGCCTCGAGAGCCGGGTCCAGGTGAGAAGCGGCGCTCATTTTGTGGAGCTGCGCGTGTCCTCTTCCACGCGTACCGTCCTCAACCGCAACGCGTTGGCAATGACGCTCACCGACGACAGCGCCATGGCCGCAGCCGCGATGATGGGTGATAGCAGCCAGCCGAAGAACGGATAGAGAACCCCGGCAGCCAGAGGCACGCCGGCCACGTTGTAAACAAAGGACAGGAAAAGGTTCTGCCGGATGTTGCGCATGGTGGCACGCGAGAGCCGGCGCGCGCGCACAATGCCCATGAGGTCGCCCTTTAGCAGCGTCACCCCCGAGCTTTCCATGGCGACGTCCGTGCCGGTGCCCATGGCGATGCCGACTTCCGCGGCGGCCAGCGCCGGCGCATCGTTCACGCCGTCCCCCGCCATTGCCACGATGCGTCCCTCGCTGCGCAGACGCTGGACGATCTTCGCCTTGTCTTCGGGGAACACCTCCGCCACAACCTCGTCGATTCCGAGCTGCTTTCCCACCGCCAGGGCAGTTGTCTTCCCGTCGCCTGTCAGCATCACGATTCTCACGCCCGCTTCGCGCAGCGCATGGAGGGCGGCAGGCGTGGTCTGCTTGATCGGATCGGCGATAGCGACGAAGCCTGCCAGCCTGCCATCCCACGCCACGAAGATGACCGTCGCGGATCGGGTCCTCTGTTCCTCTGCCGCGGCCTGGAGCGGCGACACGTCGATGTGCTGCTCGGCAAGGAATTTGGCCGCCCCGCTCACAAGCTGGATCCCGCCAAGACGGCCGACAACGCCCTTGCCAACCGGAGAGTCGAAATCGGTCACCTCCGTAAAGGACAGCTTGCGATCCTGGGCCGCGGCCACGACGGCCATCGCGAGTGGATGTTCGCTGGCGCGTTCGACGCTCGCGAGCTTCTGAAGAATGTCGTCAGGTTCAAATCCAGCGGCCGGCTCGATGTGCACGACCTTGGGCCGGCCTTCGGTCAGGGTACCGGTCTTGTCGACCACCAGGGTGTCAACCTTCTCCATGCGCTCCAGCGCCTCGGCATCGCGGATCAGCACCCCATGCTGCGCACCGCGCCCAACCCCCACCATGATGGACATGGGCGTCGCGAGACCCAGCGCACAAGGACAGGCGATGATGAGGACCGCCACGGAGGTGATCAGGGCATAGGAAAGCGCGGGACTGGGGCCCCACAGCAGCCACACGGCGAAGGTGGCCATGGCCACCGCGATCACAGCCGGAACGAACCACCCGGCGACCTGGTCGGCCATGCGTTGAATGGGCGCGCGGCTGCGCTGTGCGGCCGCGACCATGTGCACGATCTGGGAGAGCAGCGTGTCGGCCCCCACCTTTTCCGCACGCATGACAAAGCCGCCCGTCTGGTTGATCGTTCCGGCGGTGACTTTGGAACCCGGCGCTTTGGATACGGGCATGGGTTCGCCGGTCACCATCGACTCGTCGACGGTTCCTTTGCCCTCGGTGAGTTCGCCGTCCACCGGCACCTTCTCGCCGGGACGAACCCGTAGCCGCTCACCGACCTGGATAGCGTCGATCTGAACCGTTTCATCCGATCCGTCGGCACGGACGCGGATCGCGGTCTTGGGCGCCAGGTCCAACAGGGCCTTGATGGCGCCCGACGTCTTCTCGCGGGCGCGCAGTTCAAGCACCTGGCCGAGAAGGACCAGCACAGTGATCACTGCGGCGGCTTCAAAGTAGATGGCGACCGCCCCATGATCGCCCCGCAGTTCAGCCGGAAACAGCGCGGGCGCGAGCGTGCCCACCATCGAATAGATCCAGGCCGCTCCCGTGCCGAGTGCGATCAACGTGAACATATTGAGACTTCGGTTCCGGACCGACGCCCAGGCCCGAACGAAGAAAGGCCATCCCGCCCACAGCACGGCAGGCGTGCCAAGCGCCATCTGTATCCAGTTCGAAGTCTGGGGCTGCACCCAATGGCCGATGTTGAGCAGGTGGCTGCCCATTTCCAGCGCGAAAACGGGCAAGGTGAGCACCAGGCCAATCCAGAACCTGCGGGTCATGTCCCTCAGTTCGGGACTGTCGCCCGTGTCGCTGCTTGCCACCACAGGCTCGAGTGCCATACCGCAGATAGGACAACTGCCCGGCCCCATCTGACGGATCTGCGGATGCATCGGGCAGGTGTATTCGACCTTCCCGCCGCCCTTCAGCGTGGCGTCGGGCGGCGAGGCACGTGAACCTGTTGCCGGCATCGAAACATCCCGGTGCGGTTGGTGTGCATGAGCGGCGTGGTCTGTGGCCGAGCCCACGCGCTCCAGGTGCATTCCACATTTCGGGCATCTGCCGGGTCCGTTCTGCCGAACTTCCGGGTGCATCGGGCAGGTGTATTCGTCGACCGGAGCCGGAGTGGCTACGTCCTGCGCCTGGTGACTATGTCCATGCTCCCCATGGGTCGGGTGTTGATGCTGCATGCTTACTCCTGCTTTTTCATTTCAGTTGAATCCGGGCACCGGGCGAGTGGACTCAGGTCGTGTACAGCCGAACGAGCATCCAGCCAACCAATCCACCCAGACACAGCCAGCACAACCAGAAGAGCGCTCGTTCCCACCACAGCGGCTCGCGCTCGGCAGTTTCCAGCCTGTGCTTGAGGGTCATGCCCGTCCCGTGTACCAGGATCCCGGCCACGAGGATGGGGATTGCGAATCCGCGAAAGGCGTCCGGCGCCAGCAGGGCCAGGCCGGCGCCCAGAACGATGGCGCCCAGGCCCGAGGCGAGCTCGGCCGCTTTAGCCCTTGCGCGGGCCATGGTTGTCCTGGCTCCCGGCGTGCGATTGCCCGCCGTGGCCGTGGCCGCGGTGCATGAACATATGCATCAGCGGGCAGGCGGCCAGCAATGCAAAGGGCAGCAGCGCAAGCAGGTGATCCCGGTGTGCGACCCATAGGTAGGCGCTCGCGGCCAGGGCGACGATGGTGGAGACGACGCCGAAGGGCGTCTTCCAGAATGAAGGGCGTGCGTGATGCTGGTCCATAGTAGCCTCCTGAGTTATCCGCAGCATGGGCCAGCGGCCGATGCAGGCGCTTGACCTGCGTCAACCGGGACGGGTTTTGGGGCACCACAGCCGCAACCGCAGCCGCCTGCCGTCCGGACAGCCCGGGCAGACTCTGCCTGGACCTCTTGCGGCGTATACCCGGCGTCCCGGATGGCCTCGGTCAGATCCGTCACTGATGCTTCGCCGCTGACGCGCACCCGTTTTCGTGGGATGTCGACCTCAACGCGCGCGGACTTGTCCACTGCAGCGACCGCCTTGGCGATGGTGCTCGCGCAGTGTCCGCAGGTCATATCGTTGACCTGGAAGGTGACCATGGCATGTCCTTTCAAAGTGATGATGAAGCAACTATCAACCTTCCCACAGGGTCAAGGTCAAGCACTTTTTTCTTGCCCGCGAAGCGCATCCGGTTCTTCTCAGATTGATCCACGATTCGTCCATCGCCATTTGGACCGGCCAGGCCTCCAGCCAACCTGGATCAAGCCGCCCTCATCACCCCACTGCTTGACACACATCAATACCGCCTCTTCCCAATCGATCAACACTGCCGCTATCGAAACTCCAGACCAAAGGTATTGGCCATGTTCAAACGAATCCTGATCCCCGTGGACGGCAGCGACACCGCCAACAAGGCCCTGGTCGCCGGCCTGAGCATGGCGCGCGAAACCAGCGCCAGCGTGCGGTTGCTGCATGCCCTCAATGAAATGGCTTACCTGGGCGGCATGGCGCCCGATGGCAGCTGGTCGGGCGACCTGGTGGGCATGGTGCGCGAGGCCGGCGCCAAGGTGTTGGCCGACGCCACGGCCATTGCCCAGTCGGCCGGCGTGGAGCCCAGCCAGGTTCTGCTCGAAGAGCCCGGCAAGCGCCTGGGCGAGGCCGTCGCCGAAGCCGCCAAGCTCTGGGGCGCCGACCTCGTGGTGGTCGGCTCGCACGGTCGGCGCGGCCTGGGGCGTGTGCTGCTGGGCAGCGGCGCCGAGCAGATCCTGCGGCTGGCGCCCGTGCCCGTGCTGGTGGTGCGTGGGGCGGATCCGGAGGGTGGCAACCCCGCAAGCGGCTAAGACCGCAATGCGTGGTGCTCGCCCGCACCCGGCCGTCTACCGAGCCAGGGCTTGGAAAAAAACTCTGGAAGCCGTCAGTCGGGCTTTGGCTTGGGCTGCGGCCTCGCCATTGCGGCGTCACCGGCATAAAACATTCCGCCGGGCCTGACAAAGTTGCCGCCGCCCAGGTGGTGGATGGTCTGCAGTTCGGTGTTGCCGTCGTTGAAACGCCAGTGCCCCGCCTGGAACACACGTTCATCGGCAGCGGCCGCGACGATTTCGGCGAAGCAGGTGTCGTAGGCGTCCTCGGTGTGCGTCTCGCGGATCAGCCGGCACTCCAGCCATGCGGCGCAGCCCTCTTCCAGCAAGGGAAGGCCCAGGACGGGACCAGTGCGGGGCGCCAACCCGTAGTGCGCGAACTTGTCGACCGCGCGGCCCGATTCGCTGCCGACCGCATGCGTCAGGGCCGCCAGCGCCATGCCGGGCAGGCAGATGCCGAAGCCGCCGCTGGCCGTGATGAGTTCGCGAGTGTAGGTTTTTTTGTCGATGACGATGGCGATGCGCGGCGGCGTGAACTCCACGGGCATGGACCAGGCCGCGGCCATCACGTTGCGCGCCGTGCCATGCGCGCTGGTCACCAGGACCGTGGGGCCGTGGTTGACCAGGCGGCTGGCGTGCTGGAGGGCGACTTCCTTGAAATGTGTCATGTCTGTTGTTCCCGCTCGGTGACCGCGGCGAAAAACGGCGCCGCGGTCCGGTTGATGGTGTGGGCGATGGAGAGTGGCCTTATTGTGGGCCACCGCGCCTTATTCTCTTCTACCCCTACTTCCTGGCGTAGTCCTCCAGCGGCTTTTCAACGGCGAGGGAATGCGCGTTCTAATAAGCCCATGGAACTAGCCGTCGTTTTATTTGTGGTTATCGCCCTTGGGGTCTTCCCGGTCATTGCCCTGGTGATGCAGGTGTACCGGGACTCACGCGGAAAGAAACGCAACCGAGCCATGCGTTGTTATGCCTGCGATTCGAGTGGGCTTCTGTTTCCGGTGCCGCACTACAAAGGCGATACCTTTCTCTACTGCACCCCGTGTGTGGAAAAGCACCGCAACAGTGAGCGCAATCTGGGATACCTCGCCCTGGTGATCATCGCTGTGGTCTTGGTTGGCTGGGTGATTCTTTCGCACGGGTAGAAGGCCTTCGGCTTGGCCGGTATGCCGCCTGCGTCTCACCGTACCTGACCCGAGCTGTGGGTTACAGGCAGCGATGGTCAAACGCAACAGAATCGACGGTATGGCCTGTGCTCGTTCATATTGAGGAGGCGGCCACCACGCTGTCCGCCTAGAATCAATTTGCGGGGTTTGGTCCCCTTTTGTATCGAGCTGAGCGAAACTCAAAATGGACAATAAGTCTTTTAGTAATAAGCACTTGGGTGAGTTTCCAGCGGCCAGGTTATACCGCAGGCGCCAAGTTATACCGTAGACCTTGCGTCTACATTGCGTTGGGCATCAGAAATCTCGGAAGGGGCTTTGGCATGGGTTACGTCTTTCGCGGCTTCTTAACAAAATCGCCCAAAGCGGCAGAGGCCGCCCTGCGGCTCTGGCCGTTGTGTGAGGCCAAGTACGAGCAGGAGCAAATGGACGGGTTCATCATCCGGTGCCCAAACGAAGATGACCTGCATCCAACTGAAGGAGAGGATGCCTATGATAAGGTTCTCGAACAGATAGAGGAGGTCAAGGCGGGCCTTCAATCGCTATCCGCCGAGTTCCCTAATGAAGTCTTTGTTTACATCGAAGTCACTTGCTTTGGTGGCACCTGCACGAATTCTGGTTTCCACGTTCGGAGTAGTCGAATCGTAGCCACCTTTGATGAAGCTCCCAATGAGGCAGATATCACTGAAATACTTCGTCCCATGAACATTGCGTTCGGACAAGATCAGTACTTCAAGCCGTTCACACGCGGGTACTTCGAGCGGGACAAGCTGAAAGCATGGAATCGAGTCGAAACTTCAAAACAGGCCAGGCAGGAGGACACTGCAGAAGTTAAAAGTATCCAGAAAAGCGCTCCAAAACGATGGTGGCAGTTCTGGCAACTCTGATGCCTATCCCTTTAATCGAGAGGAGGTCACCCGGCAAGCCGGACGCCGCCTCTCATCTCAAACGTAAAACCGCTTGTGACCATGGACGAATCCCACCTCCGAAAGGTACGCGCTGCGTTTGAGCGCAGTTGGTCGGCGGAGACTAGCGTCTGTTTTTCGCCGAGCGCGTATCCGTCTTATGGCCAGTGCGCACAGACGGCCATCGTGATTCAGGAGACTTTCGGTGGCGAGATCCTCCGGACGACTGGCTGGCACGGGACCGGGAATCATTTCTACAACCGCATCGCGGGCGAGCGTGTTGACTTGACCGCGGATCAATTCACGATGCCTAACTACACGTACGATCTCAAGTACGAAGACTGTCCATCGAACGCAACGGAGGCGGCGAATGAGTGCCTTCCCGGACAAGTCGATGCACTGCGTCGCGCATTCCTTGAGGCGCTCAATGAAGGCGCGGTTTAACATGTCAATCGACACGGGCCCACAACTGCAGGAAGGCCGCTTCGCGGCGTGTGTTGTGGTCCGGTCATCTTCACGTTATACGGTCAGTGCAAATGTCGCCGCCTCTTTGGGTGGCCGTTCCCTTCGCAGGTGCCAAGAGGTAGCATTGGCTTCATGACTGCTCAAGTTCAAGATTCATTTTCGTATTTTGGCGAGAACCACGCGCTCGTCGCCTTCAGCAACGACGAGCCGTTTTCGCCAGCCAGCGCTGGCTATCGACCGGTGATGGCGAGTACTGCCTGCTATCGTGGATACGTGTGCGGCTACGAGGTGAAAGACGACCAGTTGCGCCTGTGTGAGTTATGGGTGAACCATCAGCCGGGCGAGGCGCCGATTACTCAACGCCTACAACCTCCCGATCTCAACGGCATTGTGGGAGCACGGGAGACGGCGTTCTTTGGCAGCTGGCACTTCAGCAATGTCGGCCTGCCTCTGACCTACTCGGGCGGTCTATTGCTCGGTCGCGACTTCATTCGCGAACTCTACGTGCACTTGGGTTTTCACCCAGCGTGGAAGTATCAGCATGTGCACGAACTGGTATTCGAGCAGGGACGCCTTGTGGAGGCCCGCGACGCCAGTCAGGATATGGCGCGATTGCGGACCCAAGTTCAGGGAGAACCCGCGGCGCCACGCCACCGCATCGAAGAATGGATTGCCGACTGCTTCAAGCGCGACTACAGCCGCAAGGCGCGCAGCAGTTAGAGACGCGCATGTATAACTTGTCAATCGACACGGACCCACAACAGCAGAAGGCGGCTCTGCCGTTCATGTTGGTGGTCCGGTCATTTTTACGTTAGAAGGCAGCCACATGCGGGACGAACTCATCTTCAAGGCCAGCCTCAAGAAGGCACTATTGCTGTTTCTCGGGTGCATCTGCTTCGTTGTTCTCGGCGCTTGGATGATCACCGAGAAGTCAGTACTTGGCTGGTTGTGCGTTGGCTTCTTTGGGTTAGGCATTCCGGTGTCGCTGCTCATGATGCGCCCGAACACAACGTACCTTCGGCTCGACCAAGAGGGGTTCGAAATAGTAGCCATGTCACGCCGCTCAGCATTCAAGTGGACCGAAGTCGAAGGATTTCACGTGGGAAAGATGCACGGTACAAAAATGATCGGCATCGTGTTCAGCCCTGAATGCACTAAACAGCAAGCCGCGCGAGCCTTTGCATCTTCTATAGCCGGAATCGAGGGCGCCATCGCGGATCACTACATCACGCCCATCGAGGAAGTATGCAAAATCATGAACGAATGGAAAATTCGCTATGACAGTAAAGCCATCTAACTTGTCAATCGACGCGGACCCACAACAGCAGGAGGCGGCTTCGCCGCTTATGTTGGTGGTCCGGTCATTTTTACGTTAAATCGCATGAGCATTGACCTGTTCGAGATAGACGACGCGGTCAAACCGCAGGCGCAAAGTTGTACCGCAGACTTTTCAGTACACATTCGTTAGGCCCCACGTGAATACGCGTTGCTCCATTGCTCTTCTTGTCGGACTCGTTCTTGGGCCGTCGGCAGTCCTCGCACGATCACCGTGCCGGTATGCTATTGACGTCCATTTCGCTGCGAACTCGGCTACGGTAGGCCTTGGCGACGTTGAGCGAATCGTGGACCCCACACGAACCAAATGGGGTCGGCCAATCGCGTTGTACATGGTGGTGGGCCATGCGGACCACTCCGAAGCCGGGGACAAAGCATTGTTGTCGCACGCGCGCGCTGCCGCTGTGGCGGCACACGTTCTCAGGGTCCATCCAGAGCTTGGCTCTGTTACGCATATCGAAGCCAAGGGCGACCTCCAGCCGGTTGGCATCGATCCTGTCACGAACAGGCGTGTTGAGATTGAAGTGGTAGGGTGCACATCTTGATCATGGAGCGCACCGTGAGGCCTTACAGTTCGCTCGGCAAGGACGCACCACAGCAGGCCGCCGCTGTGCGCGCGTGCCCGGAACCTCCAACGCTAGGCGGCATATGAAACTGAACTCACTACTCGTCACGATGATTTTCCTGGGCTTCACGCCTCTCGCTTTGTGCCAACCGAAAGGCGAGCCAATCAATGTTTGTGAGACTGGCCCCCTCACCAGGCAGTACGGAGGAACGGAGTGGTATGTGTACAGCTGCAGCGATAGTCGCTCACTTGTAGTCGTCGCGTCCCCTAACAACCCTGCTGCCAAACCGAACGCTTTCATTGTTTCTTCAAAAGATGGCGTTAGGCGACTCAACGACGCTGGAGAAATGATGGGCACGGTTCTCGCCACATATGACGACCTGAAAGCACTGAAGCAGGCAGATATTTCGGCTCTTATCATTGACACACTCCGCGTGGGTAGGTCTCATACTCAAAATCGATGAGCACTTCAACGCCCGACCCACTTGAGGTTGCAGTGTTCGTGTCCCACGCACTGGCAGTCCATCTCGCGAAATCGATGAGCACGGTGCCGCCGTTTGGACTCGCCCTGCAAGGACCTGACAGCACCCCCAAGACGTATTTCCCTCGGGATGAGAACCCTCTAATGGAGTGGTCCGACCTTGTGGATAAGACCGTCGAGACGCTGCGTGGTTGGGTCACCGTTGGTGATGTGCTTGCAACTGCAGTTGTCTCTGAGGTGGAGTCCTCTGGCGGAGCACGAGGTTTTGCAACGCAAATTGAATCCGCGGGCGGCGTGTCTCTCTTGATTTATCCGTACCGCATCGTATCCGGGCAAGTCGAAGTAGACGAACCAAAGTACGAGAAGGGGCTGGTCATGTTCAGTGGAACGTTCCCATTGGCGCCTGATGAGACCTAACAAGTCGGTCGACACGGACACACATCGGTAACAGGCCGCTTCGCGGCGCTGGCTGCATGCCGGACAGCGCCAACGTTAAATCTCAGAAAACCACCATGCGCCTCGAAATTTGGGTTCGTGAACAACTTGAGGACGGCCGTCTTGTCGTGACGAACACCTCCAATGTCGGTTGCCAACCAGGCCCCGAACACACGGCCCTTGCCATCGCAGGGGCGTACGACATTCCGAAGGGCACGGCGTTCACCAAGTTGCTGGCGAAGCCAAGAGTTCAGAAAGATGGCGAGAATTCGCGCGAGACGGTTGAGGACATCGCGAGCATTTCATTGACGATTGTCGAAGTCGAATTTTTCCGAAGAATGGTTGACGTTGTTCCCAATGGTCACCACGCTGCGATACGTGTTGAAGGCCGCGGACTCGAATTGGTCGGTAAGTGGCTCGCCGTGAAGCCTGAGAACGAGCATCTTTATCTTTCCGCCAGCAGCTGAGCCCGAAACCGCAGAGCGTTTCTTCTCTCTCTCATCTTGCTGTCTGCGCCCGGCACCATGTCCTACTAATCCGCAGGGTACGGATCACTGATGTCAAGTCTCGCAAGGCGAGAACGATGCGGACGTACCGGAAGGCTAAGAGTCGTTGGGATTTTTCCTGCAACACGCCCACATCACCGACGCCTCAATATAAACCGCCTTCGTGCCGCTAACGCAGGAAGTGGGTGGCTCGGCGGGTGGCTCGCCGCCGGGGGGCGCGGTGCAGAACGGTGGGAGCGTTTCCGCCGCGGGTTTGACGGTTCCGTTCTTGTCTTTCGTTTTAGGAGCTGCGATGGCCTGCGTTGTTGTTAACAGCGCGGCCAATGTAAGGGTAAGGGCGGTGAGCACGCAATGCAGGGTTTTGTGCGACATATTTTCTCCAAGGGTGAAGGGAAAACTCGCAGTCTTGATCCGGTGGTATCTGGGCGAGTCAGTGGGCTAAATGTAGGTCAGCCAAGACGAAAAAAAACCCTCCGATTAGGGGAGGGTTTGCTTAACATCACAAAGATGGTGGCGTTGTGGCAACGAGACTCTACCTACATAGTAGTAATAACGAGTCCGGGATATACATCGTGGCATCTATCTATTACCGGTGCCCTTGCGCCCGAATCGCATCACCACAAGCGCCGCGACAAAGGCGGCAAGCCAAAGCAAGGTGATGCCAAGAGGCAGAAACACAAATCCTTCACGAAGCGCCACTTCAACCGGACCGACGCGCTGATACAGCAGAAAGCCGGCTCCTGCCAGCCCGACCCACCACGCGACCTCATCGCGCTGCGTGATTCGCACGCCCACATACAGGGAGCCAATCAACGTGAGCCAGAAGCCCATCTGCCCCGACAGATGCCGGATCATGTACGCATCGCCGGTACGGAACAGCGCGAGAAGCAGATGGAGCAGGCTCACCGGCACAAAGGTGAAGCTAAGTATTTGAGCGGCTCGCGCGGCGGGTGAATTGTTTTTGGATTTTTGTGTCATGCCGGCAATCGTAATCCGAAGCTGACAACAACACAGGGCTCGAATGCGTGGCCATATCCGTCAATTGGATGACGCCCCCTCTCCCACTCCTGGCTAAACTATCGCTGCGCCCAGGCCATCGGATCTTGACCCGGGCTGGGTTACAGGCAGCGATGGTCAAACCCAACAGAATCGACTGTATGGCCTGTGCTCATTTATATTGAGGAGGCGGCAACCACACTGTCCGCCTAGAATCGATTCTCGGGGTTGGTCCTTTTTTATCGAGCTGAACGAAACTCAAAATGGACAACAAGTTTTTTAATAACAAGCACCTGGGTGGGTTTCCAGCGGCCAAGTTATACCGCAGGTCTTGCGGTACACATTACGTTAGATCGCTATGCGTTGCTTGATTCTTGTCGAAGACACCTTCCAAGTCACCGGGAGAGGTCTTGTCATAGTGCCAGGCCCACTCCGAGAGGAAGTAACGGGTATCGGAAGTCTCCCGGTCGAACTTCGGAAGCCTTCGGGAGAGCGAGTGCAAGCCAGGTTGACCCTTACTCATACGCATCAGTCTCCTCCCGCGCCCCCTGAACTTGCCAAACGATGGACCTCCATACTGCGCGGTGTAGGAAAGGAAGATGTTCCGATTGGCACTGAAGTGTGGGAACTGGAAGAGTCTGAAAGCTCAAGGCTCTTGGCCGAGGATCGCGCAATCTTCTTTAAGGCGAGCGAAGAGGCAGGCGGTGGCGGATCGTCAAAAGTTCGTTGCGATATGTGTGGATCACCGATCACATTTCGATGGCAGGGTTCAGTTGGGTTCCATTCCTGCGCGTGCGGGAAATTCTCCGGCACGCTGAGGGGTCTCTGACTGTGAGCGCGCGACCTACCCAGCAAGCCGACACGGACGTCCAAAGGCATCCTATCCTTGGTCACCGGTCACAAGCACGTTAGGCAGTTCATTCATGGCAGTCAAAGTCAAATTCCTGAGCGTTGTTGTACCGATCGAGAACATCAACAAGAGTTCTATCGAGGGAGGGCTTTCCGGCCTGCTGAAGCAATTCGGTAACAGTCGCGGAAAGTCCTTCTGGCTCGATGAGCACCTCTATGTCGAGTTCGCAATGAACCCGATCGACATCCAGTCATTGGTCGAAAGGTGGGAGTCTCTTGGCCTAAGCTCTCGCACCGAAGAAGGCGGTCAGCGGATGTGGAGAGACCTTTGCGTTGTTGACTTCTACCAAGGCCCCACCCTGCCCTGCAGATGGCTGACGTTTGATCCAAACGCGAACACGGTGTGGAAGAGTGGTACCGCTCCCGGAGCTATCGTCGGTCCGGACTCAGAAGGAGATCCGGCTCCATTGTTCATACCATCAGAGAGGATGGCTGAAATGGCGAGATTTTCGACCTCCGGCCTGGATGGGAACGTTGAGGCAAAGCCATGGTGGAAGTTTTGGTAGACCGTATGCCTAAATCGAATTGCGGAGTTTGATCCCCTTTTTATCGAGCTAAACGAAACTCAAATTGGACAATCAGTCTTTTAATAACAAGCACCTGGTTGGTTTTTAGCAGCCAGCTTTTACCGCAAGCGCCAAGTTATACCGCAGACCTTGCGGTATACATTACGTTAGATTGCACGGGAGGCGACGTGGACACCGAGATTCAAGAGGCCGTGGAATCGGCATACCGGCTGGAGCGGGAGCACGGATTTCTGGAGCTGGGCGCCATGAGATCCGACGCGACCTTCACGGCTCTCATCCGCCTCGATCAAACCAAGAGTTTGGCCGTTTTGGACGGGTGCCCCGACTGGCTCATTGAACAACTACGGGAATGGGCAGAAGCCTTTCAAGAACGCGGTTCGTTCGGCTTCATTTCGAATCTCGGCGAAGTAGATCATTCCGAACTCATGGGCCGTGCAGCGCCGCTCGTGCTCGGGGCAATCTAATATGGCAATCGACGCGGACGCCCTATCGGCTGGCTTGCGCCAGCCTACTGTCCATCGGTCATTTCTGCGTTAGACCTCTAGCATGTCACTCAGCGCTCGTTCGACAACCGCATTGACCGTGGCTCTAGTTGCAGTGGTCGCAGTCGCGGTTCTGTATGCCCTGTCCGTCACGAAGCGAACCGTTACCTGTACGTCCGCTATGGCGTTGGCGGGTGGCGCTCAACTCCAGGGACAGATGATCTATCACATCGACTTCGAGCGGAAGGTCATGGGCTCAAGCCAAGGTGACAAGCCGATTGCCGTCACAGGGGACATAGTCAGTTGGGAGCACTCCGGCCTGACCCCGGATCGTGTCAGTCAAGTCACAGAGAAGGGGCGGCTTGATCGAAAGACCGGAGACTTCCAAGTTCAGCGCCGGCTGGTAGCGTCAAATGGTCTCGTTGATGAAACGGTCACTACGGGCCGGTGCAAGGGGAGCGCTTGAGGTCTAACAAGTCGATCGACACGGACGTTCTCGCGGCGGGCTTCGCCTACGTATGGCCCGCCGGTCATTTCCGACCTTAGGCGTTACGAAGACATATGCCACAACACAACCGTCATCCGTTGAACGTGCCTGGTGACTTCTACGTTGAAGACGGCTGCTGCGTCGCATGCCTGGTCCCGTTCGAAGCAGTACCCGAACTCCTGCGGTACGACGATGAGGCTTCGCACTGTTATGTCTGCCAGCAGCCAAGAAACTTGCAGGAACAGCAACTTATGGCTGAGGCGATTGGCCTATCAGAAGTCCGATGCATTCGGTACTCAGGCAGAGAAGAGCACATCCTGAATCTGCTTTCTCTTAAGGGGGAACTGAGTCAATGCGATCAAGAGGGCAGCTCAATCCAGGGCGTGCGAGGCAACGATTCGGCATCTGGAAGCAAGCCCACATTGGCCAAGCGGGTGTGGCGACTCTGGACGCGAAAATGACGCCTAACCCTTCCATCGAGCTGACATGCCCCGGTAAGCCGGGTCATGCAGCTCATGTCAAACGTTAGACGGCATGGGACGATCGCTCAAGTTCATTGCGCGTTGGTCAGCGGCCCTCCTGCTCTCGCTGCTGATTGCACTGCCTGGTGCATTCGCTGCTGCAACCTTCGGGGCCTCGGTGGCGGAGCGGGAGTACTACGCGGGCAGAGAGCGACCACCCTTGGGAGAGGACGACTTGGGGTTGGGTCTCGTCGCTGTCGGTGCGTTTTTTTTGTACGGTACCGGTGCGTTCATCGTTGTGTGGCCATTCGCCCTCTGGGGCTCTTATCGGTTTGTCCGCAGGGTTGTTGTCTAACCGGATCGATGCGTCCAGGAGCAGTTCGCCTATGAGCTCCAACGCTGCTTTGGCACGAGATTGCAGTTCGATTCTTATGGGCCGCTAGACACCGAGCCCACACCTGTGTGATCCATGATCGTGGTTCTAAGCGGGCGTCAATAGCGTCCGAGGTTCTTTGCTCTGGTGTGTCTGCGGACGGCGATTCCATCTTGACCAGCAACTACTTTCGGGTACGTAGGCGGGACATCGGCAATCGGCTGGAGTGAACTTCGCGATCTGTGCCGCTCAGGGAGCGAACTGGTAGGAGCTGACCACTTCGCTGGTGTTGACCACCGAATGTCGGTTTCGGAGAAGAATCAACTGCCCCTTTGGGCCCTAACCGGCTGTTCGCCCCTGCTCTGAAGCGGCCGTTCGTATGCTGAGATGGCGGCTAGCAAATCGCTAGCTCTGCCGTTGCCATGAATACACGGGGAAATCGTGCGTTGCCTTGAAACCTAGCGCTTGCGCAAGGCGCATGGACGACAAGTTGCTCTCGTAGCAATCCCAGGTCGGATGCACGCCGCGTTGGACGCATTCGTCTATGAAGGTGGATGCGACGGCCCTTGCCAGTCCAAGGCCCCTGAACTTTTCAACCGTCAGTATGTCGATGGCGTGGCAGCCGTGGGACACGAAGACCGAGTAGCAAAGGCTAACGACCCCTTCGTCTGTCGATGCGCAAATTCCAACACCGCGCTCCTCGAAGTCGATTGGAGATTTCCAAGTGCCACCTATCCAAGGGTACACAGTGGCCTCGACCTTTCGCATCATGGCCGCATCCATAGGGGTCACGCGTATGCCAGTGGGAAGAAGCGGTTCGGAGCGAAGCGCCTCAAAGCTGTCCTTGTCAAGCTGAAAGGCAACCCGCTGGACTCTTTGCGTTGAAGCGGTCATGGCTGCATCTAGGATCGGCAGCCAACCATCGTGACTCGGGTAGAGGATGAAGAAATCTTGGTGCGGATAGTCGTAGAGCCATCGAAGGCAGGTTCTTGCAAAATCAGGATTCGGGACCGAGCCTGCGAGTACGCAAAAACCATTGTCGTAGACGAAGGCCGTTCGGAAGTCATCCTGAGCTCTGACGAACACCTTTCCCCGCGCATTACCCGCGAGGACCGTACCCGCGACCTCTGCACCGACATGCTCCGGCCTAAAAAGATGGGTCAGAGAGGCATAGCTTTCCGCTGCTAGTTCAAACATATCGCTTTCAACGGTCATGAATCGACATCGAGAGGTTGCCTCTCACGCTTGATTGGGAGCCACGACCGTAGGTCTGCTCATGGCCGATAGTACCAATTCGGCTAAGGCTCGCAATTGACGTCACCCTGCAGGGGCGGTTCGATGTTTCAGTGGTCAGCACCAGAATCTTGCATATTGCTGGTCACCAATTCCCGGCACAGATGGTCAAGTAGACCGGAATACGCACCCCGTCACTGGCAATCCTATTCCTGCGTTGAAAATGTCTATCGGCGTGGAGAAGGCGCCCTCCGCGCCCGGTCCGAAATAATGCCGGCGACTACCGTCGTAGGTATAAGAAGAGGAACAGAGCCGGAGCTCCGTCCCTGCGACTAAACCAGCAGCAGAAGTATCAAGACAATCACCTCGGTCGGAAGCCGTGACGACACCTGAAACGATAAACACACTCTCGTTCCTATTTCCCCTCAATTAAAGCTCGATACTCGCTCCGGTTGTAGTCCATCAACGAGAGAAACCACTCGCTAAAGCTCGGAAACGTATCGATCACTTGCCCAGCAAACCAAAGAACTGTGCCAGGTGAGTGAGATCGCGATGTCGATATTGCGAAGACATCTGTATTGAACCTAGAGACTGCAATAGGAAGCAATTCATCTCTACTGAATCCACAAAGATCACTCAAACTCTCCAAGCTCTTCAATAGCTCCTCAGCTCGCTGACACCGAGGCCCTTCCAACAAGTCTGACGTGCCAAACACATCGACTGATTGAAAGAACCAGTCCCATCCATTTGCGTATAAAAGAAATGCACGATGCTCGGCATCGAGGGAGAATCCGAGGCGGGCCTCAATATCGCCAATTTCTTGCTCAGTTGCTGCAACGCCCGGGAAGGCGTGATCCCATACATGCTCGACATCCGCGTCGGCTACTTTTCGCTTTACGAGAACGGCAATAGCGATTTCTTTCACCCAATCCATTACAGATCCCTTTCATATATAAAACGTGTTGGCTTGTAGCAGAGACTGCTTCAAGTAGATTGCGCGAGTGGCTGCTTTTGGCCGAAAGCGGGCGTTGGCTATTAGACTTGATTCTCTGCCCTCCTCCGAATTACTCATCGGATGAATCGCTCGGGCATAAAAAAACCCTCCAATTAGGGGAGGGTTTGCTTAACATCACAAAAAGATCGTGGTGTTTTAAAGATGGGTTTTATGAAACAGAGTTTTCATACGAGCCCGAAATATACATCGTGGAATATTTCGTCATGTCCGCTTTGGGCCCATACCCGACTTTGCATTTGCGCGAAAGCGGTCATCCGATGTGATTGCGCTCACCGGTCAATTCTGCGCGCGCGGGCCACTATTCCGCTTGACTTCTTCGGTTGCCGATGCGCCCCAGAAAACCATCTACGACCGGCGCCCACAGGCCTGCCAGGGAAACGATGTGATGGCCGTCCTGCCCCGACAAAGTTTCGAGCACATGAAACTGCCCTTGACCGCCAGCGGCTTCGAAGGCGTGAAAGTTCCTGCGGCTGTGAGCAACGCTATAGAAGGGGTCGTTTTCAGCGTAGAGCCATGCGGTAGGTCCGGGAAATGTTGCTCCCCTCCTGGCGATCACGGGATTGATCATCTCGGATGCGGGGCCCTGCTCGTCAACCCAGCCTCCCACGAAATTGAGGACGCCGAGAAAGAGCTTCGGTCGCGCTCCTGCGAATGCCAATGCAAGGAAGCCACCCCGAGAATGCCCGCCAATCAGCAGGCGCTCACGATCAACATCGGGCCGCGTAAGCAAGTGCTCGACAACGCACGCCACGTCTAGCAGCGCGTGCTCGAATCCCGGAAGTGCGTATTGGGGATCGTCTGAGTATTGCGACCGATCTGGTTCGAATCCCTCGTCGTAAAGGCCGCCTGATTTTCCGCGCCCGCGTCGTTGTGGGAACACGACCATCCAGCCACGATCGTTGAAATATTTCGCCATCGCCGGGCTGGTCACCGTGCTGGTAAACAGCGCCGGATCGTTTCCGATACCCGTCGAACCATGATTGAACACAAGCGTGGGGAAAGGACCCGGCCCGGCCGGTTTGAACGTCACCATCTCGAGCATGATCTGCTCGCCACGTTCGAACATCTCGGTGGGCACGCGTTCGCTGATTCGTTGTTCTTCAACACTCGGCCGTGATAGGACCCCAGCGATCCAGCGACCGTCCAGTTCGCGCCACAGAAGTTCTACTACATCCGGATTTCTCATCCGAAATTGGAGGCTTGCGCCGTTTGTCAGGCGGCCTCGCAGTTCGTTCCCGCGAACCTGAGCGAGCACGCGTTCGCTAAAAACACCCTGGTCGCCGGACGCTCGCACGCACACGATCGTAGCTTCGTTCCGTGAGAGACTTTCGACGATCAGCTTGACGTCGTAGCTCCGGCCTTGGCCGGCCCATCCTGACCAGTCCCCGGACCAAGCCGCGACCGAAGCCGGCAGATCGCTCGAAGGTTTCAGCACGGCGATGTCTGTTGGAGCGGCAGCAGTAACTGGGCTCTCCGATGCTTCCGGCTCCAAAGCACCCATGAAGTCGGGCCAAACTGTCGGGTTCTCTTGGTCGGCGGTCATGCCCCATTGTCCACCGAACCCAAGCTGGGCACCCCATCTTGATGACCGAGCGGCTGCTTACCGGTGTGTAGGCTAGACTTCGACAATCGGCCGGAAGCGGACCTCCGACTCACGCAAGGACCCTGTGAAGCCAGAACTCAACACTCGCCAACTGATGACCTCTGATGCGGACGAATTTTCCGCCTTGCGACGTCGGGTCACTGAACACAATCCCGTGCCTATGGGGCTTTCGCTTGCTGAAGAGTTGACCAGGCCGCTGCAGGGGTTCCGTGATCAGCTGGGCGCTCCCGCCCCTAGCGCGGCCTTTGGCGTGTTTGTCGACGGCCTGCTGCGTGCGTGCTCGGCCGTCGCGTGGACGAGCCGATTTCCCTCTTCCATGCACAAGGTGACTCTTTGGGGGACTTTCGTCGATCCATCGCATCAAGGTCAAGGATTCGGCCGGATGGCTGTCGAGGCTGCGTTGGAACACGCACGCTCACAAGATGTGCACCGCGTAAATTTGACCGTGTTCTTGCCAAACACCGCCGCAATCGGCCTTTATCAGTCGCTCGGCTTCGAACCCTACGGGCTCGAACCCGAAGCAATTCGACTTGATGGTACGTTCTATGATGGCCAACACATGAGCCTGTTGCTAAGCAGCAATTGACATTTAGAGCCATTGCTGAATAACTAGGCGTAAAAAACCCTCCGATTAGGGGAGGATTTGCTGAGCATCACAAAGACCGTAATGCTCAGCGTTGGGAAACGGCGTCCGCTCTCCTCTAATCAATACTTCAGCATGACAAAATGCTGGATGAACATGCTTTCATCCATGAGCGACATTGAGATCTACACCCCCACGGCAGAGGAAGTGCATTCTGGCGAGCTCGGTCGCCGCATGCGGCAGTTCAACTACCAGTTCGTGGGCGAATATGCCCAAGTGCAGCCGGTCTGGGTCAGCGCAAAGGACGGCCACGGCGAACTCGTGGGTGGGTTGCGCGGGTTTGTTTTCATGCACTGGCTGAATGTGGAGCTGCTGTTCGTGGACGAGGGGGCGCGTCACAAGGGCGTGGGTCGCAGGCTGCTTGAAACGGCGGAACAGAAAGCCTGCGAGCTGGGCGCCCGCAATGCGACGCTGAACACCTTCGAATGGCAAGCCCGCGCGTTCTACCTTAAGCAAGGCTATGAAGAGTTCGGGCGCATCGACAACTTCGTCCAGGGCTTCTACGTGGCCTACATGAAGAAAGCACTGGAGCCATAGCGGCTCCCCAAGAGTCCGCGGGGAGAAGTCGACCGCAAACTTGGAGAGTGAAAGACACTTTCTACTTGATCGATAACACCCCTTACCGTTAGTCAAGTGAAGCGCTTATCGCTCCGACAGGCACGCGGCCGCCGCGGCGGCGTGGGTTACTACAGCCTTCCACTCTGAACAGCGCTGGTGCGATACTCAAACGCCTTAAATACCAGGCTGTCGCGGTGCCGTCTCGTATAAACATACCTATGCTCGAAAAAATTCTGCATGAGTCCCGAGTTCAGAAGGCAACGCATGGCTTGTCGCTGGCTACGTTGAGGTCCGGCGAGATTGCTTCGACCTATGCCGTTGGGATTCGGGGCGCCCACGATGGCGCCGCAGTGAACAGCCGTACCGTTTTCGAAGCCGCATCCCTCACGAAGCCAGTGGTTTCCTTTATTGCCCTTCAGCTGGCAGAGGAAGGGTTGCTCGATCTTGACCGACCGCTTCATCTGATCTGTGGAGGCTTTGTGGCAGACGATGAACGAGCTAAGGCAATTACCGCTCTGCATGTGCTCACCCACTCAAGCGGGCTTCCTAACATCGCAGGGGCAGGCACACCGCTGAAGACCTACTTCGCGCCTGGCGAGCGGTTCAACTATGGCAGCAGCGCATTTGGTTGGCTGCAACAAGCGATCGAACGATTGACGGATAGTCCTTTGGAAGAGCTCGCCCGCACCCGGGTCTTCAAGGCATTCGGAATGGCCGACTCCAGTTTGAATTGGCAAGACCGGTTCGAGTCCAACCACGCGCAAGGACAAGAGTTAAATGGACAAGCTGTCTCCAAGCGGCGTCCAGTCAAAGCGGCAGCCTCATGGTCGCTTTTAACGACCGCGACGGATTACGCGCATTTCGTGCAGGCGGCGCTTCGTGGAACCGGCCTGTCATCGACGATGCATAAGCGGTGGTTTACACCAGTGATTGCAGCAAGAGAGGGTGTCGATGACGTCTTGAATTCAGATGCTGCAGAGGAAAAAGACGTGGCTTGGGGACTCGGTTGGGGCCTGGAGCCGTCGGAAGGCTGCTTCTTCCATTGGGGACATAATCCGGGCTTTCGTGCATTCGTGATGGGCAACCTCGAAACGAAAGACGCGGTGGTGTGGTTCGCCAACTCAGCAAGCGGGTTGCGATTGGCCCGACATGTTCTCCCGGAAGTTCTGCCAGGTCGGCATCGTTCTGTGGATTGGCTGCAGATCGGCAAGGCATTCGACGAGTGAGGCGCAGGCCCGATATCCAGCTGGCTATTAGAGTTGGTTACTCTGCCCTCCTCCGATTTACGCATCGAATGAATCGTTCAGGTTTTGGCAGTCCATCCGGCTTCACATCAACAGCACTTGGCGTCTGCTTGGGCGCATCCTTGCAGTAAAAAGCAGAACAAGGGCTTAAGCACCAAGCTTGGATCTTCGCCGCCCCTTGAAGATCCACCGATTGACATTGATGGCCAGGCCGCCAATCACAAAGATGACGCTCATTGGAAAGGTCAGCATGACGAGCCACGAAAATCCCGTCACCGCATTCGCCATGGCTGCCACCCACGCGTGGCCATCACATACCGCCTGCCAGGAAAGCTTGCAATTGAAGTGATCGAAGAGCGGTAAGCATGCCATCAGCAGGCCATAAGGTGCGAGGCCTGCCAATCCGCACAGCGCGAAGTAGCGCCACCCAATCAGCTTTTCGGTGGGCTCATCCTGGGTCTCTGTTGTCATGACTCCCTTTCATGCATGTGGCGGCGATTTGGCATGTCAATCTCCCATGCTTTCCCGGATGGTATCTGACGCGGCGCTGGGCCGGGACGTGCAGCCACCTACCTCAATTGGATGACGACCGGCCACCCGCGCCTGGATAAACTGGCGCTGCGCCAGGTTTCAGCGGCAGCAACCGCCTGGGCAGCAGCAACAACAATCCACAGAGGGACGATCCATGAAGGCTTTCTCAGAAGCGGTATCCAGAATCGCGGCGGGCTTATGCCTGGCTTGCGGCGCGGTGCTGGCCACTGGCTGCGCACCGGCGACACCCATGTTCCAGCAGCTTGAACACGACAGGACCACGCAGATCAACCTGATCGTCGAGAAAGCACCCTTTGAGTACACCCCTCCTGTGAGCCCGGATAGCCCGATTGTCGGGGCCGGCTTCGCAACCGTCATGCTGGGCTCGCTGGCGGTGCAGCACAAGCTGGACTACATCCACGAGACCTTGAACCAGAAGGCTCTTGAACAAAAGATCGCCAATGACTATCGCCCGGTCTTTGTCGCCGCGCTGGTCCAGGAGCTTTCCAAACTGGGCATCACCGCCACGGTGATCCCGCTGCCCTACGAGCGCAGGGCCCTGAACCACGATCGCGCTTTCTACCGGCCGACACTGGAAGACCTGGCAAAGATTCCCAAAGAGCCGCCATCCTTCTATCTGAAGCTGGACATGGGCAGCTGCACGGTCTACCAGATCACACCCTGCATCCGGTACATCCTCAATTCGACGGAGGTCGAGACGGCGCCCGGGCCCACCCAGAAGTACGGGGGGCTGCTTGTACTCGAACCCAATCTCTGGAGGGTTCCGACGGTACCCACGCCGCTGCGTTTCGAATCCATTGAGGAGGCCGGCGCGAAGATCCATGAGTTCGATGCGGAGATCGCCCGCCTCGTTCCGCTTGCGGCCCAGCGCCTGGCCGTCGCGGCCCGGAGGCGGGTGCCTCCGCGATAGCACTCAAACGCCGCTCGTCTTTCTGGAACAACTTGCCATGGGGCCGCGGGTCCACCCCACGGCCGTGTGCCTTTAAAGCCGGGCCGCGGTTTTCAGCCGAGCCCGAATGATTTCCGCAGGCTTGCATCGAAAAAGATTGCAGGCACGAAACGGCGCAGTTTGCCCAGGAGGGATGCCCGCCCGGCCGGCGTGCGGCGCATATGCCAGCAGCCAAGCGCCGCTTCGACGATCGTGTCTGCCAACTCCGAGGGTTCGGGTGCGCCATTGACGCTCGTGGCGAAAGCGCGCGAGACAATCTCGCGCTCACGGTCATAGTCCGCGATTTTTGACTTTGCCTGAGCCGAGCTGGCTTCGAACCTGGTCCTGGTGTAGGCTGGCTCGACCAGCGTGACGCGGATGCCGAACTGGCGCACCTCATGGTCCAGGGTTTCGGACAGCCCTTCCACCGCATGCTTGGAGGCCGAATAAAGCCCCATGTAGGGAGCGGGCAGAAAGCCGAGCACGGAACTGATATTGACGATCCTGCCGTAGCCTTGCGCGCGCATGTGCGGAAGCACCGCCTGTGTGGTGCGCAATATGCCGAACACATTGGTGTCGAACAGGGATGCGGCCTCGCTGATGGTGGTTTCCTCCACCGCGCCTATCAGGTTGATTCCCGCGTTGTTGACCAGCACGTCAACACTGCCGGCCTGGCCGATGATGGACTGGATTGCGCGTTGGACGGAAGCGTCGTCGCGAACATCCATCTCGACAAGTTCGACACCGGGCAGTGGTGTCGCTCTGGCAATGCTGCGCACGGTGCCGAACACCCGGCATCCCAGCTTGGCGAACTTTTCCGCGGTAACACGCCCGATGCCTGATGACACCCCGGTCACAACAACAACGATGGAATTCGACATGACAGATCTTTCGACAGGCAAATAGCGAGGAGGCGCAAATCAGCGCGGATCAGCTTCCGGCGCCGGGCGAATCCCGAACCAGATGGAATACATGGCCGGCAGGAACACCAGCGTGAGGACGGTCCCGGCGAAGGTGCCGCCTATCAGCGTGTAAGCCAGGGTGCCCCAGAAGACTGAATGCGTCAGCGGGATAAAGGCCAGCATGGCCGCCAATGCGGTCAGGATCACGGGCCGCGAGCGCTGCACGGTGGCCTCGACCAGCGCACGGAAAGGGTCCAGGCCCGCCTGCTCGTTGTGGTGGATCTGCCCGATCAGGATCAGGGTGTTGCGCATCAGGATTCCCGACAACGCGATCAGGCCGACCAGCGCATTGATGCCGAAGGGTTGCTGGAACAGGATCAATGTGGGCACCACACCGATCAGGCCCAGGGGGCTGGTCAGGAAAACCATAACCATGGCGGAGATCGAGCGCACCTGGAAAATGATGATGAGCAGCGTGATCGCCAGCATGATGGGGAACAGCGGCAATATGGCTTTGGTCGCCCTGCCCGACTCCTCGATGGCGCCGGCCTCTTCGATGCGGTAGCCGCCGGGCAGCTTGTCCATGATGGGCTTGAGCTGCGGGGTGATGGCGCTGGACACATCGGGCGGCTGCAGGCCTTCGGCGATGTCGCCGCGCACGGTGATGGTCGGCATGCGGTCGCGCCGGCGCATGACCGGCTCTTCGGCGCGCACCTCGACCTTGCCCACCTGCGACAGCGGGATGCGTTGCCCGGCGGCGCCGGTCAAGGTGAAGTCCGCGATCCGGGCAGGGTCCAGCCGGGTGCCGCCGGCCGAACGGGCCACGACCTGTACCGTGCGTATGTCTTCGCGCACGGCGGTCAGCGGGACACCGCTCAGCAAGAATTGCAGTTGCTGCGCCACGGCGCTGGAGCTCAGGCCCACGGCCTGCAGGCGGTCCTGCTGCAAGGTGAAGTGCAGCGTGGGGTTGCGTGTGCCCCAGTCGTTGTTGACGGTGCGCATCATGGGGCTGGCGTCCAGGACCTGCTGCACCTCGGCCGCGATCTTGCGCAGCGTGTCCGGGTCCGGCCCGGTGACCCGGTAGGCGACCGGGAACGGCGAATACGGGCCGAACACCAGCTGGGTGACGCGCACACGCGCCTCGGGAGCCAGGCCTTCAGCTACCGCTGTGCGCAGCCGCATCTTCAAGGCCTCGCGCTCCTCCTGGCTGTCGGTGCGGACCACGATCTTGGCGAACGAAGGGTCGGGCAGTTCCGGCCCCATGGCCAGGTAGAAGCGCGGCGCGCCCTGCCCTACGTAGGCGGTGACGATCTTCGCTTCCGGCTGTTTTGCCAGCCAGGCTTCCACTTTTGCCGCGGCGGCGCTGGTCTGCACGATGGCCGTGCCATACGGCATCTGCACCTCGACCAGCACTTCGGGACGGTCGGAGATCGGGAAGAACTGTTTCTTGACGATGGCCATGCCGAGAACGGCCGCGGTGAAAAGGCCCATCACCGTCGCGGCGACCAGCCACTTGCGGGCGATGACGCGCGCGAGCACCCGGCGAAAGCGGTTGTAGCGCGGTGTGTCGTAAAGCGCGTCATGCCCGCCTTCGACTTTTTTGAGTTCGGGCAGCAGCTTGACGCCCAGGTAAGGCGTGAACACCACGGCGACCACCCAGGAGGCGATCAGCGCGATGCCGACGATCCAGAACATATTGCTGGTGTATTCGCCCGCGGTGGAACGGGCAAAGCCGTTGGGCATGAAGCCGACGGCCGTGACCAGCGTGCCCGAGAGCATGGGCGCGGCGGTGTGGCTCCAGGCATAGGCGGACGCGGCAGTACGGCTATAGCCCTCCTCCATCTTCACCACCATCATTTCGATGGCGATGATGGCGTCGTCCACCAGCAGGCCCAGTCCCAGGATCAGCGAGCCCAACGTGATGCGGTCGAAGTTTTTTCCGGTCGCGGCCATTACGATGAAGACGGCCGCCAGCGTCAGCGGCACGGCCGCCGCGACCACGATGCCGACGCGCCAGCCCATGCTCACGAAACACACGACCATGACCACCAGCAGCGCGACGAAGAACTTGACCATGAACTCGTCGACGGCCGAGCTGATGTTGACGGACTGGTCGGTGACCTTGCTCAGGCCCATGCCGAGCGGCATCTCGGCGTTGATCGCAGCGAGTTCTTTGTCCAGCGCCTTGCCCAAGTCCAGCCCGTTCCAGCCGTCGCGCATGACAACGCCGAGCAGCAGCGCCGCTTCGCCGCCGTTGCGGATCATGAAGGTGGCAGGGTCTTCATAGCCGCGCTTGACGGTGGCGATGTCCGACAGTTTCAGGGTGCGCCCCTGCGCCACGACCGGCGTATCGCGGATCTTCTGCAGCTCATCGAAAGCGCCGTCCAGGCGAATGAAGACCTGCGGCCCCCGAGTTTCCACGGAGCCGGCGGGCGTCAAGGCATTCTGGCTGTTGAGCGCGCTGAACACGTCCTGCGGGCTCAGGCCCAGCGTCGCCAGGCGCGCATGCGAGAA
Organism: Polaromonas sp. P1_H6; assembly: GCF_056405195.1. NCBI lineage: Bacteria > Pseudomonadati > Pseudomonadota > Betaproteobacteria > Burkholderiales > Comamonadaceae > Polaromonas > Polaromonas sp. P1_H6. The sequence continues at coordinate 208,585 of NZ_JBFUCN010000007.1, forward strand.
CTCGATAAAAATGCGTTCGGGCTGCTCGCCGACGATGTTGACCTTCTTGACGCCGGGCACGCGCAGCAGGCGCTGGCGCAGCGTCTCGGCATCACGCACCAGCAGGCGCTGCGGCTCGCCTTTGGCCTTGAGCGCGAACAGGGCAAAGGTGACGTCGGCGTATTCGTCGTTGACCATGGGCCCGATCACGCCGGACGGAAGGTTGCCGGCTTCGTCGCTGACTTTCTTGCGCGCCTGGTAGAACTGCTCCTGCACTTCCGAGGGCGGTGTGGTGTCCAGCAAGGTCAGGGTGGTGAAGGCCAGGCCCGGCCGGGTGTAGGTTTCGCTGCGGTCGTACCAGCGCAATTCCTGCAGCCGCTTTTCCAGTTTCTCGGCGACCTGGTCCTGCATTTCCTGCGCCGTGGCGCCCGGCCAGGCGGTGATGACGGTCATCACCTTGACCGTGAACGCCGGGTCTTCGGCCCGGCCCAGCTTGAAGAAGGACACGAGGCCAGCCAGGGAGATCAGGCCGATCAGGAACAAGGTGACGGAACGCTCGCGCACGGCGAGCGCCGACAGGTTGAAACGGCCTTCGCTCATGGCCGCGCTCCCGGGCCGGTGGTGGTAGCGGCGGTGGCGACGGCGGCTTCGCCCGCCACCCGGACCTGTTCGCCTTCGCGCAGCAGGTGCGTGCCGAGTGCGACGATGCGGTCACCCTGCTTGAAGGCGCCCGCAATGCGCGCGCTGTCTTCGTCCAGCCGCTGGACCGTGACCGGCCGCCAGGAAACCTTGGCCGGCTCGCCCTGGATGACCCAGACGCCCGGCCCCTTGCCGGCATCGAACAGGGAAGCGATCGGGACCGACAAGCCGCCTTGTGCAGCGGCAGGCACATTCGCCTCCGGGATATTGATGGTGACCGTGGTGCCCAGGGGTGCGTTGGCCAGATCCTCTTCCAGCACATAGCGCGCCTCGAAGGTGCGCGTCAGCCTGTCCGCGGCATCCGAGAGCTGCCTGAGCTTGGCCGGAACGGGCGCGCCGTCCCTGCCAAAAAGCGAGGCCGTGGCGCTTGAACCCACCGCGGGGCGCAGGGTTTCCGGCAACTGGATGATGGCCTCACGGTGTCCGGCACGCGCCAGGCGCAGCACGACCTGCCCCGCGTTGACGACCTGGCCGGGTTCGGCCAGCGTTTCCATGATGACGCCGTCGGCATCCGCCACCAGTTCCGTATAACGGCTGGCGTTACGCGCCACTTCGGCCTGGGCTTCAGCCGTATTGAGCTGGGCTTTGGCGGCATCCGCCGCGGCCTTGACCTGGTCGTAGGCCGAAGCCGATATCGCGCCGGTTCCGCGCAGGTCGCGGTAGCGGGCTTCTTCCTCGGCCGTTTGCTGGGCCCGTGCCCGGGCAGCCGCGACCGCTTCCTGCTGGGCATGCGCCGCGAGCTTCAGGTCAACCGGGTCTATGCGCATGAGGGGCTGCCCGCGCTTGACGCTTTGCCCCGCATCGACAAGGCGCTCGAGGACTTTGCCGGAAACCCGGAAGCCCAGGTCGCTTTGCACCCGCGCGGCGACGGTTCCGGTGAAGGAACGCGACGCAAGGGCCGCGTCCCGGATGGTGGCGGCGCGTACCAGCGGTGTTTCGCTACGGGGATCGGAAGGCTTTTTGTCGCCGCAGGCGGCCAGGGCAAGCGTCAGTGCGGGCAGGACAGCAAGGAAAACGAGGTGGCGGCGCATGGAAATCCCATCAAAAACAGACAGGATTTCATTTTGATACTAGTGACCAATATTGTCAATAGTCACAATCAAAGTAGCGCAAATTCAGCGGGACAAGCTTCGCAGCACCAGGCTGGACAGCTGCGCCGGCGCGTCCTCGGTGTAATCAAAGCTGTACTGCAGGAGCAGCGGGTTGAGGTAGGGGCGCATCACCAGGTAGATCGCGGCGGCCGTCTCGTCGAGTGGCGTTTTGCGCTCGAACTCCTCGGTTTCCCGCCCCTGGCGCAGCACATCCTGTAGCAAGGCCTGGATGCGCCCTTCAAAGGCACGCACCGCTTCCCAGCGACCGGTGGCGGCGGAAGCCGCGATGTCGTAGAGCTTGCGGTCTTCAAAGAACAGGCGAAGGCTGGACTCGACGATGGTCTTGAACATGCGCCGCAGCTTCTCCGGCGGGCCGTCGACGGCATCGACGGCGGCCCTGACGTCGGTTTCGATCTCGCGCAGGCAATTCGCGCAGATCAGTTCGCCGATGGCCTGCTTGGATTCGAAGAACTTGTAGATGTAGGCCTTGGAAAAGCCGATGGCCTTGGCGAGGTCGGAAACCGTGGTTTTTTCGTAGCCGTAGAGGCGGAAGTGCTGGGTCGCGGCCAAAACAATCTGGTCCCGCACATCGTGGTCGGCCGGGCCTCGGGCCGGAGCCGCATGGGTGCTTTCTTTACTCATGTCCACAGCTTACCCCTTGCCAGCTATTTGCACAACGAGTGACCATATTGTAATATAGTCACATTTAATTCCTCCCCAAACTCCCTTTTTCCACTCGCGGAAGCTGCCCCATGCTACTCAAACGCACTCTCATCATCCTGGCCATCGCCAGTCTCTCAGCGGGTTGCGCTGTCGGGCCCGATTATGTCCGGCCCGAGACGCCCCTGCCGGACCGCTACCTGGGCCAGAAGGCGCTTGAACAGCGCCAGGCCAGCGCCGCCGCCGATGCCATCGTCTGGTGGGAAGGCTTTGGCGATCCACAGCTCACCCGCTTCGTAAGGCTAGCCCTGGCGCAGAACCTCGACCTCGCGCAGGCGTCCGCTCGCGTCACCCAGGCCCGCGCAGGGCTGGGGGCGGCCGATGCCGCCTTGCTGCCTTCCGGCAACCTCAGCGCCCAGGGGACGCGCGCCTACCAGTCGCTTGAAACGCCTTTGGGGCAGGTCCTGAATTCACGGCCCAATTTCGACCGCAACGGCAGGGCTTATGAGGCCAATCTCGGCGCAAGCTGGGAGCTGGATCTGTTCGGTGGCCTGCGCCGCGGACGGGAAGCAGCGCTCGCCGACTACCAGGCGTCGGAGGCCGGCGCGGCGGCAGTCCGCCTCGCGGTGGCGGCGCAGACGGCCGATATCTACATCAGCATTCGCGGGCTGCAAACCCGCGTCGAGCTTGCGCGCAGGCAAGCGCAAACGCAACAGGAACAGCTCTCCATCATCCAGCTGCTTTACGGCAAAGGCCTGGCCGCCGAGCTTCAGTTGCGGCAGGCCGAGGGCGCGCTGGCCCAGGTGCGGGCGTCGGTGCCGGTCCTCGAAACAGGACTGGAGACGGCCATGAATGCGCTGGACGTGATGCTGGGCAGCTCGCCCGGTACGCACCGGAATGAGCTGGCGAATTCCGCCCTTATCCCGGCCGCCCCGCAGATCGCCTCAAGCGGCTCACCGGGCGATCTGCTCAGGCGCCGGCCCGACCTGATCGTCGCCGAACGCCGCCTGGCCGCATCGAACGCCCGTATCGGCATGGCGATCGCCGAGTACTACCCCAAGCTCTCGCTGAGCGGGCTGGTCGGCAGCGCGACGGCGGTGCCCGGCGGCAGGCTGTTCACCAACAGCTCAAGCCAGGCCGCCGGCGTGCTGGGCCTTCGCTGGCGCCTGTTCGATTTCGGCCGCATCAACGCGCAGATCGACCTGGCCAAGGGCCAGGACGCCGAGGCGCTGGCCGCTTACCGGCTTGCCGTGCTGCGCGCGACCGAAGACGTGGAAAACGCTTTTTCGTCCCTTGTAAAACGCGAGGACCAGGCCGCCCTGCTCACCCAGGGTGTGGACTCGCTCGGGCGGGCGCGAGGGGCTTCGTTCGCGGCCTACCAGAAAGGGGTCGTCAGCTTCGTTGAAGTCCTGCAAGCTGACGAGAACCTGCTGCGGGCTTCCGATCTGCGGGCGCAGGCGCAAACGGAATCCGCGCGGGCGGCGGTCGCGGCTTTCAAGGCGCTGGGGGGGGGTTGGCAGCGCCAGGAAGCCGAGGCGCTGGCAGCCAGGTAGCGGTGACGTGGCCGGGTCTTGCGCCGGCTTGCGCGCCCTCGCCCTCTGCTTAGGGTTGCTGGCCGGGGGTAGCCCGGCAGCTACTCACTTTTCTTTTGCTTCGCCAAAAGAAAAGTAAGCAAAAGAAAAGGCGACCCTGGTTGCTGCGTCCCTTCGCTTCGCTACGGGCAACCTGCGGTGCTCGGTTCAGGCGGGGTCTC